>JAZQFS010000053.1:0-51916 GCA_045539625.1 Eubacteriales bacterium | reverse complement strand
GTACTTGTCCACATTCTCAAATCCGTTGCAGTACAGACCAAATGTGAAGAAGCCGAACACTCTCTTTGCACCCATAGCCTTGAGCTTGTCAAGAACGTGCAAGAATGAATCACCGGAGGAAAGAATGTCATCAACAATGATAATATCCTTCCCCTTAACATCTTCGCCGAGATATTCATGAGCAACAATGGGATTTTTACCGTCTACAATTACAGAGTAGTCACGTCTCTTATAGAACATACTGAGCTGTGCGCCGTGAACGGATGAGTAGTACATACCTCTTGTAAGAGCACCTTCATCGGGAGATACAATAACAAGATTCTTTACATCGATATCCTTTTCATTTGCCATAAACGCCTTAAACATCTGATAGTGAGGCATGAGATTATCAAAGCCTTCAAGAGGAATAGCGTTTCTTACTCTGTCATCGTGAGCATCAAAGGTCATAATGTTTTCAACACCGAGGTTTACAAGCTCATGAAGCATAAATGCACAGTCAAGAGATTCACGTGCAGTACGTCTGTGCTGTCTGCTTTCGTAAAGCATTGGCATAATTACGGAAATTCTTGCAGCCTTGCCGCTTGCCGCCGAAATGATACGCTTGATGTCGCAGAAATGATCGTCGGGGCTCATGGGAACTTCCATACCGTACATCTTGTATGTTTGGCTGTAGTTGAAACAGTCTGCTACGATAAACAAGTCCTTACCTCTTACGGATTCTTCAAGCATACACTTGGCTTCGCCGGTACCGAATCTTGAAAATTTTGTGTTGATGATATAATCGGGGTTTTCTTCACGTCTCCACTCACCGATATATCTCTGAATTCTTTGGAGCATATTTTCGGTACCTCTTGTACCTACAAGTGCAAGGGGGTTGAGAGCAACTTCCTTTGAAAAGTCCAGCATAATTTTCCTCCTGTAAAGCGTTCTTCGCTTATATTATATTGTACTACAAAATTATAACATTTTACGACAATTGTGTCAATAGTAAAAGTAACACAATTAACACAAAAGAATTGACAAAATTACAGCGTTTTGCTTTCTATCAGCTCTCTTGCCGCTGTAAGTGAAGTTTCCGTCACATTTATTCCTGCAATAATTCGTGCTGTTTCTTCGACACGTCTGTTTTCATCAAGCACATTGACAGTGGTATAGGTTCTGTCGTTGTCCGTGTGCTTTGACACAAGGTAATGTGTATCGGCGACAGAACAAATCTGGGCAGAGTGTGTAACGCAAAGTACCTGTGAAACCTTGGAAATCTCGCCAAGCTTTAAGCCGATTTTTCTTGATGTTTTGCCCGAAATTCCAGTATCAACCTCATCAAAAATCAAAGTATCAATGCCGTCCTTTTCAGCAATAACACTTTTAATTGCCAGCATGAGCCGTGAAAGCTCGCCGCCCGATGCTGTTTTTGACAGGGGAGAATAGCCCTCTCCGGAGTTTGTCATAACAAAAAACTCAACATCGTCAGCACCGTCTCTGCCGTAAGGCTTTTCGTTAATCTGTACCTTGAATTTTACACCGGGCATATCAAGATACTGTAGCTGTTTTTCAATATTTTCTTTTAAAAGCGACGATACACCGAGACGTTTTTCGGTGAGAATGTTTCCGTTTTTCTTTAAAGCTTCGCCTGCTTTTGACAATTGCTCACGTAGCTTTTCGGACTTTCTGTCAAAGTTTTCAAGGTCATCAAGCTCGTTTTTTGCTTTTTCAAGATACTCAAGTACCTCTGAAATATCACTGCCGTATTTTCTTTTTGCTTTTTGAATTTCATCAAGCCTTGATTCAATTTTGTCAAGAAGTCTTGAAGGATCGCCGTCAACATCGCCTGTCATATCGGATACCGTTTCGGCAATGTCGATAATGCTGCTTTTTATATCGGTAAGCGTATCGGTAAATTCAATGTACTCATCGCTGATTCTTGAAAGATTGCGAAGCGCCTCAACAGCTCTGTCTATACAGTCGACGGCTCCGGACTGTCCGTAAAGCGATTCCGAAACAACTGCGGAATTTCTTGCTATTTTTTCAATATTGAGAAGACGTTTCTTTTCGTCTTCAAGCTTTTCCTCTTCGCCTTCTTTAAGCTTGAGGGCGGTAATATCGTTAATCTGAAACTTCAGCATTTCGATACGCCTGAGTTTTTCGCCTTCATCGGTGTTTATGGAGTCAAGCTCTTTCTTAATTGAGCAATACTCGCTGTAACTCTTTGTGTATTCTTCAAGCTCTTTTTCAAGGACTCCGTAGCTGTCCAGCAGCTTGCGGTGGCTGTCCTTGTTCATAAGCTCGGTGTTGTCGTGCTGTCCGTGAATGTTGATAAGCGACGGAGCTATTTCTTTAAGGACAGACAGAGGAACGGTTTTGCCGTTGATGCGAACCACACCTTTGCCGTCACTCTTTACAGTTCTTGAAACGTAAACGATGCCGTCCTCATCAGGCTCTATTCCTGCATTTTCGCATCTTTGAACGGCTGTATTGCCAAGTCCTGAGAAAATGCCCTCAACAACTGCAAAATCCTCGCCGTTGCGGATAAGCTCCTTGGAGGTTTTATTTCCGCAAAGACATCCTATGGAATCAATAATGATACTTTTACCAGCGCCTGTTTCACCTGTAAAAGCAGAAAAAGCAGGGGACAGCTCAATATCAATGTTTTTAATAAGTGCTATATTTTCAATGTGTATTGATTGAAGCATGGTGTTTCACTCCAAGACTATGATTTGATGCTTTTTGAAAGCTTCTTTGCAAAATCCGAGGCGTCTGCTTCTGTAGCCATAACAATTATTACAGTGTCATCACCTGCAACAGAGCCGATAAGTGTTGCTACATCAAGCGAGTCAATTACGGCGCCTGCTCCCTGAGCCATGCCTGCATATGTTTTAAGAACAACAATGTTTGAGGCACATTTAACGCTGACAACGGTATCGGACAAAATGTTTTTAAACCTTGCGCCAAGGCGGTTGTCGATTTCGCCTGTAAGATTATTCTCGGCATACTTGTATTTTACGGTACTTGATACGTCAGAGCTTGTACTTACCTTTACAAGCCGAAGCTGCTTTATATCTCTTGAAACGGTAGCCTGCGTGGCATTGAAGCCGCTGTTTATAAGAAGCTGTGTAAGCTCCTCCTGAGTTTCTATTTCGTGCTTGGAAATAAGCTCAAGTATTTTCTTTTGTCTTTGATTCTTCATTGTTTACCGCCTTTAAATGTTGTTGGCAAGATTCATTTTGTTGTTGAGTCTTGAATAGAAATCAATATCCTTCAGTCTGATAAGCTTTACACCGCCAGAAGCCTTTGTAATTCTTACAATATCGCCGTCATAAATACTCTTTGTCACCTTTCCGTCAACGGTACAAAAAGCTTCATTTATTTTATCGGCACTGAATTTTACGTCAATCTGAGAATCACCCGAAAAAACCACGGCACCGTTGTTGAGACACAGATAAGGACAAACGGGAACGGCACATATGCAGTCAAGTGCGGGATCGATTATAGGACCGCCTGCCGACATGCAGTAGGCAGTGGAGCCTGTAGGTGTGGAAATTATTATTCCGTCTGCTCTGTAGGATATTATATTTTTTCCGTTGCATACAAGGCTGAGACCTGCCATTCTTGAAACAGCACCCTTTGAAATTACAACCTCATTGAGAGCGTTTGTGGTAAATACAACCTTTCCGTTTCTGATAATATCGCACTTTACCATCATTCGTCTGTCTATGGTTATGTCGGAAAGCTCTTCGATTTTGTCAACACTTTCAACATTTAAAAGCTTGTCAAGAAGTGCCATTTCACTTACTTCCAGCTCTGCAAGATAGCCAACACGTCCCATATTAAAGCCGATTATGTAGCCGTTAGCCTGAGCAATTTTCTTGGCAACCTTAATTATTGTTCCGTCGCCTCCGAAGACAATGCAGATATCCGCCTTTTTGAAGGCAGCATATTCGGGAATGTACTCAATATTGTAGCCGTCAAGAAGGGTAGAGGAAAGTGGTGGATTGTCAAAATAAGGTCTTTTGAAAATATCGGACATTATTATCTGAACATTATAAGTGCTGAGAAAATCAAGAAGCTTCTTGGTATTTGTCAGGTCCTTGTCCTTGTTGGGATTAACACAAATCATTAATTTAAGCATTTTCAGTATCTCCCGTCAGTAATTATTCATTTTATTGTACCATATAATGAATAATTATGCAATAGTATTTTTAAGATTTCACCTTAAGATGGAGCAGATATTCCACATTTCCGTCTCCGCCCGTTATCGGAGATACACAATGCCCGACGTATTCAAAGCCCATATCCGTTGCGTAACGGATTATGTCGTTGACAACAAGCTGTCTTGTCTTTTCGTCCTTTACAACTCCGTGTTTTCCGAGAGCTTTTTTTCCTGCTTCAAACTGAGGTTTTATAAGGGTTATAACATCTGCACCTTTGGCAGAAACGGCAAGAACGGCAGGGTAGAGGAGCTTTTGAGAAATGAAGGAAACATCCATAACCACAAGCTGAGCTTCATTTCCGTCAATGTCGCTTTTTGTAAGATTTCTTGCATTGAAGCCCTCCATGGAAATAACTCTGCTGTCATTAACAAGCTTTGGGCTTAACTGATTTGTACCCGAGTCCACGGCATACACTTTTTCTGCACCGTGAAGCAAAAGGCATTGCGTGAAACCTCCTGTTGATGCACCTATGTCCACACATATTTTTCCTTGTGCGGAATAGTCGAAAACCGAAAATGTATGTTCAAGCTTGTTCCCGCCGCGTCCGACAAATTCAAAATCAACGCTTTCAGATACCGTCACCGTGTCTGTTTCGCTTATTTCAAGGGATACCTTGTCGGCAGTCTTGCCGTTAACAGTAACCCTGCTTTGCTTTATAATGCTCTGTGCCTTTGTCCTGCTGTCTGCAAATCCGTTGGTATATAAATATAAATCAAGTCTCATCAATATTCCTCCGAAGATATACTATGATAATTATAGTTTTTATTGCAGCAATTGTCAATAATACTTGTGTATATGTAAAGTAAATATTTAAATAAATGATAAAATTTGTTAATTTTTAAACCATTTTCGGTAAAGTATTGCAAAAATCCGAATAATTTAGTAGAATTATTACAAATACAATGTTTGAAAGGAAATGTGACTATGGAAAATCAGGTTGTAATTTTTGACCATCCGCTTATTACCCATAAAATCTCTATTTTGAGAGATGTAAACACAGGAAGCAAGCAGTTCAGAGAGCTTGTTGAGGAAATCGCAATGCTTATGGGCTATGAGGCTTTGCGTGACCTTCCCATGGAATATGTAGACGTAAAGACACCCATAACAACAACCAAGGTAAAAATGCTTGCAGGCGAAAAGCTTGCTATTGTACCTATTCTCAGAGCAGGACTTGGTATGGTTGAAGGTATTCTTTCTCTTGTTCCTTACGCAAAGGTCGGACACATCGGTCTTTACAGAGATGAAGAAACCCTTGAGCCTCAGGAATACTATTGTAAGCTCCCCACAGATATAGCTAACAGACTTGTGGTTGTGCTTGATCCCATGCTTGCAACAGGCGGCTCCGCTTCGGCTGCTGTACAGTTTATCAAGAATAAGGGTTGCAAGAACATCAAGTTTATGTCTCTTATCGCAGCTCCCGAAGGAATTAAGCGTCTTACTTCAGATCACCCCGACGTGCAGCTTTACTGCGGCTGCCTTGACGAAAAGCTTAACGAACACGGCTACATCGTTCCCGGTCTTGGCGATGCAGGTGACAGAATTTTCGGCACTAAGTAATCGCACTTTAATTAAATACAAAACAAAACGACAGCTTGTCACCGTTTGGTTATGGCTGTCGTTCTTTTTATATCCATATTTAGTTTTACTTGATAATTGACAGGATTTAGCTGTTGATCAGCCCTGAAGCTTATCGTGAGCAAGAACAAAAGCTGCAAGAATATCAACTGCGGCATCAATGCCTACAGCGTCACTGTTGAGGGAAAGGTGATAGTTTTCAGCTTCGCCCCAACGCTGGCTCGTATAATAATTGTAGTAGCTTGCACGCTTTTTATCCTTATTTTTCAGTTCCTGAGCCGCTTTTTCGGGCTTAATACCGTAGTATTTAACTGCTCTGTTAACCTTATGCTCCATATCGGAATAAATAAAGAAATCAATTACATTGGGATAATCCTTCAACACATAGTCAGAGCATCTTCCGACAATAACACAAGGACCTTCATCGGCACATTTTTTGATTACCTCCGACTGAGCAAGATAAACCTTATCGGCAAGAGGAAGACCGTACAAGCCCTCAGCAGAACCGAACATTGACAGAGAATATAAGAAGCTGTGGGTGGAAATCTGTTCAGCTTTTTCAAAAATAGCTTCAGAATATCCGCTCTCTTTAGCAGCCATGGTAATGAGTTCATTGTCATAGTAGGGGATACCCAGCTTTTCAGCAAGCTTTTTTGCAATAAATCTGCCGCCGCTGCCGTACTGACGGCTGATTGTGATAATAGAGTTCATACATCTACCTCCTGTATATATTTATTCTATTGAGGTAATTATAGCACAATTAACAAAATTTGTCAATATATTTGTGATATTATGTGAAGATTATATAATAATTATACCGAATACAGCCATAATCAATTTCCAAATCTGACAAAAGCCGTAAAACAAACCTTGTCGTAGCCCGCAAGATTTGCCGAAAAATCGTACTGATTCTTACCGTCGAATTGAGATTTGACGCTCATTATATCAAGAGTATCTCCAAGCCGAGCTTCGTTTTTATAATTAATCTGCAAGTACAATCCCGCATCGGAAATATGCTCATCGGGATTTATACAGTCAAAAATAAAATCTGAATAATAAGTGTTGTTAAGGTGATTATTCATATCAAGGTTGGAGTAGTACACCTTACGAACATCCGTTCTTGATAGGGAATTGGGCTCAATAATTCTACGTACATCTTCAATTTCAAATGAATCACTGTCAGATGTAGGAATTTCACCAAGGTCGGCAATAGCCGAGGGACGGAGAATACAGCGTTTTACGATGTCAAGAAGTACCCACACAGATCGTGCCACAGCTACGGTTTCACCATGAGACTTTACTATAAAATCACGTGGATATGACGCACCGCGCAGCTTTCTCGGGTGTGTGATGATCTCAAGCTCATCGTAGATTTTTATGTCCTTGATAATATTTACAGTCATTTTGGTCAGCACAAATGCCACATTGCGTGAAGCTAAATTAAAAAAGCCGAAAGGTGTGTCAAGCAATTCATCACCGGCAGCTTTCTGAAAAAGCTTAAGCAGTGAAGAAATTTTTACATTACCGTTAGGCTGAACGTCAAAACTTTCAATTTTGGATTTAATTGTCCAACTCATTTTTACAACTCTTTTCTAAATATATATATAAGCATACGCCTAAAGTGTTGTTGGGTATAATAGATTTAGGTTAATATAATACGGGGATTTAGCCAAAGTGCACCTTTCTCTAAAATATAATATGCCCCGAATTGAATAAAATTTACCGTTTTATTAAATTCCTTTTGTTAGCTTCCGTAAGGAAGCTTTCTTCTTTTAGAATTGAATAAAACGAAAATTTTATTGTTTTTGTGGCGGTTCTGATGTGCGAAGCACCCGCCAGCAAAAACGAGGAGTGAGGAGACGAAGTCGGGTCGAACGACGAACAATTCGGGAAACGGAAGTCATCAACGCATCAAGACTAAGTAAAAGAAAAGCCCCACCTTTCAGTGGAGCTACCGTGCCGAGCAGTTAAGCCCATGGGATAGGCACGGTTTGAATACACGTTCGGTATTCCTGGCACACATATAATAACACATCTTTTTCGGTTTGTCAAGCACAATTTTCGGAACTGTAGAAAATGTTCGGGATCCTGGCGTCTTCCCTTGGGGGAACGGAATGGGGGAACCCGCCCGCAGGCGACCGATACACAATTGTTACTACTCACCGAAGGTGAGCCTGTATCACTTATGTATCGCACCCACGCCGAGGCGGAACGGCAAAAGCGGCACCAAAGCCCGACTTGCCCAGCTCGGCGCCGCCGACCACGCCACACCAAGCACAACGCCAAGAAAAGCGGCGACGGCGGGCAAGGCGGACACACAGCACACAGCCGAGACAGAGCACCGATGCCCCAACAAAGCTTTTGCGGTGCAGCCGAGAATTAGCACCCAAGCCGGAAGCGGAGCGAGCCGCATCGTGGCGAGCGTAGCGAGTGTTATTATCAATATGCTACAGCTGCAATTTTAATTCTATTCGCGGAACGAAGGATGCCAAAAAATTGCTGTAGAGTGCCGACGGTATTTGATGGGAGCTGTCGGCTTTTCTTATACTTGATTGATAGCTACATTATTCCGTCAAAACGGTATTAAGAAAGGCTGGGTTTTTTATGTCAAATTTACCTTTGAATGGGACAAAGGCAAATGCAAGAGTAAAGTATTTTCCCGATGATAACGGTGTATGGGTACCACGTTCTGTTACTGTCTTTGACCGTCCAACTTATGTACCCGAAGGGGTGCAACTGTCCAAAAAATGGGACACAGGTTATATCCCCGATGAAGAGCTTCCCGATGATGTAGTTTCTGAGATGTCGTCGGAGAACGCCCGCAAATCATACGGTCGTGCTGTCAACAATCTATTTGATATACTTATGGCAACACCTCAGTTTGACACATTCGTTACGCTTACATTGGACAACAACGTCATCAAGCGTGACGATTACAAAGACGCTGTCAAGCGTCTTGGTGTATGGCTCGACAACAGAGTCCGTCGCAACGGTCTGACTTACGTATTGGTACCTGAGTTCCACAAGGACAAAAGCAACGTACATTTTCACGGTCTTATGACGTGGGACAGCTTATGTACCGTGCGAGCCATCAATCAAAAAGCGGACAGCCGTTATTTCGGTCACCCGCTGAAGGACAACAAAGGTCGTCCTGTATTCAACATAGACGACTACCGTCTTGGATTCTCGACGGCTATCCGCATAACAGGCGAAAACGGTCGTGAAGCCTGTGCGAAATATTGCTTCAAGTACATTACCAAGACAAACGGTGAAAAGGTCGGCGGGCGGTACTATCTTTCGGGCGGCAACCTTGGCAGACCGAAATATCAATTACTTGACATACCGCTTAAAGAAATTGATGCACCGTTACACGAGACCACGTACACAAAATTTAAGCGATTAAATTTTGATGCAGATACCATACCCGAGTGTATAAGGAGGTTTTACAGCAGTGACAACATTCATTGACGACGACGGCAAGGTGAGGAAGGTTTTCTTTCTTAACGAAACCAACAGTTTCGTTAGGTACGACCATCAGCACGACAGGCGGGAATTTGACATTCCGCACGCCTGGTACGCTGACTTTCCGATGAACAACAAGGTTAACCTTATGGAAGTAGTATACATTTGCGACCGTACAACGGGCGAAACGTACGCTTGCAGGGTTATTGAGCTATGCGACCGTACACCCATCAAAGGACCGCATTTTATAGCTCGTGAGCTTCGACGGTGGAAGCCCATAGCTCCCGACGCAACAGTTTAAGGAGTGTTGCAGAGTGATTACCAGATATTTAGAGCCTGAACAGGTTGCAGGCGTGGCAAGTGCCTTGCCAAGCCGTCTACGCCCCATTTGGCTGTTAATGTATGCGACAGGTATGCGGGTAAGCGACGTTATAAAGCTCAGGGAGTGCGACATCGACGCCGACGGCGTTGTTCATTGGACGGCTCAGAAAACAGGCAAATCGGCATCACGTAAGCTCCCTGGTGAAGTGCTTGCCGTTATTCCGAGGTCGTGCAACGATTCCGAGGAATGGATTTTTCGCTCGGAGAAAAATCCCACCAAGCACATACACAGGTCAACGCTGTTCAGGCACATTAAAAAGGCGTGTATCAAGTGCGGTATTAATCCCGAAGGCGTAGGTACCCACACAGCCCGAAAAAGCTTTGCCGTAAAGGATTACCGAGAAAACGGACTCGGAAAGACGATGCACGACTTACAGCACAGCAACGCTTCGACGACTTTATTTTATGCTCTGAGCGACAACCCTATACCGAGAGTGTTCCAAAAGCTTAAGGAAATCGACGAAAAGCTTACGGAATTTGGCGAAATCCTGGATTTATTAATAAATGCGATTTTTCCGCCCGATGAGCCGTTAAAAGTGCGTATTTCCGATGAAAAAGGGAGTTAAAACCCCCATTTTGTTGAATAAAGCTCTTGTTTTGCTTCTGAGTAACGCTTTTCGGCGGCGATTGCTTCTTCGTCACGGTAGAAGTCAAGCATATAATCACCGTTAACGGCTTTGCGCAGACTTTCAAGGTATTTTGTTTCAGGCTTATTGCTTGCAATGTATGCGATACAGGACTTTTCTTTTTTTGTGAGCTCTTGAAAAGCAGGGGAGTTATTACAGAGCATTTCAAGGACGTTTTCTTGAAGCAAGCACCATTTTAAAAGCTCGTCCACAACTTCAGCTGTGAGGTAGTACACGATTGAGCCATTATGACGGCGTATTTTTGTAGCGTTTTCATCTCCGAAGTGCTTCATTGTGTAGTCGTTCTTCTGAAGCATCACGGACACATTTGCTACGGCGGCTTCTTGGATTTTCTTCATTGTAGCGTGGTACATCGGGTAATTGATTGTCATTTTTGACACTTCCTTTCTGTGCTTCTGCACACCTTTAGCAGACCGATGGAGCGGCTCGGGTCAAGACCTTCGAAAAATCTTTGATTTTTTACAAAGCGGTCACGGTTACTATCGTGAACGGTTTGTAGTCTTTACACGTGTTGCGGAGTCGGTACAATGAGAAGTGCAGAGGAATGAAAGACCAACTTTAAGCAAAGCCGCAAGGCTTTGCGCCAACCCCGAAAAAAAGTATTGACCTCTTGCGGCTGCTCCCGCAAGAGGTCGTGTAGTTTTGGAAAGACCGTTAGGTATTGACAAAACGGATAGTTTGCTGTATAATGCTTTGTGACGGAGTTCCCCGAATTGAATAAAATTTTTATTTTACATAATTGGATATATAATTTTTTGAAGGTATAAATTTACAGCCTTACTATACTCCCCACGTCATAAAGCGGCTCATCGCAGAGATTCAGCACCTCTGTGCCGTGTTTTCTGCAAAATGCGTGAATTGCTTCTCCGTCGGGATGCAAAAATACATTTCCATTGAACGCCAACAGATTGTCTTCAATCAAGCCTGAACAGCCTCCGATAAACCCGTAATTGTATCCGTTTAGTCTGACGTGTCCCTTTGCAATCTTCAGTACGTCAATTCCCGATTTTCTGCATGCTTGTTCAATTGATTCGTCTTCTGTAATTATTCCATTATCGCTGACAACACATGTTGAACACTTTGCGTAGCCCTGATTTACATTTATAATCTCGTATTTCAGCTCGCGAGCAAATGCAAGCACCTTTTTATCTGTGTTTTTTTCATTGCATATAAGCCTTTTCCCCACCACTGCACAGTTTAAAGAAACATCATAGGGGTATTTCAGTTTTTCAAGCCCCGAAGACTCCCCTGTTACTTCGATTTTACAGTTAATTGTGAACAAATCTTTAACGCCATTGTGAACGAACAATTGTTTTCCAAGCTTCAGCACGCACATATCAGGGTGAGCGGCAACAGGCTCATCAAAACAGCCTATTAACGGTATTTTTACCAATCTACAGCCGTATTTTTCAAGAGTTTCACAGCTTTTTGCGTTCATTCTGCAATCTACGGCAAGAATTTTCTTGTTATCCATCGTTTTTTGCAAAAATTCTAAGGCAATCCATAATGCTTCTTACAGGGAGAATTGTTGCCTTTCCCTTAATCTGTTCAAGCTTTTGTTTGGATCGTTCGTAGTTTCTCATAGGTATTACAACAGTTGTAAAGCCAAGTCTCACAGCTTCACGCACCCTCTGCTCAATGTTGCCCACCGCCCTGCATTCTCCTGCAAGACCGACTTCGCCTATTGCTATAAGCTTATCATCAACAACAAGGTCACGAAGTCCCGAAATTATTGCAATACACGCCGCAAGATCACTTGAAGGCTCGTCTATCCTTAAACCGCCGACAATGTTGACAAATACGTCCGATGTATAAAGATTAAGGCCTATTCTCTTTTCGAGAACAGCCGTCAGAAGTGTAAGTCTGTTAAAATCAAAGCCTGTGGATACTCTTTTTGGCACAGGATACGCAGTTTTTGTAACAAGAGCCTGAATTTCTGCAAGAATCGGACGTGTGCCCTCCATTACGCAAAGAGTGCAGTTGCCCGACACATTTGTAGGACGCTGTGAAAGCAGATATTCTGACGGGTTTTCCACCTCGCAAAGTCCCTCCGAGTCCATTTCAAACATACCGATTTCGTTGGTTGAGCCGAATCTGTTTTTAACTGCACGCAAGGTTCTGTAGGAATACTGCTTTTCGCCGTCAAAATACAGCACAGTATCAACCATATGTTCAAGAATTTTAGGACCTGCAATACCGCCGTCTTTGTTAACGTGACCTACGATTATAACGGAAATCCCCTCACACTTGGCAAGCTTGATAAGACGAGATGCGGTTGTTCTAACTTGCGTAATACTGCCCGGTGCAGATGATGAATTTTCATCCGTCAGCGTCTGAATTGAGTCGATTACAATTATATCGGGATTTGTTAGACTTGCCTCTGACAGTATTTCGTCGATGTCTGTTTCGGAGTAAATTAGGATTTTTTCACTTTCTACTCCCAGTCTTTTTGCTCGAAGCTTGATTTGTGCAGGCGACTCCTCCCCTGTTACATAAAGCAGCTTTTTGATGTCACCAAGCATTCCGCACACCTGCAGCAAAAGCGTTGATTTACCGACACCGGGTTCGCCCGAAAGAAGCGTAACCGAGCCTTCAACAATGCCTCCGCCAAGCACTCTGTCAAACTCGTTCATACCCGTTTTAATTCTGTCGTTATCATCGTAGCTGATTGCACTTATCGGCTTTGCAAGCGACGAATTATGAGCGGAGTGAACAGCGGATTTAGAACGTGTAAAGGCAGGCTCGCTAATTGCCGCAGCCTGCTCTTCGATGCTGTTCCACGCACCGCAAGCCTGACATTTACCGAACCATTTTGATGTTACGTTGCCGCACTCGCTGCAAACAAATTCAGTTTTATTTTTCATTGTTTTCACGTCTTTCGTGTTAAATATCTTGTTTGTTGCTGTTTTCTGACACAAATTCCGAAACAGAAGAAAAAATAACGAATGCTATCTTCTTCTGATAATCCTTGTCGCAAAGCAGCTTTTCCTCATTGGAATTTGACAAAAATCCGCACTCAACCAGCACCGCAGGACACTGCAATTTATGAAGTACAAATATATTGCGTCCCGCTTGTTTTACTTTTCGGTTATTATTATTTTGCAGATAGGTAACCGTTCTGTTTTGAATGATTTCGGCAAGTGTACCGCTTTCATCGGAATTTTTGGAGTACCACACCTGCAAACCTTTATATTTTTCAAGAGGAAACTTATTTTGATGGATACTGATAAACAGCGGATTATCGTACTCTTCGGCAATTTTTACTCTGTTTTTAAGGTCACTGATTTTTTTGCCCGTCTGTAAGTCTTCATCACACAAAAGACTGTCATCTGTTCTTGTCATAACCGCTTCATAACCTGAAAACTCAAACAAAGAACAGAGCTGTCGGGCAATTGACAGATTGATGTCTTTTTCAAGTACCCCCGATACACCCACAGCACCCCCGTCAAAGCCGCCGTGACCTGCATCGATTATAACCGTATAGTTTCCCTTGGCATCGCCGAGTTTTGACGTGTCGGTGGTTCTTGCACCAAAAAACATATAATCAAAAACAGTATAAACCGCAGACAAAGATGCTATCAATACAGTAGCCGTGCAAATGCCAATGTTTCTTACAAAGGTTTTGCGTTTCATAAAAACACCTCAATTGTCAAAATGTGTTTTTACATCCTTTGTGTCACACTAACATTTATATTCCGACTTGTGTAATTTATTTCTTCTTTTTCTCTTCAGTGTTAACGTGAATCTTGCCGTCAAATGCAAGCTTATAGCAAATTCCGCTGACAACAGGCATAAGAACAAGAAAACAAGCAAATAAAATATAATTATCGCACATAAACAAAAGTGTTCCGTCAGCATCAGTCACCATATTGTGTGTAACGGGATCTTCGTAACGTCCTGCAAGTCCCGTATCAAAGCCGAGGTACATTCCCATAAGGAAAAATCTAATTATAATCGCAAGAACAGCTTTTACACCTGTAATTGCACCCTCGCCTCCAAAAAGGAAAAGGCACATCTGAACAAGCACTAATACAATTGTCGGCAAATATGATACAAGCGCATAAACAAAGCCGCTCACACCCTTGCCCTCTGCCCTGCCTGCCTTTACCGCAATGCCGTCCTTCTGACCATCTTCAATAATTGCATAGCAGATCAACGCAAAGTAAAACAGCGTGGAAAATACTGCCGCCGCTATCTGCATTTTGCCGTCAAAAGGACTTACAACGAAAAGTCCGAGAAGCGACATTGCAATCTGAAATACAAACAGCTTTGCAATCATATGAGATTTTTCTTTGATAATTTCAAACATTTTAAGTTCCTCCCAAAAAGTACTTGGAAAATTTATAAATATGTGTTATAATGATACCGGATAAAGCAAGGAGGCGGGAAAAAGTGATAGATTTCAACAATGCACCCGACTGTGTCAGAGCGTTTATAAACTACAAGCTCTCTATTCAGGCAAGGTCAAAAAAGACAGTGTTTCAGTATTATCACGATTTACGTACCTTTGCAAGGTTTATGCTGAAAAGCAAATATCCCGAACAATACAAGGATTTTGAATACGAGGAAATAGATTTTGAAGAGGCAAGCGACGAGCTTCTTCTGTGTGCGAAAAAAGAAGATATTTTCAATTTTATAAGTGCACTTACAACGGATCTTGACAACGCTGTTGCCGCAAGACAGCGAAAGCTAAGCTGTCTGAGAGGGTTTTATAAATTTCATAAAAACATACGCCTTGAAAGAAGAGTTAAGATAAACCCCACCGACGGCATTGACTCACCGTCGCTTCCCAAGCGTCTTCCCAAGCATTTGACTCTTGACGAATCGGTACAGCTTCTTGAATCGGTTGACGGGAATAATAAGGTTCGTGACTACTGTATTGTAACGCTGTTTCTTAACTGCGGAATGAGAGTTTCGGAGCTTTGCGGACTCAATCTTTCAAGCTTTGATCCCGACCTTACCAAAGTCAATGTTATAGGTAAAGGCAACAAAGAACGTATCATTTACATAAACAATGCTTGCAGGTCGGCGCTCAACGAATATCTTGAAATCAGAAGAAAGCTCAAGGTGAAGAGCGGTGATTCCGATGCATTGTTTATATCGAGAAATCACAACAGGCTCAGCGTTCAGACGGTGCAGTGGCTTATAAACAAGCACCTTAAAGCAGCAGGTCTTGGAAACCTTAATATGTCGGTACACAAGCTGAGACATACCGCCGCAACCATTATGTACCAGCACGGAAAGACAGATGTACGTGTGCTCAAGGACATTCTCGGTCACGAGCAGCTGTCGACCACTCAGATTTACACCCATGTTTCGGATGAAATGATGAGAAACGCCATGGACGACAATCCTCTGTCATCAATCAAGCGTTCAAGAGTAAAAAAGAAACCTGAAAACGATGATGAATAACACTTACAGCACCGATTTATGGTGCTGTTTTTTATACTTAACCTCTGTCTTCGAACACAGGCTCATCATCTTCATAAGACGGCTCTTCGTCCTTATAGAAGGGATCAATCATATACTTTTTAATCACGGGATAAGAAGCATAGCTTGCCATAAACATACCTACAGAGAAAGTAATGATAATGGGAAGCATAATGCCGAAGGAAGGTATCATAAAGAAAATCTGAAGGCTGAGATAAAACAGCACAAATATACCGAAAAAGGCAAGAATGTTTCTCTTGAAGCCGAGAATTGCAAGTAAAAATGAATTCTTAAGAATTTTAAACAAAGAGAGCTTGAAGGTAATCATTATCGTGTACATGTAAAATCTTGCCATAAAATAGATAAGAGCAAGAAAAACAGACAGATACATAAACACACTGTTCAGAAAACCGCTTTGCGACATCCAGAAGGTGATATCCCACACAAGCACAACAGCAAACAGAACATCAAGAATACCGAGGAAAATGCACTGCTTTATGTTACGCTTGATACAGGTGAAAAAGTCAGAAAAAAGGAATATGGGATCTCCCCTTGTGTAACCCCTTACAATATAAGCAGCGCCTGTATTTGCAAGTCCGAAGGTGACAATAAAAAGTGCGGATATTGCGAGAAAAACATAAACAGCGGTTGTATTGACATAATCAACACCGAAGGAGCTTACAAAGGGATAAATCATTGAAAGCAAACCATTGTCGGTCGAAGCAAGTTCAAGACCTGTATATGCGGCAAGCATGGGATTTGCAACGACGGTAACCTTTTCGTGAAGCTGGTTTGTAAGCAGATAAAGATAGAAAAATACAGGAAAATTACATACGGCGTATAGAAGATTCAAGGAAGAAAGATTCCAGAATTTTCTTTTGAGCATAACAAAAAAGCCTGTAAAATTGGTAGGAATTTCATTATACTTGTCGTTCTTGGCAACACCGATTCCGTCGCCCGAAAACATTTTAAACAAACTTAATTTTTTCATTACATTACCCTTTTCAAAAAGAAAATAAAAATAGATATGCGTTTAACATATCTATTATAAAGTAATTATATTAACCTTTGGTGAAAAATGTAAAAAATTAATGTAACCTATTTGACAATCATTTACTGCGATGATTGAATTTGAGGTAAGAATTATTAATTCTGCTCTTGATAAAATCGGAATAAACAAGAGTTGAAGAAATATCTGAGTGACCGAGAATATCCTTGATATCGTGAATATCGGCGCCGTTCTCAAGAAGATGTGTTGCAAAGGAATGACGGAGTGTATGGGGTGTAATTGACTTCTTTATGCCTGCCTGCTCGGAATACTGTTTGAGGAGCTTCCAAAAGCCTTGTCTTGTCATTCTCTCACCGTTGACATTTACGAAAAGTGCTTCTTCAAGGCTGTCGGAAACAAAGTAGCCTCGAGCTTCGGAAATGTAATCTGAAAGCTCCTTGACCGCCGCAGGATACAAAAGAATTACTCTTTCATTTTCACCGTTCTGTCCTTTGTTGGTACGGCATCTGATAAAATTCATTTTAAGATTTACGTCGGATAAATCCAAAGACATAAGCTCGCTGACTTTCATACCTGTTGCATACAAAAGCTCAAGCATTGCTTTATCACGCTTGCCCTTAAAATCGGAAGTATCGGGCTGTGCAAGAAGTGAATCTATCTCATCCTCCGACAAAACCTCAAAAAACTTCTTTTCGGTCTTATCATTCTTAATCTCTTTTGCAGGATTCTCGCTGACTAAATTTTTTGCACCGAGATACTTATAAAAGCTTCTGAGAGAAGACATACATCTTGAAACAGTAGCAACGGATTTGCCGTTTTTAACCATTACAGCCTTGAATTTTGATACATCGCTGCTATCTGCCTCGGTTACAGACACATTCTTTCCCGACAAAAAATCACAGAAAGAGCCAAGGTCACGTCTGTAGGCACTTAAAGTATTCTGAGCCGTCTTTTTGCCCTGTGATAAATATTCAAAATAACCTTCTATTATAATTTCATCTGTCATTATTTACTCCGTATATCATCTGGCAAGCTCCTCGGCACGTTTTGTGCAGGCAAGCATCGCCTCGTTAATTATTTTATAAAATTCGTTTTCTTCCAAAGAAGATATAGCTGCAAGGGTAGTTCCGCCCGGAGAAGCCACCATGCGAATAAGCTCGTCGGGGGATTTTCCTGATTTCATAAGCATCTCACACGAGCCTTTAAGAGCATTGTATACAAGCTCGGTACTTGCTTTTTCACTTAGTCCTTGACCCACGCCGCCGTCAATCATGGCCTTTGCAAGCATATAAAGATAAACAGGACTGGAAGAATTGACACTGATAACGCTGTTCATAAGACTCTCATCAAGAGATACTACACAGCCCGAAACGGCAAAAAGGCCGCAGATAGCAGAGTATTCCTTGTCTGAAACAAGGCTGTTTCGAGAAATTGCCGTAGCACCCACACCAAGCATAACAGGTGTATTCGGCATTACTCTGACAACGGGTAAATCAGCGCCCAGCATCTTGCAAATATATTCACAGCTTATTGCTGCAGCAATTGAAATAAACATTTTACACGAAAGCTCGCTGCAGCAATCTTTTATGTCGCAAAGCAGCCCTTCGTAGTCCTGAGGTTTAACCGCTAAAAGAATTTTGTTTGAAGATGCACAGACATCGCTCAGCGTTTTGCATACAGTTACGCCAAGCTTTGAAAGCTCCGCTGCTTTTTCTTCAAATTTGTCATATACAAAAATGTCACAGGGTTTAATTCTGCCAGATGTAACAACTGATTTTATAATAGCCGATGCCATATTGCCTGCACCGATAAAAGATATTGTCATAATAATTACCTGCCTTAAGTGATGCTTAAATATAATAATACTTTTAATCCCAAATTTCAAGTGCTTTTGAGATATTTGATAATTTTCGTTGATTTTGACTATGAATTATGTAAACCGTGTTATGTAAACTTGTAAACTTAGTTATGTAAATCTACATAATGTGGTTGACTGTCAAAACCATGTCAATATATCGTGTCACAATTTTCTTCACAGCGAACAAAAAAACGACCTGTCGTGCTGCGTTTATGCACAATCAACAAAAGGTACGCTCCTGCGTTGCTCTTCCCTGTTCTGTTAGGCAGTTTTTTCTGCATACAAAAAGACTTTACTTTTGATTGAAACGGGTGTATAATATGTAAAACTACAGCTTTGTGAGGTTAACGATGATTGATAAAATATTGATGCAAGAAGATTTATGGTCAAAGCTTACAAAAGCCGAAAAGCCCATATTGCTTTACGGTATGGGCGACGGAGCGGACAAAGTGCTTGACGTATGTGATAGCAAAGGCATAAAAGTCAGCGGCGTTTTTGCAAGCGACGGTTTTGCAAAAAAGAAAATCTTCAGAGGATTTGAGGTAACAACCTTTTCCGAGGCTCTGAAGGTCTACGATAATCCCATTGTCCTTATGAGCTTTGCATCAAGTCTCGACGATGTATTGGATAACATCAAAAGAATCGCTTCGGAATACGAGCTTTACTGTCCCGATGTTCCTGTCTTCGGCGAGGGACTCTTTGACAAGCAATTCGTTCTTGAAAACATCGGCAATTTTCAAAAAGTATACGACCTACTTTCCGATGAAAAATCAAAATTCAATTATGTAAACCTCATTCTCGGCAAGATGACAGGAAAGATTGAATATCTTGAAAATGCCGAAAGCGACGTAGCTGAAGCATACAAAAACATTATTCATCCAAAGCCCGACGGTCATTTCGTGGATATAGGAGCATACAACGGCGATACAATTAGAGAATATCTCAGCTACTCGGGCTCATGCGGCAAAATCACGGCATTTGAACCTGACGGTAGAAATTATGCCAAGCTGTGCAGATACGCCGAAGAAAACGGAATTCCAACCGACTATCTTTATAACATTGCCGCTTGGGACAAAAATGAAGTTCTCACCTTCTATTCCCGTTCAGGACGAAACAGTGCAGGAACTACCAGTCACAAAAATGCAAAGTCCGTTTCTGTACAAGCAGATGCCGTTGACAGCTATATTGACAGCAAGGTAGATTTTATAAACATCGATGCCGAAGGCTCTGACAGCAAAGTAATATCAGGACTTGAAAATACGATAAGGCTGTATAAGCCGTGTATCTCGTGTGCTCTTTATCATAGAAACGAGGATATGTTTGCTATCCCCTTAAAGCTTTATGAAATGTACGGAAATTGCAATGTTTATATCCGTCATTTTAGATATTTTCCTGCATGGGACACTAATGTGTATGTAAAGATTTGACTTTTCCGTCATAATGTGATATAATATATTAATTTAATGAAGATAACGGTGATTTTATGAAAAAACAATATCTTGAATGCGGTAAAATAATCAACAAGCGAGGAATCGGCGGAGAACTGAAGGTTGACTGCTATTGCGACAGCACCTCCTCCATTGACTCGGCAAAGGTGTTATACACAGACGAAAACGGAACAGTATCATATAACGTTATTTCAATCAAAAGCTACAAAGGCTTTCTGTATATCAAGCTGGAAGGCATTGACAGTGCTGAAAAAGCAGATGAGATGAGAAACAAGCTTTTGTACGTTTCAAGACATGATGTTAAGAAGAGTGAAGAAAGTGTTTTTATCGCCGACCTTATAGGTCTTGACGTAATTGATGCTGAAAACGGTAAGATTTACGGTAAGATACAAGATGTGACAAATTACGGTGCATCAGACATATACACCGTCAAAAACGGCAGTGAAACCTATATGCTTCCTGCTGTCAAGGATATGATTGTATCCATAGACACGGATAAGGGCGTATTTGTAAAACCCATTCAGGGCATATTTGATGATGCGGAGGAAATCAGATAATGCGCTTTGATGTTATGACGCTGTTTCCGGAGCTTATTGACGGCATATGCTCGTCAAGCATAATCGGCCGTGCTCAGGAAAACGGTGTGATTGAAGTCAGGTCTCACGATATAAGAGATTTTACCCTTGACAAGCACCGCAAGGTAGATGATACTCCTTACGGAGGCGGCATGGGTATGCTTATGACGGTGCAGCCGATAGTTGATTGCTATAAAAGCTTCAAAAACGAGCTTTCAGGCAGGACCAAGGTTATTTATCTTTCTCCCAAGGGCAAAAAATTCGACCACGGCAAAGCTCTTGAGCTGTCCCGATACGACAATATAGTTTTGCTTTGCGGGCACTACGAAGGAATTGACGTACGTGCAGAAGAAATGATAGTTGATGAGCTTATTTCAATAGGCGATTTTGTACTTACGGGCGGAGAGCTTCCCGCAGCAATGATTATAGATGCTGTGTCCCGTCTTATTCCCGGCGTTCTCGCCGATTCCGTTTGCTACGAGGACGAAAGCATAGCAGGCGGACTTTTGGAGTATCCGCAATATACAAAGCCTGCCGTTTACGAAGGCAGAGCCGTTCCCGAGGTACTCCTCGGAGGCAACCACAAGGATATTTATGCTTGGAGACGAAAAAAAGCTCTTGAAGCAACGCTCCGTCACCGTCCCGACTTACTAAAAAACAATCCCACACTTACAAAGAGCGACATTCTTTACCTTGAACAATTAAAGCAAAGCCAAAGAAAGGAGGAGCTGAAAAGTGAAACATAACAGCAGATTTTCCAAGTCTGCAATTGTACGTCATTACACCTCTGATTGCAACGACAGCAGCTGCGACAGGATAAATGTTGAAGAAAAAAGCAGCGTAAGAGGTGCAATGCTTAAAATCAGGTCGTATTTTGCGTCAATGTGCGAAAGCTCCTTCATCGCAGGTGCACTTGAACGGCTCTATCTCAGTCTGCTTGCCTGCCCTCTTTCCGTTCTAGGTGTTTTTTTGACTGTATTCAGTCTTGTATCAATCAGTCTTCGATTTTTTGTTTCGGGAAACGGTTTATCCTTCTTTTTCAACGGTATAAACCTGTCAGCTATTATGATTTTTCTTCTTTCGCTGACATTTTTGCCTGTAAAGAAAAGTATTTCTGAATTAGTATCAAAAAGTATTTTTCTGTCGAAATTTGAGATAAGCTATGACAGCAAGATTTTAAAAGCCTCAAGCAAGGGTGAAGTACCGTACTACAGTTATTCTACGGCAGTTTTTCTCGGAATGCTGTGCGGCATAGTGTCAGCACTTCTGTCACCTGTGTCGGTGCTGTCTTATATGGCACTTCTTGTCTGCTCGCTGATAATTTTCAACAGACCTGAATGCGGTATTCTTACAAGCGCATTTATGCTGCCCTTACTTGAAAACAGATATGTTATACTTGTTACGGCGCTTACGGCATTTTCTTTTCTTTACAAATATCTGAGATGCAAAAGACACTTTTACTTCGGTAAAGACGAAAAGATACTGTTTGCCTGCACGTTGATTTTTTTCGTATCGGGAATTTTCACAAAGTCGGGAATTATCTCTATAACCGACTCTTTGAAATTTGTTGCGGTGACAGTAATTTATCTTTGTGTGAAAAACCTGATTAAATCCATCTCTCTGTTCAACGGCTGCGTAAAGCTGATATCGGTTTCTTCGGCACTGTTGTCATTCGTCGTGATTCTATATTACATCATCTCATCAATGGCAGACCTTATTAATATATGGTGCTTTAACGGTGCAGGATTGTCCTCGTCTCTGGGCAATTTCTTAAATTCAGACAGCCACACGTTTGCAGTAATTGCAATGACTCTTCCGCTGAACTTTTCACTGTTTTTGGGAAATTTAAAATCAGGCACGCGACTCAGGTACGGTATCACCGTTCTTATGCAGTTGTTCTGTATTGCGGTAAACAGAGACATCGGAATTATTTCAGCGTGCGTTTTTTCAATGATTTTGGTGCTTGGCTTCAGATACTTTAAAAGTCTGTTGCTGTTACCCTTTACCCCGCTTGTAACACATCTGTTGCTAAAAGCGTCCCATTTTGTGCCTCCCATGCCTGTTGCTCAATCTTCGTCAGCTATGTTTGAAAAGAGCGCATTCGGCATAATTGCATCGGCGCTGTATGACAACCCGCTTTTCGGTATCGGAATAGGAAGTGAGAATTTCAGGCTTTCCGTTGCGCCGTATGCCGTTGCAGGAAGCAGCTCACTGCAGCACCCCGAAACTTCGTTTATAAGTCTTGTTTTGTCATTCGGAATACCTGCATCAATAATCATCATTGCAACGGTAGGTAATCTGATATCCAAAAACCTGCGTTTTGCAATAGTAAATAAAGGCAAAAATCAGATATGTGACACAGCGTCATCGGGACTTTTTGCTTCGTGTGTGTGTGCTGTTTTCCTGTTTTTCACAATGTTCTTCACTTCACACGTTTCGGCTGCCGCACTTTTCGCAGTAATGCTCGGTTTGGGCTGCTGTGCAGATGATTGCGTCAACTCTGATTTCATTGACAACAACAGACAAAGATAACAGGTGGTAATATGAACAATAAACACAGTATAAAAATCAACATTATCGATATACTTCTTGTTGTGGCGGCTATTGCTGTTGCGGCAATTATTTCGGTATATCTCTTTGCCGACAAAATTCAGGACGGATTTTCGCCAAGAAAAAACATATACGTAAGCGCTAACGCCGAAAAGATTGAAGAGCAATATGCTAATTCAATAAGCAAGGGTGACAGAATTTTTAATACCGCAAACGGAGAATTTATCGGCACGGTTTCAAGTGTCACTCTAACTAATTCCTACGAGAGCTATTACAGTGCTGACGGAGTTAAGGAAAATGTTTATTACCCCGACCTTTACGATGTTACTTTAATCATTGCATCTACCGTATCCGAAAACTATTCAGGCAGTATAAAAACAGGTGCAGAATTAAATTTCAGCAACAAGAACGCTGCTTTTGATGTAAAAATAGTGTCAGTTTCATATGCTGAAGAATTTATGGAAATTTCACCGTCATACGGTCAGAGAGATGGCATAAGTGCATCAACTGACACAGAAAGTGAGGGTTAATTATGAAGAAACACAGATTTAACGTACTCGATATTGCAATTATTTTAACTCTTGTTTTCTTTATAGCAGGTGCTGCAATTAAAGCAGGAACCAACGGCTCGGATTTGTTCAATGCCAAAGCAAAGAAAGTAACGATATATGTTCTAGCTGACGATGACAGTAAATCCTTGCCCCTTGTACTAAATTCAGGGGACGCCGTTAAAGTATCTTCAAGCGGTGCCTTGATTGGAACTGTTGACGGAGTTGTTACAAAATCAGACAAGCAATATATCAGAAACGGAGAAGCATTTGACATAGTTTATACTTCGGACGGCGCAGATGCCGTGATCAGAATCAAGGCGGATGTTGTTGAAAACAACAACGGGATTTTTGCTGCCGGTAATATGTTTGTCGCACCCGGCACTGTGCTTCAACTTGAAACTGACAATGCTGTTTTCAGCGGAACGGTTACCAAAATCAAATAAAATTCCATTTTCTTTGTCACAAATGACATTATAGCATTGAAATGTCACGTATCTTTTGTACAAATTGCGGTTTTTTGTATTTTTTGTAAAATTCATTATTTGTTATTGATTTTTGTAAAGAATTCTGTTAAAATATTTCTATATTCTAATTGTCGATAGTTTTGGAGGTTTATAAACCATGTTCTCAAAGGAAATTGAAGTAAGAAATCCCGAAGGATTACACGCAAGACCTGCTACCTTCTTTATCCACAAGGCTAACACTTTCAAGAGCTCTGTATGGGTTGAAAACGGTGACAGACGTGCAAATGCAAAGAGTCTTCTGGGTGTTCTTTCTCTTGGAATCGCCAAGGATACAAAAATTACAATAATTGCTGACGGCAGCGACGAAGAAACAGCTGTTGAAGAACTTTCGGCTCTTATTGCTACAGGTTTTGCCGAATAAAATCAAAATCACAGTCAACGGGAGTAATGCCGAAAGGCAATGCTCCTTTTTTCTTTATTACAGCGAAAGGCGGTGAAAAAATTGGAACGAAGTACACAGTTTTCGGATAAGCTGTCTACCCTGCCTATGTCGCCCGGCGTTTATCTGATGAAAAACGACAAGGGTAAAATTATTTATGTCGGAAAATCAAAGTGTTTAAAAAACAGAGTTTCAAGTTATTTTCACTCGTCAGGTCTTAATATCAAAACACAGAAGCTTGTTTCAAACATCCATGATTTTGACATTATCGTCACAAGAAGCGAAAATGAAGCGCTTGTACTTGAAAACGAGCTTATAAAGCGTCATAACCCCAAGTACAACATTAAGCTGAAGGACGCCAAAACTTATCCGTACATCAAAATGACTTTGGAAAACGGTTACCCGAAAATCGAGCTGTCACGAAGAAGAAATGACAAAAACGCAAAGTATTTCGGACCTTTTTCATCGTCCTATGCTGTCAATGATATAATAAAGACAATTCAGAAAACCTTCAGAATTCCCGACTGCAACAAGAAATTCACTTTTCAAAAGCAAATATGCCGTCCCTGTCTCAGCTACCATCTTGACAACTGTCTTGCTCCCTGTACGGGAAATATTGCTCCCCGGGATTATTCGGACGCAATAAAGCAGATTGAGTATTTTCTCAAGGGCGACTGTGATGCGGCTGTAAAATCGCTGACGGAAAAGATGCTTGAAGCCTCGGAAAATCTTCGTTTTGAAGAAGCTGCAAAGCACAGAGACACCATCAACAATTTACGAAGACTTCACGAAAAGCAGGCTGTTGTATCAACACCCAAGAATGAAGAGGA
Organism: Eubacteriales bacterium; assembly: GCA_045539625.1. GTDB lineage: Bacteria > Bacillota > Clostridia > Oscillospirales > CAG-382 > UMGS1387. The sequence goes on along the minus strand of JAZQFS010000053.1, from coordinate 26,489 downwards.
TGTTTTTGGTTTTTGCGAAACAGATGCTCTGTCCTGCGTTACCGTTCTTAAGGTCAGAGGCGGTGTTATATCAGACAAGGAGTGTATTTTCCTAGCACCCGATGAAATATGTGACGAGGAAGCGATGTGCGACCTTTGTCTGAGATATTACGACAACTATGATATGATACCGAGAAATATATATATTTCTTTCTCACTGTCCCCCGATTCTCAGCAAATACTGAGTGATACTCTTGCCGAGCTTTCAATGCACGCAGTTAATGTGAAATGTCCCGAAAGAGGCGACAAAAAGGCTCTGTGCACCATCGCCGACGGCAACTCAAAGGAAGCAATTGCAACAAAGCTTGCCATACTCTCGCACAACGAAGAACAGCTTGCGGGCGTTGCATCTCTGTTGGGGCTCGAAGTTTTGCCTGAGAGAATTGAAAGCTACGATATTTCAAATTCAGGCACTACAAGTATGTATGCAGGAATGATTGTTCTTATTGACGGAAAGTTTTCCAAGAAGGACTACAGAAGCTTTTCAATTAAAACTACCGACGGACAGGACGACTACGGTGCAATGAAGGAGGCTCTTACGAGAAGACTTCTGCACATCGGCAAAGAGGACGACGAGTCGATGAACGCTCTGCCTGACCTGTTGTTGATAGACGGCGGTTCAGGTCACGTAAACACGGTTAAAGAGGTTGTTAGCAGCTTAAATCTTGATATACCCGTATTCGGTATGGTCAAGGACGAGCACCATAAGACAAGAACTCTTACAGACGGCGTAAATGAAATAAGTATTGCCTTAAACAAAGAAATGTTCAGCTTCTTTTACAAAATACAGGAGGAGGTCCACAGATACACCTTTTCAAGGATGGACGCATCACGGCGTAAAAGTGTCAAAGGCTCTTCCCTTTCGGAAATCGAAGGTATAGGCGAATCAAAGGCGAAATCCTTGCTTAAGCATTTCGGCAGTGTAAGTGCCGTAAAACAGGCAGATAAAGAGGAATTGTGCAAGGTTTCGGGAATCAGCGAAACCATTGCAGACAACATTATAAAGCATTTTAACAAGGAGTAAATTATGAGAATAATAGCAGGTAAAGCAAACAGAAAAGCTCTTGTGACGCTTCCGGGAGAAGAAATCACACGTCCCACAATCGAAAGAGTAAAGGAAGGCGTTTTCAGCGCAATACAGTTTGAGCTTCAAGGACGCCGTGTGCTTGATTTGTTCTCGGGCTGCGGTCAGATGGCACTGGAAGCTCTCAGCAGAGGCAGCGAAAGTGCAGTGATGATAGACGCAAGCGTTGAGGCTGTTGACATTATCAAGCAGAATGCAAAAAGCACAGGACTTATGAAGCAGTGCCGCATTTCAAGAATGGACTACAGCGAGTTTCTTAAGGGTGCTTCGGGAAAGGAAAAGTTCGACCTAGTGTTTCTCGATCCCCCTTATCAGAAGGATATGAAAAATGAAATCCTGAAAAAAGTAACAAGAGCCGACATTCTCAATGACGGTGCAATTGTTGTGTGCGAAACAAATGTTGATTTTTGCGAAGGCGAAGAGGTTTACGGGCTTACCTTCAGGAAAAAGTATCGCTACGGCAAGGTATTTATAACTATGTTCAATTACTTTGAAAACGGCGGTGAAAGCGAGGCTGAAGCAAATGAGTAAAGCTCTTTTACCCGGCAGCTATGATCCGATAACAACAGGTCATCTTGACATAATCAGACGGTGCAGCAAGCTTTTTGACGAAGTAACGGTACTTATTTCAAAAAATGCACAAAAGAATTATCTTCTCTGCTCAAAAAATCGTGCCGCTCTTGCCGAGGATGCCGTAAAGAACTTACCAAACGTAAAGGTAGATGTTTTTGACGGACTTCTTGTGGATTACGTAAAAACTCACGGCATTGATGTCACCGTTAAAGGTTTGAGAAACGAAACGGATTTCAACTATGAGCAGAATATGTCATATACCAACCTTCAGCTCTCGGAAAACCTTCACGGATACGCCTTTGAAACGCTATATATGCCATGCAGTAAAGAGTACAGCGACGTCAGCTCATCTCTTGTAAGAATGTTGCTTGAGCAAAAAGGAAACATTGACAACCTTGTGCCGAACAGCACATTGCTTTTATTGCTATTGAATAATTAATACAGAAAAAGGACTGCCGAAGCAGTCCTTGATTTTTTTATAATACAGGCTCGATTACGCCGTATTCGTTGTTTTTCTTTTTATAAACAAGATTGATTGTTTCATCAGCATCATTAAGGAACAAGAAAAATTCATGTCCCAACAAATTCATTTGAAGAATTGCCTCCTCAACAGACATGGGAACCAGCTTGAATTGCTTTGTCCTTGTAACCTTGAACTCTTCTTCGGCATCGTCTGCCGCAAAAGGCAGAGCATCAAAGGAAGCAGCGCCCTTGAAGCGTTTCTCCAGCTTTGTCTTGTTCTTGCGAATCTGACGCTCAATAATATCAATGGATTTGTCAAGAGCCGCTGTGATACAATCGTCGGCAACTTCGGAACGGAATACCGTTCCCTTAAAGAAAATCGTTGTTTCAAGAATTTCTTTGTTTCTCTCCGAACGCATTGTCACATTGGCAGTTGCTTCTTCGTCGAAAAACTTGTCAAGCTTTGAAAGTTTAAGATGAACCTTTTGCTTGAGTTCTTCGGTTACGTTGAACTTTCTTCCTACGATTGTAATCTTCATACTTTTGTCCTCCTGTAGTACTATTTGAAAAGCTATTGCCTTTCTCTATGTACATTTTAACACAAAATCTTTGATTTGTAAAGAGGTTTTTGTATATTTTTAATACAATCTTACGCTAAATTACACATTCCTTGTGACGAGTCACGTGACAGCCGATATTTACGGCAACAGGAAGACCTGCAATGTGAGTGGGAAAATACTCAATATTGACAGCAATTGCCGTTGTTTTTCCGCCAAAGCCCTGCGGACCTATATCAAGCTTGTTAATTTCGCACAGCATCTTTTCTTCAAGATTTTTATAGTTTTCGTTGCCGTTGCGAACATTTACATCACGGCAAAGTGCCTTCTTTGCAAGATAAGCACAATATTCAAAATTTCCGCCAATGCCCACTCCCACAACTATAGGAGGACAAGGATTGCCTCCGCTCCGTTTTACGGTATCGATGACAAACGAAACAATATCCTCTTGGGTTGCAGACGGCGTAAACATTTTCACGTCACTCATATTTTCGCTGCCAAAGCCTTTGGGAGCGGCTGTAAGCTTGATTTTATCCCCTTCAACAATTCTGGTATGAATTATGGCAGGCGTATTGTCATTGGTGTTTCTGCGGTCAAATAACGGCTCACAAACAACAGACTTACGAAGATATCCGCTTATGTATGCTTTGGCTACGCCGTCATTTACCGCCTTTTCAAAGGGCTTGCCTTCAAAGTGAACATCACTGCCGATTTCGGCAAACAGCACCGCCATACCTGTGTCCTGACATATTGGCACTTTGATTTGCTCTGCTGCCGATATATTGTCGCAAAGCTTTGTAAGAACACTCTTTGCAAGCTCGTTATTTTCATCGGTAATACTTTCTTTTATTGCATTTTCAAGAGACTTGGGAAGAGTGTAGTTTGCCTCGATAAACAGCTTTTCAACTGCCTCTTCAACAAGCTCCGTTGAAACTATTCTCATTTAAAATTCCTCTCATTCGGGCATATCGTTATAAAAATACTGCTTCTTGGGATCTTTATAGTCAAGCTTATCCTCGGCTACTTTTTCGTAGTATTCATCGTCCATGGGCGTATCAAGCTCATTTCTTAGTTTTTCATTCTCATGAAGCAAAGCATCGTGTTCAATCTGCTTTTCTTCCTTTTCACGGTTGGATTCGTTAATGGTAATTTGCACCCTGAGTGCAACAATCATCAAAAGAACAACCGTAAATATGAAGAATATCTGCTTTATGTAATTCATTTTACCACTTCCCCGTTCTGTGCATATTATTATAACTCTTAAATATTTTGTAAAGCACTATTTTTTCATACAAGACGTTTTTTACAGGAGCTGCCGCTTTTGATGCATAGCGTGCCAAAGCACGTACAATCGCCGCAAATGGTTTACAAATGACAACAACCGCCCTCAGCAATGCTCTAAGACACTTCTTGATAAATCGCAGAATCAGGCGGAAAAAGCCTGTTACGGCACGAGAAACCGTCAGCTTATACAATGTAAAGCCCAAGGCAAAGCTCAGCACTCCGTACCATCGGATAACGCCGGAGTTTGTAACAAATGTACCTGCTGCAAAAATCACGCAGGCAATAAACGAAAACAGTACATCGTCAATAAAACACGCAATATATCCTGCTCCGAGAAACATTCGTTTAACAGAAAATGCGTCAAAAACAATCCCCGCTATAATGCCTGCAACAAGCATACCGAGAAACACATACTGCTGGTGTGGGTGAAACAGAATATTCATCGTCCCGAAAACAGCCTTTTAAAAAAGCCGCTCTTTTTTGCCTGCTGTTCCTCATAGTATACAGCATTAAACTCGCCCTGTGCCGTTACCGTTCCGCTGTCAAGACTGACGTCGGAAAGCGTTATTCCCGTACCCTGAGCCACAAGAATTTCACCTTCGGAGGTTGTTGCACAAATGGAATTTTCATCATAAAAATCAACAGATGAAATCCCCGTTAAGGTTAAATTTCTTCTAGAATAAAGCAACACATCGTGTTTACTGTCCTGATTGATATAAACCTGTTCAGCCATAAAATCACCGTCCGAAATATATTACTAAATACTATTCCGAAAGGCTTGAAAATATGACTTTACAATGCCTTGTAAAGCTCCGAAGCTTCGTTTTTGTTCACGTGCTCTTTAACGTCGGTTACCATTACCTTTAATGTCTTTTCGCCGAAGGATATTTCAATGATATCCCCTTCCTTAACGTCATAGGAAGCCTTTGCAACCTTGCCGTTTACGCTGATGTGCTGAGAATCACACGCCTCATTTGCAACCGTTCTTCTTTTTATAAGACGTGATACCTTTAAAAACTTATCTAATCTCATTTCTTTCTCCGTACCCTATAACACGAAAGGACTGCACGGCGTAAACTTTGCAATACTTAAAGTAAGCAGAAGAATTTACCTTGCAGTCCTCTGTGATTAAACTGTTTTAATCAATTAGCCCTTATACTTAGCTACGATTTCCTTAAGGCTCTTGCCTGCAGAAAATGCGGGGCGGTATGATGCGGCTACCTTGATCTTTTCGCCTGTTCTGGGGTTCTTGGATTCCTTAGCGGCACGATACTTAACTGCGAAAGTACCGAAACCTACGAGCTGGATTTTTTCGCCTGCAGCGAGAGCTTCTGTCATGGAAGCGAGAACTGCGTTAACTGCGTTAGCTGCCTGGTCCTTTGTAAGGCCTGCCTTTTCAGCAACCTTAGCGGATAATTCTGTCTTGTTCATTTGCAATATCTCCTTATTAAAATATTTAACAATAATAATATACCATCTTCATCAAAAAAAAGCAAGAACTATTTTATCAAAAATACCATATTTTGGTCACATTTTACTGTTTATTTACAATTTAACACAAAATATCGAACTTTTAACGGTGATTTCTTGTTGATAATTTTCAATTAACGTCAATGTCAGCCTTTAAAGCCTTTAAGAAATTCGTCATTTACGTAGCTGAGAGCCTCTTCGCACTCAACCTCAGACTGCTGCGCAAGCCCTGCTACATTAAACAAAAGCTGTCCTGTATTATCGTTATCAATGCCATTTTGCTCCATTTCATCAAGGAGCTTTCTGCACTGAGAAATAATGCTTTTACCGTCAGGATATGCTTTGAGCCCTGTTTTGTCCGCCTTCTTCTGAAGCTTCTGTGCACGCATAAGCGACGGCAAGGATTTCGCCACGCTGTCAAGCTGCATATAGGGAGTTTTCCTCTGCTTCTCGTCATTTTTTATAATTTCCCAATTGACAAGCACCTCACCTGAGCCTGATACATTGACGTCTGAAAACACGTGAGGGTGTCTTAGTATCATCTTTTTACAGATGCCGTCAATCACATCACCTACGTTAAATTTATCCTCATCCTTTTTAATATCGGAATGAAATATAATCTGAAACAGCACATCACCAAGCTCTTCACACATAAGCTCATCGTCTTCAAGATCAAGCCCCTCAATAAACTCATATGTTTCATCAATAAAGGCATTACGGATTGACTTACATGTCTGTTCCCTGTCCCACGGACAGCCATCGGGGGAACGAAGAACGGAAACAAGTGTGCACAAATCGTCAAAGTCGTATTTGTTTTTATTCAGAAGCTCATTAATTGCACGTTTAGCGTCTAACATTATTCCTCACCTTTTTCAAGAAGATTCAATTTATCCATTACTCTGCAAAGCTTTTCACCTTTGGGCATCATAAGAACATCATATCTGCCAATACCCTTAAGTGCAAGCAACACGGCAATGTACACAACAGCTGCTATACCTATGGACACAAGAGTACCGAGCTTTTGATTAACAGGAAGTGCCCCTAAAAGAGTCGATGCCGCAAAAGCACTCACCCCGCATACAACACCTGCTGTAAGAGGCTTAAGAAATACACGTCTTACATTTGGAAATACGCCGATTGTTTTAGCCATAAACAAAAGATTTAGTGACGTAATTGTAAAATAACAAAGCACCGTACCGATTGAAGAGCCAACTATTCCAAGCCCGGGTATACGGCAGAAAAACCACGTGCCTATTATCTTCATAACAATGCCGCTTGTAGTTGAAATGATAGTGTACTTTTCCTTCTGACAAGCCTGAAGAACGGAATTTGTTATGGAAATAACGCCAAGGAAGAAAATTGATATGGCAACTGCGCTGAGAGCAGGAGCAGCAAGCTCACGTGCAAGGAAGGTTTGGGTGCCGCTGACAATCTCGTCCTCCTTGAAAAGAAAGCTGATAATTCTATATGAAAGAGTTCCCATTCCTATAGCACACGGAATGGCGATTATGGCACAGTTTCTGAACGCCGATTCCACTTGCTTGTGAACGCTCTTAACGTCCCCTTTTGCAAGCGAAGAAGAAATGGCAGGAATTGCACTTATGGCAAAGGGATAAATGAAGGGCGGTGCAAGATTTAAAAGAGGAATAACCATTGAAGAATATGTTCCGTAGAAGGCACTTGCAGCCTTTGATGAAATTCCCGCAGCACTGATTGCTCCCGGCATAATCATGGTGTCAACAGTGTTTGTAAGCCCCATAATAGATGAAGCAAGTGTTATGGGAATAGCAATTATTATAAGCTCCTTGAGAATTTCCGAGCCCTTGCGACAAGGACTGTTTTGCTCCCGTGAAACAGCCAAATTGTTCTTGTACTCGGCACTTGCGTTGTACATTGCCTTGATAACGGCAGTATACGCCATACCGAGAAACACGCCTATTGTAACACCAAGAATTACAAGTGCCGCAATTACGTGAACTTCATATCCGCGTGACTTGAAGTACAAGGCACAGAAAATGCCTATACCAACCTTTGCCACCGCCTCTATAACCTGAGATACAGCTGTGGGAACCATATCCTGCAAGCCCTGGAAATAGCCTCTGTAGGCTGAAGACAAGCAGATAAAGAAGATTGTAGGGGCAATTGCAAGCATTGCAAGATTTGCTTCCGGCATACCTGCTGCCTTTGCAAAGGCTGATGAGCCAATCATCATAATTGCCGTTCCTGCAGCACCTATAACAAAAAACAGCGAAAATGCAATACGGAAGATTTTGCGTATTTCAAGATGCAAATTCTTTGAGTTTGCCGTTGCTATCATACGAGAAACGGCAACAGGAATACCTGCCGTTGAAATCATGTAAAAGGAAACGTAAATGCTGTATGCAGCGTTGTAATAAGCCATACCGTCTACGCCTATTATGTTGGTAAGCGGTATTCTCAGAAATGCACCGATAAGCTTTACGGCAAGATTTGAAATCATCAAAATAATTGCACCGAATACAAAAGTCTGTCCTTTCTGTTTAGCCAAAACTATCACCTTTCTTAAAGTTTACTCATAACAGCATCAATATCAAAGCCTTGGTATTTACTGTCATCAAGAAATTCATATGGATACTTGGGAGAAAAAATGCGTTCAACCTTGGATAAATCCCGTGAAACAAGCTTCGTTACGCTTCCTGCACCAACGCCGAAAACAGTATGGTATTCTCCCATCATAATAATATTATACAGATTTTCAAATCCTGATTTGCAGTAGCCTGTGTTTTCAAGATTTCCCACGGTATTCTTCTGCCTGTACATATAATAAGGCATATAACCTTTGCTCGCAAGTGCATCAAAGGCGTATTCCGTCATTTTCAAAGCAGAACCGCTTTCGTCAAAGCCTCTGACACCGCCTGTCCTGTAGTCTGAGGACTTTTTTAAAGTAAATGCGTGAACGGTAATATTCTGCGGATTAAAGTCACACACATCGTCTACACTCTTGCAAAAGGAGTCACAGCTTTCACCGGGAAGTCCTGCAATAAGGTCGGTATTTATACAGCGGAAGGACAGCTTCTCGGCATATTCCATCGCACGGCAGTACTGAGAAAAGGTATGGTTTCTGCCGATACTCTTCAGCACCTCGTCGTTGGTTGTTTGGGTATTGATACTGATACGTTCAACACCGCCACTCTTAAGCACCTTCAGCTTATCAAAGGTAATACAGTCGGGACGCCCTGCTTCAAAAGTGAATTCGCATCTTTTTGTATCAAACAGCTCGTTCACTTTGCCAATAAGGGCTTCAATCTGCTTTTCATCAAGTATGGCAGGCGTTCCGCCACCCACGTAAATACTCTGCAATTTTAATCCTTTTTCTTTAATAATACCGCTTACCGCTTGCAGTTCTTTATGAAGCTTTACAAGATAGTCGGGTATTAGCGACAGCAGCCTTGGAGTTGTACAGGAAACAAAGGAGCAGTAATTGCACTTTGTAGGACAAAAAGGAATTGAGATATACAATGAGCAAGGGTTTTCTTCCAAGGAAGACATAAGCCTGTCCTCGCTTATACAGGCATCAACCGCAGTTTTTGCCTTTTTTTCATCAATAAGGTATTCCTGTGTCAAAATACGGATTGCTTCCTGCCTGCCAAATTCTTTAACGAACATTCTTGCAAGCTTTACGGGCTTTACGCCTGTCGAAATGCCCCACGTGGGCACAAAACCAAAAATCTTCTCGGCGCATCTGACAAAAGTTCTGCCGATAAAGTTTTTCATATCGGCATACTGTTTTGTATTAACTTGTTTTGTGTCGCAAAGCTCTTCACTTCTGTCCCCCACACAAAGCTTAACATAAACCTTGTGGTAACCGTCTTGTGTAAATGCCTTGATATAAAGGGAGTTTTCGATGTCATCGGCACCGAACTTTTCGCAGGGCAAATACAAAAGAACAAGTGACTGATAATACAGCGGCTTTGCGCTGTTGGTTGCATCTTCAATTCTAATAATCATAATTTATCTGTATCAAGAATGATGGTAACAGGTCCGTCATTAATAAGGCTTACCTTCATATCTGCACCAAACTCGCCTGTAGAGACGGTAAAGCCGTGTTTTTCACGCAGTCCCCTTACAAACATTTCGTACAGCGGAACAGCCTTGTCGGGACGGGCAGCATTAATAAAGGAAGGTCTGTTTTGCCCTTTGCACACAGCACAAAGAGTAAACTGGGATACAACCATTATTTCAACAGCTTCACCCTGTTCCTTTAGCTGAAGCGGCGACAGATTCATCTTACCGTCAGGATCTTCGAAAACCCTTAGCTTTGCAACCTTATCAACAAGAAGGTTCACCTGATTTTCGGTGTCCTCATTATAAACGCCTAACAGAATGAGAAAACCTCGAGACGCCTCGGAGTGGGTTTTTCCGTCTATTTCCACCTTGCTGCTTAATGTTCTTTGTACCAATGCAATCATGAAGAATAACCTCTTGTAACGTCAACGACGTTCTTTACTTTTTTAAGTCTTGAAATAATGGAATTAACGTGAGAAATGTTGCGGCAGGTAATATTCAGCGAAATAATCATACCGTCATTGCCCGTCTCCTTGGAATTCATTGCGTGAACCTGAACGCGCATATCTGCAAGCACCGCTGTAATATCGGCAAATACCTGAAAAGAATTGTATGCAAATATCTGTAAAAGTGCCTCAAAAGCGCCTGAAGTGTTTTCACCGTTTGCAAGTGAATCCTGAGACCATCTGACGGTAACCCATCTGTCCTTTTCGCTTTCCCTGGCAATACCCGCCTTGGCGTTGGGACAATCGTACTTATGAACAGACACGCCAAAGCCTCTTGTAACAAAGCCGATTATGCTGTCACCGGGAAGCGGATTACAGCACTTGGCAAATCGTACCTGACAGTTATCAATACTGTCAACAACAACGCTTTGCATTGCTCCGTGTTCTGTGTCCTTGGCACGCTTGCTCTCAGCCTGCTTAGACTTTTCTCCAACAAGCTCCTCTATGGGGTTTGCACTCTTCGGAGGCTCAGGAGATACGATTCTGTCAAATTCGTCCTTAAGCTTCGGTGAGAACTTTGATACAGCAACTCCGCCGTATCCAATATTGTTATAAAAGTCATCAACATCATTAAAGCCGCCTCGTTTTGCAACGTTTTCGACTATCATGTTTTTCTGTGCTTCGGTAAAGGTCTTGCCGAACTTTTTAAGCTCACGTTCAACCTCGAGCTTGCCTTCTAAGATGTTTTCTTCACGTTTTTCTTTTTTGAACCATTGCCTGATTTTGTTCTTGGCTTCACTTGTCTTAACAATCTTAAGCCAATCACGGCTCGGTCCGCCCGATGAAGATGAGGTTATAATTTCGCAAATGTCTGCATTTTTAAGCACCGTGTCTATGGGCACAATGACGCCGTTAACCTTTGCACCTATCATTTTATTGCCAATCTGGGAATGAATGGAATAGGCAAAATCTATGGTAGTTGAGCCGTAAGGCATACTCTTTACGTCGCCCTTAGGAGTAAAGATAAAGGTTTCGTCCTCATAAAGGTCAACCTTCAAGGGACGCAGATATTCGTCGGCTCCCACGTCCTTTTCCGTTTCGATAAGAGTCTTAATCCACTGAAGTTTTTCGGAAATCTTTTCTTTATCCGTTTCACCCGATTTATACATCCAGTGTGCAGCAATACCGTATTCCGCAACAGCATGCATATCCCAGGTTCTTATCTGAACTTCAAAAGGAATACCATGTCTTCCGATAACCGTTGTGTGCAAAGAGCGGTACATATTCGGCTTTGGTGTTGAAATATAGTCCTTGAAGCGTCCGGGCATAAGATTGAACATCTCATGTATAAGACCGAGAACGGTATAACATTCAAGCTCGGTATTTACAATAATACGCATTGCGTAAAAGTCATAAATTTCATCAAAGCTCTTGCTCTGATTGTACATTTTCTTGTAGATGCTGTAAATTGACTTAACACGTCCTGTAAGGTTATAATCAATTCCCGCTTCATGAAGCTTGTCCTCCACCTTTTTGGTGGCTTCCTTAAGAAAATCCTTGTTCTGACCGTATCTTTTTTCAACGTCATTCTTGACTTCCTCATAGCCTATCGGGTCAAGATACTGAAGAGCAAGACTTTCAAATTCCGACTTAATTTTCTGAACACCAAGCCTGTGTGCCAAAGGTGCATAAAGATGCATGGTTTCAAGAGCAATAATACGCTGCTTCTTTTCGCTTTTGGCATTAAGAGTACGCATATTGTGAAGTCGGTCGGCAAACTTTATAAAGATTACACGTATATCCTGATTCATGGCAAGGAATAGCTTACGTGTGTTTTCAATGCTGGCTTCTTCCTTGTCTTCAAAATACACGTTGGGGAGCTTTGTAAGACCGTCAACGAGGTCAAAAACCGTCTGACCGAAAAGCTTTATAATTTCTTCGTCGCTTGTCTTGTCCTTGCAGTCCTCAAGAGTGTCATGCAAAAGTGCTGCACATACAGAGTCTGTGTCAAGCTCAAGTTCAACAACAATGCAAGCAACGCTTAACGGGTGACAGATATAAGGCTCACCCGATTTTCTGAACTGTCCCTCGTGCAGCATTTTTGCGTATTCGTATGCCTTTTCAATGCGGTCAAAATCATATTTTGTTTTGGCGAATCTGAGAGCTTCTACAAGACTCTCATAAGTAATACATTCAGCCAATTCCATCAATCCTTAAACTAATTTTTAAAAGATGCAAGAAATTCGGATTTTTCAATATTAACCTTGCCTTCTGTTTTTAGAAGAACAACATCGGCAAAGGCACTAGAATCCGACTCAAGAGTTATGAGCTTCATTTCGTCAAACACTCTGAGAATAATATTAAACATCACGCCCGAGCAGAAGGTGTTGTAGTCGCCTGACAGCTTTTTGGCGCATTTCCAAATGTCAAGCGTCACCTTTTCATCAAACTTTGCAAAAACATTCTTTAAAAACAGATACGCCGAGCGAAGCTGTGTCATTGACGGGATATGTTTTTGGTCAATATCACGCTCTCCCTCAAGGATTCTGTCAAAGATTTGCTCCTGTGCAAGCTTTTCTGTGTTTTCTCTTTCGGTAATACGCACATCTTTAATTACCATCTGTACAGACTGTGTGCCTCTGAAGTCATTAAGGTCAATGTTGCACATAATATCGGCAGAGTCACCTTCGGAAAAAGGAAAACGTTCCTTGGGCATACCGAAATACAGAGCAGTCGCCATATAGCCGTCCTTCTCAACGGTAAGTTTCAGATGCTTTCCCTCGCCGATGGAAAATATCTCACAAATTACGGCATCCTTGATACAGAACATTGGCAGAGGATTCTGAAGCCCGAAAGGCTCAAGAGTTGCAATATCCTTGGCGTGCTCCACCGTAACGTCTGTTATGTCAATTTCAAAATCGGCATCTATGTTGTTATAAACCGAATCAAAATCAAAGGACTTCTTGGCATATTCGTTTATAGCTTTCCTGAAGGCATCTACATTGTTTTTATCAATTGTAAGACCTGCGGCAAGCTCGTGACCGCCGTACTTTATAAGTAAGTCCTTGCAAGCGGAAATAGCCTCGTTTATGTTAAAGCCCTTGACACTTCTGCCTGAGCCCTTGCCAACATCTCCGTCAACGGAAATGAGAATGGAGGGAAGCTTGTATCTTTCGGTAAGCTTTGAAGCAACAATACCGATAACACCCAAGTGCCAGCTGTCCGAAACAAGAACAATAATTTTATCGTTGTCAAAATCGTGTGTTGACTCAATCTGCTGTACAGCCTGCTCAAAAATCTTGTTTTCAATAAACTGTCTTTCACGGTTTACCGCACAAAGATAGGTGGCGATTTCTTCAGCTTCAGACTTGCTTTCGGTAATAAGAAGCTGAAGAGCTCTGTTGACATCACCGATTCTGCCTGCGGCATTGATTCTCGGCGCAAGACCGAAGCCAATTGAGGAAGCGGTAATGTTCTTTCTCTCTGCCATACGGCGTTCTGAGAAGGTCTGCTCGATAAGTGCACAAAGTCCCTTGTTTTTTGTGTTAACCAAAGAAGCAAGACCGTGCTTTACTATTATCCTGTTTTCACCGATAATAGGCATAACATCTGCAACGGTACCGAGAGCTACAATATCGCTGTACTTTGAGCATATGTTTGTAAGATTTTTGTTATCCTCAAGGGCACAAATAAGTCTGAATACAACCCCAACACCCGCAAGCTCTTTAAAGGGATACTCACTGTCCTGCCTGTGAGGGTTTACAACAGCAAGTGCACCCGGAAGCTCATCACGACATTCATGATGGTCGGTGATTACCACATCAATACCGAGACTGTTGGCAAAGTCTATTTCTTCATGGGCAGTAATACCGCTGTCAACGGTAATAATAAGCTTTACGCCCTCGTTTGCAAACTTTTCGATTGCACCCATATTAAGACCGTAGCCCTCATTGATTCTTTCGGGAATATACGTCAACACCTTTGCTCCCTTGAAGTCAAGAAAACGCTTCAATGCCGCAACCGATGTAATACCGTCAACGTCATAGTCGCCGTAAATAAGAATTGTTTCTTTGCTTTCTACAGCTTTTCTGATTCTTGCAACAGCCTTGTCCATATCCTTTAGTAAAAAGGGATCGGCAAGATCCTTGATACTGCCTGTAAGGTACGCATTTGCCTTTTCGGGAGTATCAAAGCCCTTTGCAACAAGAATTTTGCCGAGAAAAGGCTTGATATTAAGCTGTGATGAAATGACCGAGACCTTATCATCGTCAACAACGCCAACGGTCCATATGTTTTTAGCACTGTTCTCTTTCAATTTATCTATCGCTCTCTTCCAATATTTTTACAATGTAAGTGTTTAAGCTTCTCTTGACAAAAGAAGCTGTGATTTTTGACATTACAAAAAATGACAAAACAAAGGCACAAAGCATAACTGTTGCAGATATTCCCTGCAAACAGCCCAAAGCCGATGCACACAAGTACCCGATAACCGCAATAACTACAGGCACAATAAATACCGAAAACGCCGCACCCAAGGTTTTGAATGTAGAGCTCTCAAGCTCAACCTCGTCCCCTGCCTTTGCACCAATCGAATTTTTCGCAGTAATCTCAACGTCCTGTGTCTGGCTTCCGAAAACAAGCTCCGCATGACAGGCTCCTGAGTTTTCGCAATTGTGACATGCTGAGCAGGCGCTGCTTCTTTTTGAAACAACACGTGCTGTTTTTCCGTCTGTGTCAATAACCGTTGCTCTTGCCTTCATTTTACACTCTTTTCAAATTAACCTTTAATAAATTTCAAAGCGGCATTCAGTCCGTCAACTGCCGCACTTGTAATGCCTCCTGCATACCCTGCTCCCTCGCCGCAAGGATACATATTCAAGTATCCTGTTGCAAGATATTCGGCACTTCTCGGAATTTTCACAGGCGAAGATGTTCTGGTTTCAGGAAAAGTCAGAACGGCATCATCGCAGGAAAAGCCTTCAATTTCTTTTTCAAACCTGTACAGCCCTTTTGCAAGGGTGTCGGTAATAAACTTGGGAAAAACCTTATCTGCACAAGCAACTGTGGTTTTTCCTGTATAAGTCGGTGCAACGCTTCTCGGTTCACTCACCGCCTTGCCGCAAAGAAAATCGCCGACAAGCTGTATGGGCGCCGTTCCGTCACCGCCTGCCAATGCAAACGCACGTCTTTCAAGATTCTCCTGAAATTCTATTGCTCCCTCAACAGTTGCTCCGTAGTCGGAAGGCTCAACAGAAACGGCAAGTGCCGAATTAGAGTTTACACCGTCTCTTGCAAAATAGCTCATACCGTTGGTAACAATCTGACCTTCACCTGAAGCCGAGGCAACAACAACGCCTCCCGGACACATACAGAAGGAGTACACCGCCCTGCCGTCAAACTTTGCCGACAGCGAATATGACGCCGCACCAAGGCAAGGATAACCTGCACAGCCTCCGTAAAGTGACTTGTCAATGTTCTTTCTCAGATGCTCAATACGCACGCCCACCGAAAAAGGCTTTGGCTGAACATCAACGCCTTTTTTCAAAAGATGAGTGACAGTATCTCTTGCACTGTGACCTATACACAAAAACAAAGCACTGCAAGGTATTGTAAGTCCTGTGTTGGTAACAACACTTGTAACTTTTCCGTCATATGAGGTATTCACATCGTCAAGTCTTGTATCAAAGTAAACTCTGCCGCCAAGTGATACAATTTCCTCACGAATACTTTTTACAACCTGTCTAAGCTTGTCTGTGCCGATATGCGGCTTTGCAAGGTACATAATTTCAGACGGTGCACCGTGTTTTGCAAAGGTAGACATAACGTATCTGCAGTTTTTGTCGCTGATTCTTGTTAAAAGCTTTCCGTCAGAAAAAGTACCTGCACCGCCCTCGCCGAACTGAACGTTGGTTTCGGTATCAAGAACGCCTTCTTTCCAATATCTGTCAACCTTTTGTGCTCTTGTATCAATGTCACTTCCACGCTCCAGAACAACAGGATTGAGTCCCGCTTTAGCCAAAGCCAACGCACAGAACATTCCTGCAGGTCCAAAGCCTGCAACAACTGGGTTTTTACCGTCATCACTTCTTGTACAGGTAAAATCAGGCTCAGATACCGAGCAAAGCTCCACTCCGTCAGCTTTAATCATTGATGAAATGTCGCCGGATACAGGAAAAGCTATGGTATAAACAAGGAATATTTCCTTTTTATTACGGGCGTCTATACTCATTTTATAGACAAAAGCCGACTCTTTGGCGAGCAAGCCCGAAAGACCGCTCTTCTTTATGACTTTATATGCTTTATCAATCGCCGCAGCATCGTGTACGGCAACATTTTGAGGCGTGCATCTTATCTTTAAGTTTCTGACAAGAGCAAACTCTCCGTTATCTATTCTTTGTGTCACCGTAAAACCGCCTCAACAAATTACTTTTTTGTTTCTGATTTATCTTTACCGTCATCGTTGTCTGTTCGGTCAACCTTTGGAGCAGATACATCGACAACCGACTTAATTGTAACCGTTACCGTGTCAATTGCATTGCCGTCAAGGTCGTAAGCCTTAAGAGTGTCATTTAAATCAAGACGTTTAACAACCTTAGAAGCTGAAATTTCGGAAATAGGCTCTGTAAGAACATTTTTAATCTTTTCAACACTCTTTACATCGCCCTTAACCATTATTTCAGACGGAGTAACGGTAAATTCATATTTGTAATCACTGTCGCTAAAGTGTGGAAGAACAGCTTTAACCTCTGACTTGTAAACAGGTATTTCAACCTTAACAACACTTTCTGCAAGCTTAATGTAAGGGCTGTCAACAAGATTGCCCAATTCATCATAAAGCCTAAGCTTAGCAGTCGTTGTTATGCTGTTCTGTACCTTTCCGATATCCTTTTCAGCCTTTGCTGTCTTGATTGTATCAACAATATTCTGCGGACCTGTTACACGCACACTTTCAAAGGAAAGCTTGGGCGTTTCCATTTCATATATGTCCTCTTCTATGGTATATATGATTACAGGCTCTACAGGCACTACAAAGGACACATTCTTATCAACATTGACATTGATAACCGATACGGTCTTATTGACAACCGATACGCCGTTTTTAAGGCTTTCTACATTAACGTCAAGCTTATGACTTCCTGCAGTTTCAATGCCGCCCATATCAACGCTTGCATACAAATCACTTGCCGTAACATCCGAAATATCGGATTTAAGCCCTCTGACAACAACATCAACCGTATGATCCTTGCCTGAAATTATGTCAAAGCCTTCCGAATGTGAAAAGTTGTTAATGGAAATAGGCACGCCGTAAATTACCTTCTCTTCGGTTGTGGTACGAACATCGACAACATAAAACCAGAGAATAACAGCCGCAACAACGGACAAGATTTTGGGAAGAACCGATCTGAAATTGCTTTTATGTTCGTTACTGCCGCTCACTTGTTATCTCCTCCTTTATGTAATTTTGAAATTATTTTCTTAGTTTGCGTAGGTTTGTTATCATCACCGATAAGCAGCTTAACCAGCTCATCCTTCAAGGATTTTGCATCATAGTTTCTCGAAAGCACGCCGCCTTCGGCAATAGAAATTGTTCCTGTTTCCTCAGATACCACAACAACAACGCTGTCAGAGTTTTCACTCATACCGATTGCAGCTCTGTGACGCGTACCCAAATCCTTTATTATGTCGTTGTTCTGTGACAACGGAAGAAAGCAACCCGCCGAGCACAGACGAAAATCCCTGATTATAAGTGCACCGTCATGGAGAGGCGCTTTGTTGTAGAAAATATTTTTAATTAGGTATGTTGCAGGATCAGAGTTAATGACGGTACCTGTTCTGATAACGTCACCAAGCTTTGTAGAACGCTCAAAAACAATAAGCGCACCTGTCTTGTCACGTGAAAACTCTTCACAGGCTGTTGCCACGTTTGTAATACATTCCATGGTCTTCTGCATATCACCGCTCCTTTTGTTGCGGTTACCGAGAAGCGAGCTTCCTCCCATTTTTTCAAGGAATGAACGAAGCTCCGACTGGAACACTATAAGCAAACCGATAATACCGACCTGAACAACGTTTGTCAGAAGGAAATTCAATGAATACATATTAAAGATATCACTGATAAACAGTGCAACAATAATAAGTATTACCCCCAAAGCAAGTCTGCCTGCACGTCTGTCGCTGATAAACTTGAAAATGTAGTAAAAAATAACTGAAACCAAAGCAATATCAAGAATATCAAAGAACGTAATTGATGATAGTATGCTTAAAATATATGTGCCTGCATTCTTGATTATATCCACAGCAACAAACCTCCGATTTTAATTAAAAGATAACAACATAAGTATATCACAATCCTATCTCAAATGGAATGTTTTTTATACAAAAATATATTTATTTACATTTTAAATACACTGTGTTTTCTTTTCCGAACATTTTAGTTGCAACGCTTATATTTAACACCCCAATCTAATGCAAGACACAAAAAAAGTACCGCAGATTTCTCTGCGGTACAAACAGCTTAAATTACAAATTATTCCTTGAAGAGAACAATCTTATCAATGGAAACTGTTCCGTAAACGCCCTGAACGGGGTCAAATCTGATTTCAACGATCTTGCCGTTCCAGTTTTCATTGGAAGCCATGTCAAGAACACCTACATAATATCCGTCGTCAGTAAGCTTTGTAAGCGGGAAATTATGATGTACAGACTTTGCCTGGCTGAGCTTAGGATCTTCTTCAGTTGCAAAGTATACACCAAAATATGTCTTTTCTATACCTTCGCCATCGAACTTAAGCTTGAATGCTATTCTGTTGTAGTCATCTGCTGTAAAGTCGATTTCCTTTGTGCCGAACTGAACGTCGATGCTGTCATCATCACCGATTGTAAGGTCGAAATGTCCGTTGGCAACAACAGGATCATAAGCCTTACTCAAGGAGAAGGGAGCGAAATCTTCGCCGTCAAAGCCAAATACAAGACCGTCAACTGCATCGATATCAAAGCTATCAAGCTTCTTAGCTCTTTCGATTGCTTCATGGTCAACGAAACCGTCAGCATAATCACCTGTATAAGGAAGAACGCTGAGGTTATCGAAGTAGAATGAATAGCAGTGAGCCTCTCTGGGAGTAGCATAAATACCGAATCTCATTTCAGCAGCGGGATCAAGTGTTTCGGGAACTGTGGTGACGAGCATAATATGTACCCATTCATCAAAACCAACGTTAGTCTGACCAACACCATGGTCCTTGGAAGGAATACCCTGTTCGCCGTATCTGATATTATTACCAATGCCTACGGGCTTTTCAATCTTTTCGCCTCTTGCGTCTGTATCATGAACAAGTACATCATATTCGACGATGTAGCGACCACCTGCAACATAGTTGTTTTCAGGCTTAGCCCAGAAGTATGTCCAAGCGTCCTTTTCGGTTACGTTGGATTCAAGGTAGAATACCTTGTCGCCTTCAGCCTTGGGGTTGTCAACAACAACGAGCTGACCACCGAGTGTGTTTGTTGTATAGAACAAATCGCTCTGTTCATAAGTGTCTGCAACAAGAAGGTTAACGATTGCGCCTTCAACCTTTTCTGCAACAGGTGCTTCAGGTTCTGCGGGGCTTGTGAGGATAACTGTCTTTGTAGCGTCGTCCCAGTCAACTGTTACGCCGTAGCTTTCAGCAATAGCTCTTGCAGGAACCATTGTGTAGCCTTCGCCTACGATCTGTGCAGGAACGTCAAGTTCAACGCTTTCAGCGTTCTTATAAAGAACGTTGGAACCGATTGTGAGCTTGATTGTTACATCGCCCTTAGCGGATGTTACGGTCTTTGTGTCGCCGTCCCATTCAACGGATGCACCGAGAGCTTCAAAGATAGCTCTGAGAGGTACAAGTGTTCTGCCCTCGATAATTACAGGGGGCTGTTCAAATGAAAGTGTTTCTCCGTCAAGCTTAACGGATACGTCTGCAGCAAATGCCATTGTTGCAAAGCAAGTAACAGCAAGTACTACACTGAGAAGTGTTACCAAAATATTCTTCATTGTGTTTATCTCCTTTACACATAAATTTTTGATGTAATTATTTTATCACCGTTATACAAAAATGTCAATACTTTTAGCTCAAAAAAGAAATATTTAGATAAAATACACATAAAAAACTGCCACAGAAATTCCGTGGCAGTAAAGCAACATAAAATCACTTTGAAATCGAGAGTGTGTTCATTGCCTTATCAAAGGTTACGTTTACACCCAGTGCCTTGAACAGCTCTGCAGGAACAACAAGCTTCTTGCTATTAACTGTCGCACCGCTGTACTTAACGGGAGAGGCAAGCTTAACGATGCTGTCGTTGAGCATAACGTATTCTCCTTCGGCAGGAACAATAGCACTGATATTGCCGTAAGATACGCAAAGAGCCTTATAGGAAGCATCATACGAAACTACCATACCCAGCTTTGCACAAACCTCTTCAAGAGCAACATATACAACGTCGCCTTCCACTACAGGCTCTGTTGCAAGCTTTGTAACAGTGCCGTTAACGGTCATTGAGAAGTCGTACTTGATTTCTTCTCCCAGAGCAAAAGCCTTGATAACAGGATAGAATTCCTCGGCAATCTTCTGCATTCCCTTGTCGCCGGGGTGACCTGCAACGCCTGAGTGTTCAAACAAGCCGATAGCTTTGTTTTCGGGAGTGCTGTGCTGAGAAAGGTTAACAACGGGAACGCCCTTGTTTGCACCCGCAATCTTCATACCCTGGCTTCTGATGTCTGATTCAGAGCCTATGGCAAGTGTACTGAGCACAATCTTCACGTCAGGATTAACGCTGCGGCAGAAATCGATACATTCCTCAACTGCATGAGCAAAGGATTCAGCCGTAACATTGGCTCTGGGGGTGTTTTCACCAAACTGCATTGTTACAACGTCGGGTACTGCCGCCAAAATTTTAGGACCGAAAGCTGTCATGATTTCGGTCTTGTAATCTGCCGTAAGAGAATCTGTGATACCTCTTTCAAAGCCTGCTGCTGCAGCTCTGAACCATTCATTTTTCATTTCAGGGAAATCAGCGTTGAACATCTGCTGCATTACACTGTAATAATCCTTATCTTCGGCAGAAGCTGCCATACCGTAGTTACCAAACCAGCCAAGACTGGAATTAGGACCGTGCTGAAGAACAGAGTTACCTATACAGAATACGGTAAATGTGTCGGGATCGCCTTCACCCGGTACAAACTTTTTAACCGAAATGTTGTCAAGATACATATTTGTACCGCAATTTTCACCGGGATCGGCATAAATACCAAAGGACATTGGCTTTGAAGTATCAATATTTGAAGGAACGGTGTATACAATGGATATATGAGTCCACTTGCCGTTATCAAATTTCTTGCCCGAGATGCCGTGATGTGTACTCTTGCCGGGCTGGGGATTTATTTCGGAAAAAGCAAAGCAGCCGTGTGAACCGGGATATTCAACCTTTGCACCTGTTGCATCGGTTTCAATAAGAACATCATATTCAATAGCATACGTTTCTTCCGGTACAAAATTCATATCGTTAAACCAGATATAAGTCCATGATTTCTTGTCAACAGTGTTGTTTTTAAGATAATAAACCTTGTTATCGGCGTTTTGAGGGTCAGCAACAATCTGAATGTCCAGAACACCCGGCTTGATGTTATATCCGCAATAAGGATCATCACCCTCGGCGTTTGCCATTGTTATAAGGTCGCCTTCAGCAGCAAACGCAAGCGTTGAAAAGCACATTGCGGCAAGCATTGATAAAATAAGTATTTTGAAAAACTTTTTCATTTCAAAATCTCCTTTCTTTAAGTTGTATAAATTTTACCACTTAACGGCAAAAAAGTCAATAGAAATTATTATTAATTAGCAAAAATCCGACAGGCTTTTACACCTGTCGGACATCTGTAACCGTAATTATTCAACAACGGAAACAACAATGTTATCAATCATATAAGTGTAGTTTTTAAACTCTGTGTCGCCGCCTGTAGGATTAACGAAGAACGAGAACTCGTCCTTATCACGTGAATCCATAGTAGAACTTACGGTAAAGGTTGCGTTTACTCTCACCCAGCCGTCAGCAGAGCTGAGCTCTGTAATGTTACAGTCAATGGGATGGTCTGCAAGACTCTTTATCTGACCGTCTATTTCATCGGTATATCTTGGATTGGCCTTGAATGTTGCTTTTGCTTCATTGCCGAACTGGTCGGAAACAATACGCAAATCAAATTCAATTTTATATGTCACGCCAAGCTTGTAACGGGTGGGAGCTCTGAAGTATGCCCATGCAATATTGTCGGGATCGGGCGAGATAAGATATGCATGGTTGCCTTTAATAAGATCGTCCTCTGCAATTGTAACACGAGAGCCGCCCTTGTAGGTAATTTCACCGAAGTTTGCGGTGGAATCAAGATCCTCGGCATCTGCGTTTTCAATGAAGAAAGGCGCTCCGTCATCAACTGCAAACAGCTTTTCCAGTCTTTCCTCTTCCCTCTTCCTATCGGCTTCAATAAGTGCCGCAGCTTCGGGATTGGGAACAATTCTGATATAGTCAATTTCATAGTGACCGCTGAGGTTAGCAGGGTCAAATCTTACTGTATTGACAGTACCGTCCCAAAGCTCGTTTGTATTACAGTCGATAGTAAAGGTATAGAAGCCCGACGAATCCTTGGTCATATCCGCCATTTTATACTTGAAGGACTTCTTTTCGTCAAGATTCGGATTCTTGTCAGTACCGAAGTAAACGGAAATATTTGTCTGAACAGGATCATTTGCCACCTGTTCTTCGCTGTCAAACGAAGGTCTGTATCTGATTTCAATCTGATTGTAATGCTTGGCATTGATTCTGAGGGTATTGTTGATGAATATGGGATCATAACCTGTGGAGGTTGAGCTTACGGGGCTTGCTGTAAATGAAACAATACCACCTATAGATCCGCCCTTTGCAGCACTTACCTGCCAGCCTTCAAGGTCACCGGGCACCTCAAATTCAAACTGATTGGGAACTCTGTTAGCTATAATCTCGTTATAATCCACCTTACGCACCTTAACTGTGATGCTGTCTCCGTCAGCGGAAAATTCGTATCCGAAGGTATCACATATAAGCTTCAGAGGAACTGTTACAAGACCGTCAACTCTTTCAATCTTAAGACCGAGCTTCACCTCTTTACCATCAACGACCGCCGTGTCACTTCCGACAACAAGCTTTATACATGAGCCATTGTCACCGTAAAGGTCAAGCGTTCCGTCTACCCTGCTGTACTCATAGTAAAGGTTGAGCAGTGAATAGAAGCCATCGGAAACATTGCCTGCAATGAAGTATTCGTCGCCTGCCTTCTTGATGAAGTCCTTGCCAAAGTAGCGGTTCTCGCCGTCAACGGTAAGAGACGCAGTGCCGATACTCTGCTCAGAAAGGAATTCAATCTTCTTTACATAGAACTTACCCACAGTTGACATGGGATCAAATCTAATGTCCTTGATTGTGCCGTTCCAGAAGTCATTGACAGTCATATCAATGTAATAATCGTGATATTCGCCGTCAGCCACAACAACACCTGTAGAAGTAACACCCTTATCGGCAATATAGCCGTCTGAGGTACTGTGCTTGAAGAACAGCTGGAACAAGGGAGTCTCGCCCTTATCGTACTTTACGCAAATGTGCAGATATCTTGCTTTGGCAGCATCAAATTGATTAGCTGCTATATCAGCAGTTGTTATTGCACCGTCATTTGTTGAAGTTTCTGCAACAAGAGCCTTTTCAACAGGATCATACTTGAAGGAAGATATGTTCATTTCGGTTGCCCACTTCTTGAAATCCTCTTCCTTTTCAAAATCCCATGTTATTACAGGTATGTTGTCAGCAACATTTACTGAAGTATCAATATACATTGTCTGTCTCATCGGAACCTTGCGTCCCGGATAGAGATAGCCAAGTCTTGCCTTCTGATTGTCGGTAGGCTCAATGTCAAAGTGCTTGTTGTCGTCCTTGCCTGCAACGGAGGAGAATACTGCACGGTTGCCGTCAAGATAGCCGAATTTATGAAGCTCGGTAGGCATAATGAAGTGACCTTCGCCATACTCGTTCCATGTGGTGTGGAATACAAATCTGCTAATCCAGTCTTCTTCTTCTCTCTTGTCAATAAGAGGCATATAACTGTCCTTAGCCCACTGCATAAGTCCCTTCATATCTTCAGGCGTGATAAGAGGAGTTCTTGTTTCCGTCCAGCCGATATCATTAAAGCCAACACCGATACAGGGCATAAGAGAAATTTCGCCTCTGTTATAGAATTCGGTCATTCTGTTTTTCTGATACTGAGCATCGTATGCAAGCTCTCCGAAGGAGTAGTTTACAAGAGCACTGATGCCGTTGTTTCTCATCTGTCTGAGCTGACTTACATTCCAGCCGCCGAACTGACCGCAGCCAAGAACTATAACACCGTCATAGCCGTAGCGCTTGATGTCCTTGTTCATAAACGAAATAATTTCCTTTATACCCGAAGAACCGTAGCACTTTTCAAGTACATCGTATCTGTAAATTGTGATAACGGGCTTGTTATCAATTGTAAAGTATCTGCTGTCAGAGAAGTACCATTCGCACCAGTAAGGCCAGATAACATCATAGAACTTGTTTTTGTCGGTGTGAGAATAGCCGTTGTTTTCCCACATAATCATCATATCCATCATATCGGAATACTTGGCATTCATATATCCGTCAACAATAGCATCTTCAAGGTATGATTCCTTTATGGGAGCACCCGCACCGTTGCCGACATACCAGCAGAAATGCTGAAAATCAAAGCCGTGCTCAACCATAAACTTGATTTCCCAGTCTGCGACCTCAGGCAGACCTTCGTCATAGTAGCCGAGAACAGGAGTGATTTCTTCATAAGGAGATACACAGTCCCAACCGTAGTGAGTACCTTCTCTCCAAAGGGAGCAAACGCTCATACCAACATACCATTCATCATCGTTTACCGAAACAGGTACGGGTACATAGTCGGCAAAATCATATGTGTTGTAAACCTCAACGTCGTCAAACCAAAGAGCATCGCCGTTGCCGTTCACAACTTCAACTGTATCAAACTTTGTGTCTGCAAGGGTAATGTCAAGACATTTTTTGTTGTTTATCTTAAGAATCGCCTTGCCTGTTTCAAGGTCACCTTCAACTCTGATAAGATGCCAGCATCTTTCGTCATAGTTTCTCGCTTCCTTGCCGTTCCACAGGAATTTTCCTGCCTTGATATCAACCTTTACAACTTCCTTGTCGCCGTTTTTGATTGCAACATAAGCATCGGCGGACTTTGTGGGAAGCACAAAGGTTTCAAACACAAACTTATCCTCAACAGCATCAAAGCTTCTTGAAGAAGAGCCCTTTCCGTCAACTTTAACGCTCTTGCTGTCCTTATCAGACTGCATATCTTCTACAGTTGCGTTATCGGTGCTAGTCCAGCCGTAAGGCTTCTGACCTGCAACATTGATGCGGAACATATCATTGAGCTTATAGTTAACATACATATGTGTTTCCTGAACGGCAAGCAATATCTTTGCTTCGTCGGTTGTTGCATATGTCATGCCTGCAAGATTTTTAGCCTTGGAACTCATATCATATGTGCCTGCATCCTTACCGTCAATCACAAGCATTGCACTATTTTTATCAAGATCAAGAGCAAAATATACTGCCTTGCTTCTTGTAACAGCACCGAATTCGATGCCTGTTTCCTGCTTTTTGTCACCTACAGCAACATACTTTCCGTTTTCAAGACAAAGCTCAAAAAGATTTTCGCCTTTGGTGTCGTAGAAAATAATGCGTGCACCGTTTGCTTCGGAGACGCTGAACATTGCTTCAACCTCAACTATGCCCTTTGTCTGTACAGCTACATCTCGGTGAATTGCAATTCTGCTCACATCGCTGCCGTCGCTGAGAGCATTGGATGTAGTATTGTCGGCATTGACAATCTGGTTGCCCATATCCTCATATCTCCAGGCAGAAGCTACCTGAGAGACACCCCTGACAATTCTTGTCATAGTATAGTCATCGATAAGGAACACAGCCTGATCTCTGTCGCCGTATTCAAGGAGCTTGCCTTCCTTGCGGTTTTCGGGAAGAGCCACACGGTTTATAATTGCCGCAGTTTCACTTCTTTTGATGGGGTTTGTAGCGTAGAAGTTGCCGTAATCGTCAGAGCCGAGAACAACACCTGCCTTATAAAGCATCATAAGGTCGTCGTAGTATTCCTCGGTTTCGGCAACGTCGGGAATATCCTTGATGTCGTTCTTAGCGGCAAAATATTCGGCAGGCATTGCCTTTGCGAACATTACAGCAATTTCGTAACGCATGATATTGCGGTCGAAATTTGTGAACTGTTCCTCTTCAATAAGACCGTTTTCCTTGGCGTAAGCGATATACATATCGTACCACTTTGAGCCCTTTACCTCGGCAATTGTCTTGCCGTTGTAAATTGAGTGTACACGGCTTGCCATGGTGATACCTTCTGCCACGGTAACATTGCCTTCGGGAGCAAAAAGAGTATCGCTC
>JAZQFS010000052.1:0-3683 GCA_045539625.1 Eubacteriales bacterium | reverse complement strand
ATTATCTCGGTGCTAATTGCGACCGTCGGAGATTAAGGACTCCGACAGTCGGGTAGTACATACTATTATGCACTGCTCCCGACCTCCGCTGACTTCCCTCCACGGCGGGGAGCCTTCCACCCTCGTTTGGGCGTGGTGCTTGGATTGCCACCCGATTCAAAAACAAAATTTGTTGCAAATCAAATCAGAGCGATGTGCTTCCATTTTAATAAGCAAAACAGCAATACTGAGGCAAAAAAGCTTGTTCACAGTCACTATCCCCACACCCTCGGTTTTGACATACAGTACCCAATAGCCTTAGCACTGCAGCCCATTCGAGCGTAAGCGAGCGATGGACAGGGCGTACCGACGACGTACTGAATCGGATAGTGTATTAATTAGCCCCGCGGCGAGTCGTGACCTCAAAAGTCACGACGATGAGCGGAAGCGTTTTGGTTACTTTGACGCTTCGGTCAAAGTTACTCGTCCGTCGCAACGGATGAAACCTCCTTGCGATACATAAAGTATCTTAAAAGAAAGCGGGACGATGTGGGCATCGTCCCCTACGAAAAAAGAAAGAAAAAAATTACTGCCTTCACTTTCGCAAAGACAGTAAAAATATATAAATCAAAGCCTTATTCCGATAAAACGTACTTTGCCTTGTAAGCCTCGTACATAGCCTTGAACTCGTTTTCTCCGCCCTCTTTAAGCTGGTGCAGATACTCGTGGGTTTCAAAGGAATCGTGGGCAATTTCAATAAAGCACACGGCAATGTTGGAGCAGTGGTCGGCAACTCTTTCGTAGTTTGTAAGAAGGTCGGAAAGAATAAAGCCAAGCTCCATTGTGCAGTCGCCCTGACGGAGTCTGTCGATGTGTCCCGCCTTGATTTTTCTCTTTAAGCGGTCAACAACCTGTTCAAGAGGCTCAACCTTATGTGCAAGACTTATGTCGTCCTTGATAAGTGCATTTGTTGCAAGCT
This sequence comes from Eubacteriales bacterium, assembly GCA_045539625.1. Taxonomy (GTDB): domain Bacteria; phylum Bacillota; class Clostridia; order Oscillospirales; family CAG-382; genus UMGS1387. Next base: position 2,725 of record JAZQFS010000052.1, on the reverse strand, counting down.
CAAGTACATCGTGTACCGCAAGGGTGATAACGTGCAGGTCTTTTACGGCATTTTCCGAGAAGGACAGCTTCTTGTCAGCCATTTCCTTTGCAACATCGGCAACATTCAGTGCATGGTCGCTTATTCTTTCAATGTCGCCTATGCAATGAAGCAGCTCTGTTACAACACGGCTGTCGGCAGTGGAAATATCCTTTGACGCTATCTTTACAAGATACGTGCTGGTTTTGTCCTCATACTTGTCCACCGTTTCTTCAAGCTCGCAAATCTTTGCAAAGCCTTCCTCGGTGTAACCGTCAAACAGCTTTACCGCCATATTGAAGGATTCCGAAGCAATAACCGCCATATCGCAAACAAGCTCACGGCACTTTTCAACGGCGAATGCAGGAACGTCAAGAAATCTGTCGTCCAGCACGTCGAATACTTCGTTTCTTCTTTCTTCCTTCTTGCCCTTGATGGTGATGACGGCAAGCTTTTCGATAGCCTTGTCAAAGGGAATAAGGATAATTGTTGAAATAATGTTGAATGCGGTGTGTGCCACGGCAATGTTGAGAGGATTTGCAAGAACATTGCTGTCCATAAAGCCAAAGCCTACAATGCCATTGAGTATATAGAATACACTTGTCACCACAACAACGCCTATCATCTTGATGTAAAGGCAGGTGCACGCCACTCTTTTTGACTCGGTGTTACCTGTAGCAGAAGAAATAATGGGCGTAATTGTTGTACCGATGTTCATACCGAGAAGTATGGGAAGTGCCGCCGAAAAATTAATAACACCTGTCAGCGACAGTGCCTGTAAAATACCGATAGACGCCGAAGACGACTGAATAACGGCGGTAAACACAGTACCCACAATAATACCGAGAATGGGATTGCTGAACATCGTAAGAATATTGACAAACGCTTCATTGTCACGAAGATCGCTGACAGAGCCCGACATTGTTTCCATACCGAACATAAGAATGGCAAAGCCAAGGAAAATCATACCAAGATTTCTCTTTTTGTCGCCCTTTGCCATCATTGTCATAAGGATGCCGACTACCGCAAGAACGGGCGTAAAGGTTGCAGGCTTGAACAGCTGCAGAACAAACGCCGCAGTATCTCCGATAGCCGAGGTACTTAAAAGCCACGCAGTAACCGTTGTACCGATGTTGGCACCCATAATAATGCCCACGGTCTGACCAAGCTTCATAATACCCGAGTTAACAAAGCCTACAAGCATTACCGTTGTTGCAGAGGACGACTGAATGATAGCCGTAACTCCGAAGCCGAGCAAAAGTCCCTTGATTTTGTTTGATGAAAGTCTTGCAAGAATTGACTCCATTTTTCCGCCTGCCATTTTCTTGAGGCTGTCACCCATAAGATCCATACCGTACAGGAAAAGTACAAGTCCCATTGCAAGTCCGAGAATCATCTCTAAAGCTTTTTCCATACTAAATCTCCACACTCCTTATACAGAAAAGTCTTTTTTGTCAATAATCCCATAACGGCAAATTTCAAACCCGAAATTCACCGTCTATATTATAGCCTAAGTAAAGTCAATTGTCAATGCCAAAAGTGAATTATTACAATTGCCGTACAATACATTTCATTTTTCAGAAAAGCTCTTTTTATATTTTGAAGGAGTAGTACCCGTCATCTTTTTAAAAACCGAGGAAAAATAGAACTGATTTGAAAACCCCAGACTTTCGCTGACACGGCTTACCGACATTCCCCTACCCAGCATTTTTCTTGCAAGGTTTATCTTCATAAATGTAAAATACTCGTTTACTCCGCAAGCTACGTACTTTGCAAACACCTTTTTAATAGTTGATGCACTGACAAAGCACGCCCCCGCAAGCTCATCAACCGACACCTTATCCGAAATATTTTCGTTAAGGTATGACACCGCCCTTCCGAAGAGCACCGAGTCCTTTTCTCCGTTAACGTCAAGTTTTTCACCCGTGATGCTTGCAAGGCAAAGAAGTCTTTCAAGACAGCCGACACACAAAAACGCCTTTTCATTATTCTTTACTTTCTCGATTACCCATTCATTTTTCATAACAAAGGCATCGTCCCTCATACTCACAATTTCTTCAACAAGCTGTTGCATTTCACCTGTACACTTTATTGCTGCATCTTCAAGCATTTTCAATGCCGAGCCTTCTGCCGTAAAGGAAAACACACAGTATTTGGGTGACGTACCGTCCTGAGACCATATTCTGTGAAACTCCATAGGCTTATGAAAGATCATTTCTCCCTCTTTAAGGGTATATACTCTTTCATCGGCAGTTATGCCCACACTGCCCTGCTGCACATAAACCATTTCCCAGAAAGGGTGGCTTTCACCGAAAAAGTAGAATTTACTGTCGGCTTCACGCACAATAAAGGTAAACATTTTATCTATTTTTACAAGCTTGGGGATCAGGCAAAAATCATACACACTTATTTTCCCCTTTCGTTGATTATTTATAAGGATTATAGCATATGTTTTTGATTTTTTCAAGTTATTTATACATTATCGGTCAATTATTACATTGTTTTTTTCTTTTTTCGTAGGGGACGATGCCCACATCGTCCCGTTTGAGATACTTAATGTAACTTAGGGGAATTTCGCTCGTTGCGACGAGCGAGTCATACTTTTCCCTCTGGAAAAGTATCAAAACAGCCCCCTCAACGGAGGGATGGCTCAGTCGTAAATGAGGCTGTGCTGATTGGCTTTTCACATCTCCACAGGACTTGCCTT
>JAZQFS010000051.1:0-3769 GCA_045539625.1 Eubacteriales bacterium | reverse complement strand
GTGCAGAGAAATCCTTAAGAACGCTCTTGCTCTTTCTCCCGTGCATCAGGTTCTTGTTGAAAAGAGCATCAAGGGCTACAAGGAAATCGAATACGAAGTAATGCGTGATGCCAATGATACGGCAATAGCAATCTGTAATATGGAAAATATCGACCCTGTCGGTATCCATACAGGTGACTCTGTTGTCGTATGTCCCACGCAGACTCTTACAGCTAAAGAGCATAATATGCTCCGTGACAGCGCACTCAAGATTATCCGTGCTCTCAAGATTGAAGGCGGCTGTAACGTTCAGTTTGCTCTTGATCCGCTTTCATTCACGTATTATCTTATCGAGGTTAACCCCAGAGTTTCCCGTTCTTCTGCACTTGCTTCCAAGGCAAGCGGTTACCCGATTGCAAGAGTAACGGCAAAAATTGCTCTCGGTATGACACTCGATGAAATCAAAATTGCAAATACCTACGGTGCATTCGAGCCTACAATAGACTATGTTGTTACAAAGATGCCCCGTTTCCCGTTTGATAAGTTCACCAATGCTAACAACACGCTTTCTACTCAGATGAAGGCTACGGGTGAAGTAATGAGCATCGGCAGAACTGTTGAAGAGAGCCTTCTCAAGGCTGTACGTTCTCTTGAAACAGGTGTAAACCACCTCTACCTCAAGAAGTTTGACAGCTTTACGGATGATGAGCTTCTCAAGTACATTGTTGACGGCACTGACGACCGCTTCTACGCTATTGCCGAGCTTCTGCGCAGAGGCATTGACGTCGGTATGATTAACCACGCAACAAAAATTGATATGTACTTTATTGAAAAGCTCAAGAACATAGTTGACCTTGAAAAGGTAGTAAAGGCCAACAAGGGAGATGTTGCCGTTCTTTATAAGGCAAAGAGAATGGGCTTCTCCGATGAATACATCGCAGGCGTATGGGGTATGACTGCCAAGGAAGTTTTCGAGCTTCGTGAGGCAAACGATATGTTCCCCGTATATAAGATGATTGATACCTGTGCAGCAGAGTTTGACGGCTATATCCCGTATCTCTACTCAACTTATGAGGCTGAAAACGAGTCCAAGATGTCTGATAAGAAAAAGATAGTCGTTCTTGGTTCAGGTCCCATCCGCATCGGTCAGGGTGTTGAGTTTGACTACTCCACCGTTCACGCCGTAACAACAATCAAAAAGTTCGGTTACGAGGCTATTATTATCAATAACAATCCCGAAACTGTTTCGACAGACTACACTTGTTCTGATAAGCTCTATTTCGAGCCGCTTTGCGTGGAAGATGTTATGAATATCATTCATCTTGAGCAGCCCGAAGGCGTTGTAGCTTCTCTTGGCGGTCAGACAGCTATCAACCTTTCTGACGGCCTTAAAAATATGGGTGTCAAGATTATCGGTACAGACTGTGATGCTATCGAGCGTGCAGAAAACCGTGACTCCTTCCAGAAGGTTCTTCAGTCACTCAATATTCCTCAGCCCGAGGGTCAGGCAGTTACAAAGATTGAAGACGGTGTTGCCGCTGCAGCAAGAATAGGTTATCCCGTGCTTGTGCGTCCTTCCTTCGTTCTCGGCGGCCGTGCAATGGAAATTGTAGCTGATGAAGCTCAGCTTCGCAGATACCTCACAACAGCTGTTGAAATTGACGAGGACAAGCCTGTTCTTGTTGATAAGTATATTGTCGGTAAAGAGGTTGAGGTTGACGCAATCTGCGACGGTACAGATGTATTTGTTCCCGGTATTATGGAGCTTGTTGAAAGAACAGGTATCCATTCAGGTGACTCAATCAGCGTTTATCCGACCTTCTCAATCTCCGAAAAGGTTCAGGAAACTATTATAGACTACACCAAGAAGCTCGGTCTTGGTATTGGTATTGTTGGTCTTTACAATATCCAGTTTATCGTTGATAAGGATGACAATGTCTTTATTATCGAGGTTAATCCCCGTTCCTCCAGAACAGTTCCCTTCCTTTCAAAGTCCACTGGCTACAGCCTTGCCGATATTGCAACTCTTTGTATGCTCGGTGTATCTCTCAAAGAGCAGGGTATCGATTACACAATTGCTCCCAGAAAGAAGCGCTGGTACGTAAAAGTTCCTGCTTTCTCCTTCTCTAAGCTCAGAGGTCTTGATGCTTACCTTTCACCCGAAATGAAGTCTACCGGTGAAGCAATCGGTTATGATGACAGCCTTCGTCGTGCGCTCTATAAAGCCCTTCAGGCAAGCGGTATGAACGTCAAGAGCTACGGTACTGTATTTGCAACAATTTCCGATAAGGATAAGGAAGAGGCACTTCCGCTTATCCGCCGCTTCTACAATATGGGCTTCAATATCCAGGCTACGGAAGGTACTGCAAACTACCTTAAGGAGCACGGTATCAGAACTCACATTCTACCTAAAATCAGCGACGGTAATGATGATATCCTCAAGGCTATCCGCCAGGGTTATGTAACCTATGTTATCAATACAAGAGATATGAACGCTGTAGGCGGTGCTATGGACGGTCACGAAATCAGACAGTGCGCTGTTGAAAACAACGTAACTATGTTCACTTCACTTGATACAGTTAAGGTTCTTCTTGATGTTCTTGAGGAAACCACACTCTTTATTTCAACAATTGACGCTTAAAGGTGATATAAATGACACAAGGGTTTTATAAAATCCTCTCCAATATCCAGCTCACGGGCACCGTTTACAAAATGGTGCTCGAGGGCGATACTTCTGCAATTACAGCTTCCGGTCAGTTTGTCAATATCAAGCTGGACGGTAAATTCCTGCGCAGACCTATTTCAATTTGTGATTATGATGAAACAACAATTACACTTGTTTACAAGGTTGTTGGCGTTGGCACAGAGCAGATGAGTGAAATGACCGAAGGTCAGGTGCTTGATGTGCTTGTTGGTCTTGGTAACGGCTACAGCCTCGATAAATGCGGCGATAAGCCACTTCTTATCGGCGGCGGTGTCGGTGTGCCTCCGCTTTATAATCTTTGTAAAAAGCTTATAAATGAAGGCAAAAAGGTTACTGTAGTGCTTGGCTTTAACACAAAAGAAGAAATCTTCCTTGAGGATGATTTCAAAGCACTTGGTGCTGAAGTTAAAGTTGCAACTGCCGACGGCAGCTACGGTGTCAAAGGCTTTGTAACAGATGCTATGAAGGATATTGATTATACATATTTCTTCACCTGCGGACCTATGCCTATGTTTAAAGCTATTGAGGCAGTTGCTTCAACAAGCGGTCAGTACAGCTTTGAAGAAAGAATGGGCTGTGGCTTTGGTGCATGTATGGGCTGCTCCTGCAAGACAAAGTATGGCAATAAGCGTATCTGCAAGGACGGTCCCGTGCTTGAAAGGGAGGAGATTATATGGTAAATACTAAAGTTAATTTAAGCGGTATTGTGCTTGATAATCCCGTTATCCCTGCAAGCGGTACTTTCGGCTTCGGTTATGAATTCGCCGAGCTTTATGATATAAACTGCCTTGGTACTTTTTCGTTTAAGGGCACTACAAAAGATCCCCGTTTCGGCAACCCTTGTCCGAGAATTGCCGAATGTGACAGCGGAATGATTAATGCTGTCGGTCTTCAGAATCCCGGTGTTGAAAAGGTAATTGAAAACGAGCTTCCCAAGCTCAAGGCTTGTTTTAATAAGCCTGTTATGGCTAACGTCAGCGGTTTTTCTGTTGAGGATTATGCATATACAGTTGAAAAACTTGATTCTCAAGAGCAGATTGGCTGGTTTGAGGTCAACGTTTCCTGCCCGAATGTTCACGGCGGCGG
>JAZQFS010000050.1:0-4610 GCA_045539625.1 Eubacteriales bacterium | reverse complement strand
AAGGCAAGTCCTGTGGAGATGTGAAAAGCCAATCAGCACAGCCTCATTTACGACTGAGCCATCCCTCCGTTGAGGGGGCTGTTTTGATACTTTTCCAGAGGGAAAAGTATGACTCGCTCGTCGCAACGAGCGAAATTCCCCAAAGATACATAATGTAACTTAAAAAGAAAATGAAAAAAGAAAACCCCCTCAGTAGCAAAAAGAAAAAATCCCCCATACTATAAAGTATAAGGAAGAAAAAATAAAAAGAAAATTTAATGAGAAAAAATAAAAATAAAAAAATCACCTTGGGCGGAATAAGTAAGTAAAGGAGTGTCAACAATAGAAACGGATAGAAAAATACTAAAAAAGTGGAGTGAATAAAGTGAATATAAGACGAGGAGATATTTACTATGCAGACTTAAGTCCCGTTGTCGGCTCGGAGCAGGGAGGCGTAAGACCTGTTCTTATCGTGCAGAACGATGTGGGAAATAAATACAGCCCCACCGTTATCGCCGCCGCAATAACAAGCCGCACAGATAAAAGCAAGCTACCCACTCATATTGACGTTTTTGCCGATAAATTCGGACTTGAGAAAAACAGCGTGATACTGCTTGAACAAATCCGTACCCTCGATAAAAAACGCCTTCGTGAGAAGATGGGACATCTTGACGAAAGCGTTATGGATAAGGTTAACAGCGCCATAAGCGTAAGCTTCGGGCTTGGGTGAGGGACATAGCGTCAGGACAGTTTACATGATACAATAATTCTGCCGTTGTTGTCTCCCGAAAGGGTGTAAGAACCGTTTTTGGGGACAAGGACGGTTTTTTCTGTTTCTGTAACGGGAGCAGAATATATAAGATAGGTTGAGTTTTCGTCGTCGGTGAACTGAAGACGGTTTTCGTCCACCGAAAGCGCCGATAAAAGCTGAATGTATTCTTCAAGACACAGACCGTTCTTTGTCATGTAGTATGCGTGCTCTTTTCCTACATATCTTAAGTGCCACGGCTCGTAGCTGATGCCTGTGATGTGGGTTTTGTCGGCAGGATATCTTATTACAAAGCCGTACTTGTAGCAGTTGTCGGTTATCCACTTGTAAATGCCGTTGCCGTCATAGTCACGGTACTCGGAGCCGTTGAAAAGGGTAAGGTCAAGGGCAAGACAGGTGTGGTGCTCGCTGAATCCGGGAGCGGTGGCGATTTTTCTGCCTTCCTCTTCGCCAAGCTCGGCTATTTTGTTGGTGAGCACCCTTTGCTGGTCCTCAAAGCTGCGGTAGGTGTCAAAAATCATAACGTCGGTGTTGTTATGCTCCTTTGCAAAATCACTCAGAAGCCTGTCAAGTGCCGACAAAGCCTCGGATTTGAGCAGGTCGTAATTGCTCTTTACCCAGTAGCTGCCGTCGGCGGAGTCGGGGATAGTTACCGCTTCTTCATCGTGCACAAGTGTGCTGACAGCATCAAAGGAATACTCGTGGGTTGAGTCAACAAGAATAAGATTGCCCCGCTTTGTGTCATCGTCGGTTACGGTGATTGGGGTGTAGTTGTTCTGTACGTCGTTTTTGATGCGTTCAAGCTCGTTTAACCTTTGCTGCTCTTCCTCGGAAATTACGGGCACAACGATTTTTGCGTCAAGTGACTCGTTGCCCGTCACTATCATGGAGAAAACCTTGGCGTTGACAAGCAAAAGCGCAAAGCATATTACAAGGCAAATTGTGTTGTAGCTCAGATTAATCCCCGCACTTTGCGGTCTTTGGGACGAGGGATGTCTTCTTTGCCCCTGCGGTCTTTGTGAGGGACGGTTGTAATTATTGTTCAAGTATTTCACTCCGAAATCTGTATAAATTTTGTGTTTTTAATATTATAACTCATTTTTTTTGACAATAAAAGAGGTTTTTCTGTATTTTTACAAATTATTCAGTATTATTTTCTCTTGCAAAAAGTAAATGTAAGTGATATAATAAATTTGCACGGCAAACTTAATGAATTGCCTTGCGGTTTATGAATTGCACCTTGGGTGCATTATAAGATGACAGTATAAGTTAAAGTTGGAACAACGGGAGAATGCGAGATGGCTAAAAATAATCAAATAGAGGTAAATGGTATTGATATAAAATATAGAAAGATAAATAAAGCAGACTATATTTCTCTTACCGATATTGCCAGATACGCAAATCCGAAAGAGCCGAAAGTCCCTATTCAGACTTGGATGAGAAACAAGGATGTTATTTCATATTTGGGTTTATGGGAAAAATTAAACAATCCTTGTTTCAAAGGTCTCGAATTTACGACCTTTGAAAATCAGGCGGGAAAAAACAGCTTTTATTTATCACCGCAAAAATGGATTGAAGCAACAAATGCAACAGGCATAATTTCAAAGTCCGGAAATAATGGCGGAACTTTTGCACATAGAGATATTGCGTTTGAATTTGCAAGCTGGTTAAGTCCTGAATTTAAGCTTTATCTTATAACAGAATTTCAAAGATTGAAGGTTAATGAACAGAAAGAGCTTGAATGGAGTGCAAAAAGAGAACTTGCCAAAGTTAATTATCGTATACACACTGATGCAATAAAAGAAAATATAGTTCCTAATCTAAGTGAAAAACAACTTGCCTTTGTTTATGCAAATGAGGCAGATGTTTTGAATGTGGCACTGTTTGGAAAAGCGGCAAAAGATTGGAGAACAGAAAATCCTGATAAAAAAGGAAACATAAGAGATTATGCAACGATAGAACAGCTTTTAGTCATTGCTAATATGGAAAGCTTTAATGCCATACTTATTGAACAAGGGGTACCTCAACGAGAAAGGCTTGTTCAGTTAAATGCTATGGCAAAGTCGCAGTTAAAAGTTCTTGAAAATCAAAATACATTAAAGCTATTAAAAGAGTAAGCTAAACAATACTTGAAGTAATAAAATTGACAGCATAAGTTAAACGTGAAAAGAGGCGGAAAAATGGCAGCGAAAATTGAAAACGAAAAAATAGCCGCACAAAATAAAAAAGCCTACCACGACTATTTTGTGGAGGACACATACGAGGCAGGCATCGAGCTTTTCGGAACAGAGGTAAAAAGCATAAGGGCGGGCACTGTCAATATGAAGGACAGCTTCTGCAAGGTGGAAAACGGCGAAATGATAATGTTCGGCGTTCACATAAGCCCCTATGAAAAGGGCAATATTTTCAATAAGAATCCACTTCGTGAAAGAAAGCTTTTGCTTCACAAAAAAGAGATAATGAAGCTTTTCGGGCTTTGCGGAAAGGAAGGTTATGCGCTGATTCCGCTGAAAATGTACTTCAAGGGTTCACGTGTTAAAGTGGAGCTTGGACTTTGCAAGGGTAAGAAGAACTACGACAAGCGTGAAACGGAAGCTAAAAAGCAGGCAGGACGCGACATTGAAAGAGCTCTCAAGGAGCGTATGAGATAATAAGAACAAATCTGAAGGGAAGTACAAAAAATGATTTACAGAGAAGAAAAAATAAGACTTGACTACTCTAAGGTAGATGCTCCCGACCATGGACACGAGGCACTTTTTAAAGTATTCATCGCCAACACCGACAAAGAAATGAAGGACAAGTATCTGCCCAAGCGTCCCACGGTTATTGTGTGTCCCGGCGGAGGATATACAGGTCTGAGCGAAAGAGAAGCAGAGCCTATTGCCATGAAGTATCTTGCAAGAGGCTTTAATGCCTGCGTTATTTACTATGCCTTAAAGCCCAACGAATTTCCCACGGCACTTCTTGAAACGCTGAGTGCAATCAAGTATCTTCGTGAGAACGCCGAGGAATTATATGTAGATCCCGACAAAATTTATGTGTGCGGCTTTTCCGCAGGCGGACATCTTGCGGCAACTGTGGGAACACTGTGGCACGGCAAGGAAAGCGAAAAGTATTTCGGCGACACGGAAAAGGTAAAGCCCAACGGACTTATTCTCAGCTATCCCGTAATATCGGGCGGCGAGTACGCACACAGAGGCTCTTTTGACAGTTTACTGGGCGAGGGCAGAAAGAACGACGAAAAGTGGATAGAGTACCTCAGCCTTGAAAACAGAGTGGACGAAAAGACACCCCGTACATTCTTATGGCACACCAACTGCGACAAAGGTGTTCCCTGCGAAAACTCCCTGTTCTTTGCACTTGAGCTGAGAAAGCACGGCGTTCCCATTGAATTACATATTTTTGAAAAGGGGCACCACGGCATTGCCACGGCGAACAAGCTGACAAACGATGCAGATTTTGCTCTCAGAACGCAGAGCTGGCTTGAAATGAGTGCCGACTGGATTCAGGAATTATAATGGTTTTTTGTTACTTATTTTTACATTAGGTTTTATTTTACTGCTTTCACGCTCGGTGAGGGCAGTAATTTTTTTGTTTCTTTTTTCTTTCTTCTTTTTTCTTTTTTCTTTTTCGTAGGGGACGATGCACCCCAAGAGTACTTTTCCCTATTCTTCTTTTTCGTAGGGGACGATGCCCACATCGTCCCGCTTTTTTAGTTACATTATGTATCGCAGGGAGGTTTCGTAGCCTGCGGGCTACGACCTTCTTTGACCGAAGCGTCAAAGAAGGCAAAACGCTTCCGCTCATCGTCGTGACTTTTGAGGTCACGACTCGCCGCGGGGCTAATTAATACACTAACCGA
>JAZQFS010000049.1:0-5262 GCA_045539625.1 Eubacteriales bacterium | reverse complement strand
GTTTCACTTGAAGTAGTTACGGTATTCGCAGGAACCGGTACCGCACTTACCGCCGAAGCGGTAAGCAAAGCACACATTGCCATTGTCAAAAGTTTCAATAAGTTTTTCATGGATTTCAAACCTTCTTTCAAAAATTATTTTTTTGTGATGGTAAGGTTATCAATATAGTATCCCACCGTTGTTCCGCTTGCAGGCTCTGCATAAATCGAGAATTTATCCTTTGAGCGGTCAGTGCAGCTTTCGGGAACGGTGAAGGTTTTTGTAAATCTTACCCAGCCGTCGCCGACGGTCACCTTCTGTCCCATAATTACGTGGTTTACGGTTCCTTTTTCATCGTCAGTATACTGCATATTAAGTGCAAGTAATGTACCGAAGGAGTCGTCATCGGGATCAAGTGCAAGTCCTCTGGAGGCAATTTTAAGATCAACGCTTACTTCATAGGTTGCACCTGCTTCAAAGGTATAATTGTGGAAGGAATACAGGAAAAGCGGAGCGTCTCCCTTGGGATATGCAAGATAGCAGTAATTTTTGCTGTCATCGGGATCAATTGCACGCATACCAACGCCGCCTGCCGCCGAAACAGAGAAGTTCACATAGTCTCCGCCAATGCTTGCGGGGATTTTGCTTTGGTCAAAATCGGGAGTCTTCGCCGCCTCAGAGGAGGAATTTGTCTGCTGTTCGATTATTTCGGGCTTACTTACAAGTGTAAGTACAACATTTCTCACAGCATAGCCTGTAGACAAGCCGTCAACTGCATTTGAGAACATCGAAACGATGTCCTGTGTTCTTGTCTTGCTCTTTTCCGATACGGTAAACTCAACCTCAACGGGAGTCCACTCATCGTCTGAGGAAATTTTTACATTCTTTACTGTATGGTTCTTTCCGCCGCTTGCCTCGTCATCGGCATACATCATATTGAATGTAAGGGTTGCATTTGAAAAGTCTGCTCCGCCTGAGTTCTTTGTTCCCTTAAGGTCAAGGGTAAGCTTATATGTTGCACCGGGAATGAAGGTTGCATTTGCGGTAGTGTAAAGGATTTTATTTTCACCCGCATTTGGAACAGCTTCGGTTACCTTCTTTCCGTCCTCATCATAGGTCTTGGCTGTACCTGCTGCCGCAGAAACGGTAAGAGCATCAAGTGTCCACGGTCCGTCCCCTGCGGTTACCGACTGAGAGGACGAAGGTGTAGGCTTTGGTTCTTCCTTCTTTGGCTCTTCTTTTTTGTTTGCAAGAGCCTGCTTTTCTTCATCTGTCGCACGGGATACAACAACATTTCTGAGAGAGTAGCCAACCGCCTTACCGTCTGCAGGATTTGAGAATACAGAGAACTTATCATTACTTCTGATAGTGCTGGCTTGTGAAACGGTGAAATAGAATTCGTGGCTCTTCCAGCCGTCATCTGAGCTTTGGTTCATTGTATATACAACGTGATTTGTTCCTGCAGGATCGTAATACTGCATATTGACGGATGTACCTGTCTTTGAAGGGGTGCCGTCCTTAAAGGGATTGAGTCTGAAGTCAAGCGTCACTTTATATGTTTCGCCCGCATCAAACTTTATTGCATGGTTTGTATAGAGAATTCTCGTTTCGCCGTCATTGGGGATTGCATCGTAGCAGATTGCGGGAGTACCCTCCGAAGCAAGTGTGCCGTCGGTATCGTTATAATGCTTTCCCGTACCTGTTGCGGTAGAAGGAGTAAAGGAAGTAAGAGTCCAGACATTTTTAATACCTTCCTTTTCAATTCTTGCTTTTCTCGCTTCTTCAAATTCCGAGAGCTTGGGATCATTTATATCCGCAATATAAACTTCTCTTATGTCATAGCCTATTGCTCTGCCCTGTCTTGGCTCGGAGTATATTGCAAAGTAATCGCCCGAACGGTCAATGGCAGAGGCAGGAATTGTAAATTCAATATCAACATGAGTCCAGTCGGTGCTTCCTGTAAGCGGAAAACCTGTTACTACATGGTCTGAAGTATTGAAATCCTTATATCTCATATTAAAAGTAAGCTTGCCTTCAATACCTGCCGGAACGGGAATTGTTGAAACGCCGTGGGAAGCAAGTCTGATATCCGCATAAGCTTTATAGGTAGCACCGGGAACAAACTCATATTTCTGCATTGCATACAAATATACAGAGTTATCGTCCTTAGGCATTACTCTCATATATTCAATGGGATTTTCGGGATCTGAGTTATCCGTCATTTTTGTAACTGCCTTGAATCCGTTTGTTTCATAAGAGGTTGAACCTGTAAAGTTATCAAGCTTTGTTATTTCGCACACAGGCTCGTAAACGGGAGGCTCATAGCCTGTATCAATTACAATGCTGTGCTTTTCGTTTACGCTAAAGTCATATCCTACTTCCTTGCAGATAAGACCTAACGGAATGTAAGGAAGTCCGTCAACTGCTTTAAGTGCAAAGCCAAGTGATTTTTCCGTTCCGTTAAGGGTATACTTCTTTTCACCCATCTTAAATACAAAGGTCTTATCCTCTGCAAAGTAAAGTGTGAGTGTCTGTTCATCTCTATTCCAAATTGAGAATGCATTAAGTGCAAGCTCCATACCGCTATAAGGATCGTAGCCTACGGTAACGGTGCCGTCTGCTTCGGTGGAGAAGGTGTATTCCATATCAATTACATGGTCATCAACAACAAGCGACTTATAGGTTGAAGCCGTGAGGAATTCTATCTTTTCAACGCAGAAAGTATCACCCTTCTTTGTTGCAGGGTCAATACGGAATTTAAAGAGCTTACCTGACCAGTCTTTGCCGAGAGAGGTTGTATCAACATAGTAGGATGCGTACTTTCCTTCGGTATTTGCGGTAAACTTTATGGATTTTCCCGAAACAAAGCTTGCATCGTTACCCGACATATAGAACATCATTATGGTATCTCCCTTGGGGAAAGTACCTGTAATCTTAACTGTTCCGATATCCTCTAAGTTCATCTGGTTCTGTGCAAATGTGAAGTTAACCTGAGTATCGCCTGCACAAACACCCGACCAGCCCTTTTCTGTCCACTGACTGTTATCTGTTGCATAAGTATTTGAGAAATGCTCGGACTTGTTTGTAAAGTCGATTTCGCCAAGCTTTGTGAAGTATTCTTCCATTATTTCTTCTTCATGGAAGCCTTCATAGGTAAGAACTCGTCTGTACTGAGGATAGAGTCTGTTGATTCTCTGCTTCTGTGCCTCTGTAGGAACAACATCGCTGCAGGTTTCCTTGCCCTGTCCGAAAAGTCCTTTCTTGAGAGAATCAAGATAGCCGAAGCCTACGTTGCCTTCACAAGGCATTACATAAGTACCTTCGCCATACTCGTTCCATGTGGAAACCATCACTATCTTCTTCTGCCAATCTTCCTTTGCGTACTTTGGAATGTAATCATTTTTAATCCACTCTACTGTTTCAAGGAAGCCCTCTTCTGTCATAATAGGCTGTCTCTTATCTACCCAGCCGATGTTATTGAAGCCTACGGAAACGGTGGGTATATTATATACGTTTGAAGCCTCCTGCTTCTGAATCATCATAGCCTTATTATGCTCGGGAGAATAGCCTGATACGCCCCAGTTATAAGGATATCTTGCATCAACGCCTGTGTCTGCAAGGTCATCGGGGTTTCCGCCACCGCTGACAAATACCAGAAGTCCGTCATAGCCTATCTTCTTTACTTCTTCCTCCAGCCAGTCAAGTCCTTCCTTTACCTTAGCCTTGCCGCCCATAGCCTCGGCAAGCTTATTGTAGGAGTAAATTATAAGAACGGGCTGATTATCTATTACCATGTAGCGTTCTGTGTCTTTAAAATAGTTTTCAACAAGGTATGCACCGTAAAACTTTTTAAACGCATCAACACTTGTGGGATTTGTTCCTGCCGCTTCCCACTGAATTGCGTACTTCACGATGCCTGCATACTTTGAATTCATGTAAGCATCCTGAATGTGGTAAGGCAGATTGAGCTGGAGAGGACCGTTATTCTTATCGGGATACCAACAGAATGCCTGGAAGTCAATGCCGTGCTCTGCCATAAACTTATTTTCCCAGTCGGCTGTTTCTATATTACCCTCATCGTAGTAACCCAGAACAGGCTGTTTATCCATGTAAGGAGTGATACAACCCCATGAACGGTGTCTGTCATCGCTTCTCCAGAGAGAGCATACGTTGATACCTACATAATAATCATCTTCGTTGGGAAGCACCTTGGGCTGTGGAACGTAGTCTTCTCTTTCGTACACGTTATATGCTCTGATTTCGTCAAGAGAAATGCCGTTTTTGCCCTTAGCGGCAAATTCCATGGTATCCATACAGGTAACGTCAGAGGGAAGAGTGATATCCATTATCTTTCTGCTGTTGAGCTTAAGAACGCCCTTGTGGGTATTGAAATCCATTTCCACTCTGATTCTGTACCACATATTGTGTACATAATCGCTGTAGAATTCCTTGCCGTCAATGTAGAATTTATTTGTATCGTTTGTAAGAGAAACAACCTTTTTACCCTCACCGTAGAGAGCTACATCAAGTGTTTCGCCTGCGGTCTGAAGGAACTGGTATTCAAATACCGCCTTGTCGCCTGTCTGCTTAAAGGTACGTGTTGCCTTTCCTCCGTCAAGAATATTGAATATACCCTTATTTGTGGTGCTTGCATTTTCAACCGTCCAGAAAAGAGGAATTTCCTTATTCTGAGCCATAACGAAGTCATCGTATACAGCATAGTTTGCATTAGCAAAGAAGGTACCAAGGTCTGTTGTTCCCATTCCTTCATCGGTATATGCAAAGCGGAAGTTATAAAGGTTTACATCTTCTGTTGTAAGAGGAAATGCTCCGTAGCATACGTTATTTATATATGTCTTTGAGTATT
The DNA here is from genome assembly GCA_045539625.1 of Eubacteriales bacterium. Classification (GTDB taxonomy): domain Bacteria; phylum Bacillota; class Clostridia; order Oscillospirales; family CAG-382; genus UMGS1387. Next base: position 416 of record JAZQFS010000049.1, on the reverse strand, counting down.
TATTGTCAAGGTCGAGCTCGATTCTGAAGAAGAATGTACCCTGACCCGGCTGAATGTCAAAAACGGGAGTAAACGAGCCGTCGGCATTCTTAAACTGCCACTTTTTATCCTTAATTTCAATGTGATAGAGAGCTTCGTCCTTGTCGTTTCTCATTTCAAGGTACAATCCGTCATTTGTATCGCTTGAAAAATAAGTCATGAAATTGATAAGACCTGTGGTTGTCTTATTGAATTCACGGATAAGTGCTACGCCCTCTGTTTCGCTTGTATCCTTCAGCACTTCATATTTGCCGTCATAAGCATATCTACGCTCGCCGCCTCTGTTATCCAAAAGCCAACCGCTTGTGAGAGGAAGCACAAGATTCTTTCCGGACTTATTTGCGTCGTATTCAAGATTAAGTGCCAAAACATACGCA
>JAZQFS010000048.1:0-3656 GCA_045539625.1 Eubacteriales bacterium | reverse complement strand
GCTCAGGTGAGCTGAAGTTTGACCAGTCTTTCAGCATCAATATCAATAATGCCGTTGAAGCATATAACAACTATCTGGATACAGAATATCCAAACGGCGAACGTGATCACTACAAGGCTTCCGTGGACAACAACAACGGTGCAATTTTTAATGTTGAAGCAAGAGTTTTGATTAACGACTACGAGTACCAATTTTCAAGCAAAGCCGGCTATATGTATGCACCATACGGCTTGGATGGCGAATATAACGAGGGTTGCGGTGAATGGAACATTTCTTCTTATTACGACGATCTCAGTGATTTCTTAACAATGAGCAAAGACGGCGGTGTTCTTAACCTTTCACTAGACGGAACGGTAAAGGAAATCTATGAGGCACTTAAAGCACAGGACGAGGCTTTAGGCAACGTTACCATAAACAACCTGGAGTTTGAATTAAGGGTTTCCTGTGAAGTGGAATATAGAGGTTCTTACGGAAGTACCAACTACACCGAGTACGGTGTTGACGGTCTGTCTCTCGCGCTTTATGACAAGCATATCTATGAGTCGGCATCTGAATATGATACCCTTTCCGCAATACCCATAACATCACCTATTACTGTAAATGTCGCTCCTGCATCGGAAGGCTGTTATGAGCCTGTAAAGACAGAATATAACTGGTATTACGAGTTCATAAAGGAAGGCGAAGAGGAAGAAGAAAACGGCGATTACAAGTGGTACGGCTACTTTGAGAGAGACGAATCAAAGGAATCTGATGTTTTAACCGAAACAGCACCAAGCGGCACCGTTTACGGTCTTGCTTACGGAACTGTTGATTCGGGTGAAAACAACAGCATAATGCTAAGTGATATTCTCAATGAAGATAACAAGGATTTTATCTATAGCTTTATCGGAGAAAAGCCAAGAGAACTGGGCGGCAAAGGTCAGATTCTAATCCAATGTGTCGTTACACTCACTTTTGAAGACGGAAAACAGTGGGTGGTTTATATAACAAAAGCCGATTATATGTCAAGGCTTATCACTCCCTGTATGCACGCCTGCACGGTTTGCGGCTTTTGTACGGTAACAGATGTAATGTTGCCCTGTAATTTCGACCAGATGAGTTATGATATAAGTAATGTATGTATTTGTGACGAGCCATCTGTTCCCGAATTTGAGGTTACCGTTGAAGCTGAGAGTCAAATGACTATTGAAAGCACGGAAAGAACAGTAAAAGTGGTTGTTGAAAAGATTGAAGTTGAAGAAACACCTACTCACGCCTTTGTTATCAACTCAACAAGCGCTGTAGGTGCAGATAACGTACTTGGTCTGTATAATATCAATATTTTCGACCAAGAAGGATATCCCTATACCCTTAATATGTGGTATGACGAAGGAGAAGAGCTGACGGTAAGCGTGCCCGTAAGTATGGCGGAGGCACTGGCACTTCAAAGCGGTGAGGCTGTGCTCTACCACATCTTACCCAATGGAACAGCAGAGGCGGTTGAGGGTGTTACGGTAGTAATAGACGGAGAGTCTGCTGTCATAACCTTTACCTCAGACAGCTTCAGCCCCTATATAATTGCAGAAAAATCCGAGTCACCCGTCCGGACAACCGTGAACGTGACGAAAAACTCCGCTTCCGAATCATGTACTGTAAAATATGAAGTGACTTCGGAAGACTTGGCAAAATCGCCCGTAATATATATTGCATTTTACAATGACAGAAATATTCTTTCGGCACTTGTTGTAAAGGATAAGGAAATTGTAACGCAGGACGAATTTGAGACGGTAATTCCAAGCGGCAGTACCAAGTGCAAAGTCATGATTTTGGCAAACGGACTTGTTCCTTTGTGTGAAGCCGATGACTGTGAGCTTGGCTGATAATGAATAAAAGTAACCGCTTCGGTGATATTCGCCGAGGCGGTTATTTGCGTTTCGGTATATGTTTTTTTGAAAAAGACGGAGTTGGTAAAGATTAAGTATTTAAACAGTAGGGAGGATATGATTAAACTGCAATCACATAGTTAGAATCATCAAAAAATCCCAACAAATTTCAAAAAAAGTATTGACAAACGCCATCTAATGTGGTATACTGTACAAGCTGTCCGAGAGACGGCAACAATAAATAAGGAAAGATGGCTGAGCTGGTCTAAGGCGCACGACTGGAAATCGTGTAACGGCTAATACCCGTTCCAGGGTTCGAATCCCTGTCTTTCCGCCAAAACAAAAATCCTGTCGAAAGATAGGATTTTTTGTTTTGTATTATTCATTTTTCATTATTCAATATTCATCATTCATTAGGTTCGACAGGATTTTTTAATGAATATTGAATGATGAAGCCGCTTCGCTAATGAATAATTAATAATTATTGTAGTTTTGTTTAGGCAAGATACTGATTTTAATTTCCTCGAATTCGGGGGATTATATGTGGCATCTAAACCATTCGGCTCTTCCATATGAAAAACAGTACCCAACAGGGTGCTGTTTTTTTATCTTGGGTGATAAAATGGGGCAGGGATTCGAACCCCGAGGGGGCACGAAGCGTCAGAAAAACAGCCTGTTACGGCTGTTTTTTAGCGAAGTGGTGCGAGACGGGTTACCGCAAAGCGGTCGTCGAGCAGTATGGGTGCGAAGCAGACGTTTCCCTGTCTTTCCGCCATAGAGACGGTACTGTTGCAGTTAAAATCTTCCATTTATTTAGTTCCCTTATATGCCGGTGCGACAAAAGCCTTGAATCTGTCAATATTGTTTTTATTGTAATACTCATACGCATAGATGTCATCCTCGCTAAGCTCTCTTACGGGTTTGAAATCTTCGTAGTACGCCCAAATCTGTTCTCCGTTATATTTGTCTGTAATGGGCAGAGTATTACCAACCTTTGGTCCCGTCACCCAGATTCTGTCGCCATTAGTATAAGAGTGCTGAATCATCATCCATTGATTGTCCGAAGTGGGCAGGAAGTTTTTGCCGTTTGTACCGCCCTTCCAGCCGCGAAGATTTTTTTCATCGGGAAGTACCGCCTGATAATATCCGATTTCATCAGCATTTACACTTCTTTGCGCAACTAAAATTGCTTCCTGAATGGTGCAGGTACCCTGCGGGTCAATGGCTGTATTGCTCTTGCCTTTGATAAGCCCGAGTGCATTCATAAACGCCATAGGCTCGTTTGCCCATGATGAAATTGACGGGCTGTCAGAAAAGCTTGCAAGCTTTGATTCATAGGGTGTATATCTTATCTTGGAATTATTCTTCACATACATAAGGGCACGGTGGATAAAGGTCGCCATCTGCTCACGGGTAAGAGTGGTATACGGCGAGAATGCTCCTTCGCCTGTGCCTGATGTGATGCCTGCCGAATATGCTTTTAACACATATATGTTATCCGTGTCGTTAAATGTACCGACAGGAGCCGATGCAATTTCTTTTCCTGTGAGCTTTTCTGCAAGCTTAACCGCTACAGAGCAGAACTGCTGACGGTTGATTCCCGAAGTGTAGTCGTTTCCGAGAAGGGATAAAACAAGAAGGTCGTTTGCGTTTGCCCATTTGATTACATTTTCAGCCCAACCGCTGTAATTTGCAGTTACGGCAGAATTACCCTTTACGGCAAAGGCGGCGAGCCAGTCGCTTTCTACCGTGGTTTTTTCAAGATATTCGGGTATGTCCTTTTCCCAGCCCTTC
>JAZQFS010000047.1:0-26522 GCA_045539625.1 Eubacteriales bacterium | reverse complement strand
CCGCAGACGGCGAAACTCCTTATGCTTCATAAAGCGCAGGAAAGGTGAATTTTTCGTCCTAAAAGGACGAAAAAGAGGAAAACCCTCGCCGGGGGTTTTCCTAAAACGTGAGATAAAACATACTTTTTCAACAAGCTCAGGGACTGCCCATCGGCAGTCCCTGTCTGTGTTAATCTTGCTTTTCGCTGTAATAATTGCTGTACTTTTTCTTCTTTCCCGAAATCTTGATTTTTGCTCTGTTGAATACAACACCCAAAATCTTGGCGTCTGCAAATTCAAGCTTTTTGACAGCGTCCTGCATTTCGGGGTATGAGGTTTTGTTGTTTGATGCAACCACCATAACGCCGTCAACATATCCGCAAAGTGCCAAAGCATCTGCAACAACCGTCACGGGAGGTGTGTCAATGATAACAACGTCAAACGCAGCTTCAAGCTGTGCCATAAGCTTTTCCATGTATTTTCCCGAAAGAAGCTCCGAAGGGTTGGGCGGAAGCACGCCTGACGGAATAATATACAGGTTTTCAATGCCGGGAACAGCAACAATTGCTTCTTCAAGAGGGCACTGTCCCGAAAGAATGTTGGAAAGACCTTTCTTTGAGGGAAGACCGAAGTACTTGTGAGTTGTGGGCTTTCTAAGATCTGCGTCCACAAGCACAACCTTCATGTCCGCCTGTGCAAAGGTTATGGCAGTATTTACGCTGACGGTGGATTTGCCGTCACCGGGATTTGCACTTGTGAAAAGCACACGTCTTGCCTTTGCTTCCTCTGCGGGAACAGAGAACATAATGTTTGTTCTAAGTGCCTTGTAAGCCTCCACAACACGGAACACAGGCTTTTTTATGATTGTATCAAAGGTTCTGCTGCCTACTGAATTTTTCTTGCTGAATAACATATGTCGATACCGTTTTCCTTCCCGATTACTTTTGAGAACCTTCCGAACTCATGTCGGGTATAACGCCAATTACGGCAAGTCCTGTTTTTTCGCTTAAGGTCTGCTCGTCCTTGATTCTTGTGTCGGTACATTCAAGAATGTATACAAGAGCAAATGCGAGAATTGCACCCAGAAGCACGCCTGCAACAGTCATAAGCAATACTCTGTTGTTGACGGGCTTGTCTGAGAGAATAGCCTTGTCAATAACCGTTACGACGCCGACACCGGGATACTTTTCCTCGATGTACTCGGAAGCTGCTGTTTCAATACATCTTGCTATGGCAAAGGCTTCGGTGTGGGATACCGAATCAACGTCAACGTCAAAGGAGATTTTTTCTTCCTCGGACTTGTACTTTATCATCTTTCTGATGCCGTCGGCAGTATAAACCTTGTCGGAATCCTTGTTGATTTCAAGAATTTCCGCAAGGGCGGCCTTCTTTTCCTCGGAGTCTGTTTCCTTGGTGTTGCCGTTCATATAGAAGGCTATTTCCTCAGAAAAGTCTCTTGTGTCAAGAATGTCGATGTATGTACCGAGTACAAGCTGTGCGTATGCTACCGTTCTCTGGCTGTCAAGCACGTCGCTTTCTATGCTCTGTCCTCTTGTCTGAATACAGTAGCGTGTGCTTGCTCTGTACTGTGGAACAACAAAGTTTGAAGCGTAAACGTACAGCGCAATACCGAAAATCAGCATACCTGCAAGAAGTACGTGTATCCATTTCAGACCGATTTTCAGTAAATCGGAGATTGAGATTTCATTCTTTTCCATATTTTTTCCTCACAATTATACAGTGATAATTTAGTATAACACATTATTGCATCAATTGCAAGTGTCATTTTCAATCAATTGCAGAAATTACTGCCTTTTTGATTGCCGCTACATTTTCATCAACACTTTTTCCTGCACAGTGGGCAGTGATACAGGCATATTTTTCATAAAAGGGTGTTCTGTAAGCGTAAATGTCGCTCAGAGTTTCGTTGTTTTCGGCGGCAATACCACGTGTTGAACGGTTGTTGATACGCTTTTCGATTTCTTCAAGGGGAAGCTTTATGTACACGGCAACTCCGTTTTTAAGAAGATGTGCCATGGAGCTTTCACGAAGAACGGCGCTTCCGCCTGTTGAAATAACAAGCGGCTTTGATAAATCAAGTGAAAGAATTGCCTGTTCTTCTCTGTCAAGAAGTCCCTTTACGCCTTCCTTTTCAAGTGTTTCCTGTAAAAGAACGCCTGTCATATTCTGAATAACAATGTCCGTGTCAACAAAGCCGAGCCCCAGCTCCTTTGCCAGAATTACGCCGAGAGTGCTTTTTCCGCAGCCCGGCATACCGATAAGAACTATACTTTTCATCATTTTCCTGCCTTAAGCTTTGCCGATGAAAGGGTGTTTTTCATAAGCATTGTGATGGTCATGGGACCTACTCCGCCGGGAACGGGTGTTATGTAGGAAGCCTTCTTTTCGCACTCTTCAAAGTCAACGTCGCCGCAAAGCTTTCCGTTTTCGTCTCTGTCCATGCCAACGTCTATGACAACAGCGCCGTCCTTTATCATATCAGCCTTCAAGAACTTCGCCTTGCCTATTGCCATGACAACAACGTCTGCACGCTTTAAAACCTCGGAAAGATTCTTTGTTCTTGAGTGGCAGATTGTAACGGTGGCATTTGCATGAAGCATAAGCATTGCCTGAGGCTTGCCTACAATGTTGCTTCTGCCCACAACCGCAACCTCTTTGCCGCATACGTCAATGTCATATGCCTTTAAAAGCTCCATGACACCTGCAGGTGTGCAGGGCAGGAAATTATAGTCGCCTATCATAATCTTGCCTACGTTTACGGGGTGGAAGGCGTCTACGTCCTTGTTGCAGTCGATGTTGTTGACAATAAGAGCTTCATCAAGATGCTTGGGCAGGGGAGACTGCACAAGAATACCGTGGATTTTGTCGTTGCTGTTAAGGGAGTGTACAAGCTCAAGAAGCTGTTCCTTGGTGGTTTCTTCGGGAAGTCTGTGGATTTCCGAATAAAAGCCTACTTCCTCGCATGCCTTGCCCTTGTTTCTTACATAAATCTGAGACGCAGGATCTTCCCCTACGATAATAACTGCAAGTCCGGGCTTTATGCCTGTTTCCTTTTCAAAAGCGGCACTTTCCGCCTTTATTTCTTCTCTTATTTTAGCACTTACTGCTTTTCCGTCAATTATTACTGCCATTTTCTTTTTTCCTTTCGCTGTGTTTTTTTATTCTCATAACGATAATCGCAATACTGCCCGCCCCAAAGCACAACAGTGCCAGAAGCTGGCTTATTCTGATACCTCCCGATGTCAGGCTGTCTGTTCTCAGACCTTCAATGAAGCATCTTCCCAGACCGTACCACGCAAGATACCATAAAAGCACCTCGCCGTCAAAGGCTTTCTTTTTGAAAAATACATTCATAAGTATAAATCCTGCAAGATTCCAGAGAGATTCGTACAGGAATGTGGGGTGTACCGCATCACCGTTTATTGTCATTCTCAGTGGATTGCGGGCACTTAATGCCGAAATGTCATATTCTTTTCCAAGAAACTCGTAGCTGCTTGCACTTCCGAAAGCCTCGGCATTGAAGAAGTTGCCCCATCTTCCGATAATCTGTCCTAAGATAAGTCCGGGTGCTGCACAGTCATACATTTTAAGAAGCGGCTTTTTCTTGTGCCTGCAAACAAGTGTAAAGGACAGTATCCCTGCGATAACACCGCCGTAAATTGCAAGACCGCCGTTCCATACGGCTATCATTTCGTAAAAAGAGTGATATGTGTCAAGCTCTGCCAGAACATAATAAAGCCTTGCACCGATTATGGCACTTGGAACGCACACCAGAATAAGGTCGGAAAGGTCGTCTGTTGTGACGCCGATTTTCTTCATTCTCATAAATGCAACCGCAAAGCCCAGGATTATGCCGATGCAGATAATTATTCCGTACCAATATACCGTAAATGAGCCGATTTTAAGGAAAACTCTGTTAAGCTCAAATTCGCCGATACCAAGTCCCGGAAAAGCAATTGCTGCCGTTTCGCTCATATTGCCGTCTCCTTTTAGTCAAGAGGATATATTTCGGATAATGTGAAAAAGTCTTCGTCAAAGCCCTCTTTTAAACGCTTTTCAACATCTGCCTTTGTGACAGAATTGCAGATTTCGGGATAATCCAGAATATCCGAGCCGTCAAACAGTGCCGTAATCATTTCGTTTGCGATGTCCTCGGTGCTGTTAAACATATGAAGAAGACTTGCGTACCTTGCTCTTTTTATTCTTTCAAAGCTTTCGTCATCAAAGCCTGTCTCTTTGTAACGTGCTATCTCTTTTTTTATTGCAACAAATGCATCACGGGGATTTTTTGCACTTCCCGACAGCTCGCAGTATCCGAAGCCTTCGTGACCGTCGTAGGCAAGGGAAAAGTCATCGTCTATAACGCCTGCTTTTGTCATTTTTGTAAAGAAGGGTGCGGATTTGCTGAACATAAGGTCAAGCAGTATTTCGTATTCCGCCTTTTTTACGGCAAGCTCTCTTCCCGATTTGGGACAGTCGTTGTCCTTTATTCCCACGCTGAAAAGAGGCGTTGCAACCTGCATTTTTTTGGTAACAATACTGCTCTTTACATTTTTTGGCTCGTCGGGATAAATCCTTTCTGTTTTTGGAGCTTCTTTGAACTTTAATATTTTGTCGCAGATTTTCTCAACCTTGTCACATTCCACTCTTCCGCATACTGTAAGCACCATGTTTTCAAGATTATAAAAGGTGTTGTAGGCATCAAAGAGAATTTCGGGTGTAATTTGTGCGATTGTTTCGGTAGTGCCTGCAATGTCAATTTTAACGGGGTTGTTGTGATAAAGCCCCGAAAGCATACCGAAGTATAACTGCCAGCCGGGATTGTCGTCGTACATTCTTATTTCCTGACCGATGATGCCCTGCTCTTTTTCCACGGTTTTGTCGGTAAAATAAGGTTCGGTCACAAAGGAAAGGAGTATTTCAAGGGACTCGTAAACATTGTCCGCCGCAGAAAAAAGGTATACTGTTTTTTCGTTGGAGGTGTAGGCGTTTGCCGAAGCTCCTGTTTTTGCATAAAGCTCAAATGTATCTCTGCCGTCGGGATTTTCAAACATCTTGTGCTCAAGGAAATGTGCCACGCCGTCGGGAAGAACAACGTGCTTGCCGTCGGTTACAAACTCTCTTTCGCAAGAGCCGAACTTTGTTGCAAATGCCGCATAGCTTGTGCCGAAATCCTTGGGATATACATAAACATCAAGTCCGCTTTTGTGCTTTTTGTAATAGTATTTTTCGTTTATCGCTTTGTTTTCTTTAACTGCAAAATCCATCATTCTTCCTCCGTTCCTTCCGGAGCACCCGTTCCTTCAAGAAAATACACTGTGTCAGGCTTTACCTTTTTGGATACTCTTACAACATCTTCAACAGTTGTGCTTTCAATTATTTTTGCAATGTCTTCGGGCTCTGCAAAGCTGTCGCATATGATTCTTGCAAGATACCAGCCGCAAAGGGATGCAGGATTGTCATAAAGCGACTTGAAGCCGCAAAGAAGGCTGAGCTTTGCCGCATCCAGCTCATCCTGTGTAACCTTGCCCGACTGAATGTCGCACAGCTCCTTCATTATTGCATCAAGGGACTTGTCACGGTTTTCCGATTCTATTCCCGAAAGTACAAACAGCACACCCTTGTAGGCTTCGGGAAGGGATCTGCAGTAATAGCACAGGCTCATCTTTTCACGAACATTCATAAACAGCTTGCTTACGGGTGAGCCGCCGAAAACCTCGTTGAACACCGCAAGAGCCGGCGAATCCTCATCTGTAACCTCAACTCCCGTTCTGAAGCCGATGGCAAGCTTGCCCTGATTTACGGGCATTTGCTCGGTAACTTCAAGAAGCTGTTTTTTCACTTCTCCCGTAACAAAGGTTTTGCACAGAGGAACGGGCGCTCTGTCCGAAATTTCTGTAAAGGCTTCCGAAAAGAGTTTGCAGATATAATTTGCATCTCCGTCGCCGTTGAAGAAAATTTCAACACGTGCCGTTTTCAAAAAATCCAGATAGAAGCAGTAAAGACTTTTTTCGGTGATACCGTCAATGTCATCAAGCTCGCCGTCGGGATCTATGCTGTATTTTTCGCCCTCGCACATAAGCTCTGTACACTTTTTCTTTGCATAAGCGTTTTTGTTGTTGATAATTGATTTTATATCCTTTTCAAGCTGTGTTTTTTCTAAAGACAGAAGCTCACTGTCAAAGCCGCCGTCAATTATTCTGGGCTTGAAAACAAGCTGGCGGAACATTTCGACTGCCTCACAAAGAAGGTCTTCACTGCCTGCGGGAACATAGTCATTCTTAAGAAAGTCGCTTTGATAGCAGAATACAAGTCTTTCGCCCTTTTTGTAGGTGTGAACAGCCGCACTCATATCGTAAAGATAGTCAAGTCTGTTGCTGATGGCAGCAATGTCGGGATACTTTTCACTTGCTCTCATAAGAAGCCCCGATAAAAGGGAAAGAGGAGTTGTATTTTTTCTTTCAAGGTCGGTAACAAACGCAACCTGGAAAAAGTTTGTCTTGAATTTTGTCTGAGGAATCATATTAAAGTGAATTCCGTCTGAAATTTTAATTCTTTGCATTATCTGCAGTCCTTTCGCCAAAGGCTTGAATGATAAAAATACTTCATATTATTATACAACTTTTAAGCTTTGGTGTAAACCGATGTATTCCCGAATTTACAAACAATTCACACAGCGCACACTTTATTCTCCCAAAGCCTCAAGGCTTGCCGAAACAATACGTCCTGCGGCATGGTCATGCAACCTTGTGCAAAGCTTTTCAAGCCGTAAAAGACAGCCGCGGTACAGCTCTTTTTCCGAGGCGTCAAGGTCTTTCATTTCAAGAAGGCTTTTTAAGACAAGCCTGTAGCTCTCGGCGTTGTTTTCGGCGAATACCGCAAGGCGATGCTCGTCAAGACTTTGTGCATAAGCACAAAAGAGGCGGCATATAAGCATACATACCTTTTTGCTGTCACAAGCATAATACAGCCTTCTGCAAAGCTCAAGGCATACATATTCCCGAAGGTTGCACGCTGTATACATAAGCTTAAGAGCAAGGCTTGCCGTCCTTTCACTGACCGTTTTTCCAACAGGCAGAATAAAGGGCGAGGTGTCGGTGTCAGTCAGTACATCTCTTGCGAGAATGTCTTCTTCTGCAGAAAGCCCCGTCATATCCGTTTTTGTGTCACGGTAAAAGCTTTGTGCCCTTTGTAAAATTCCGCAAAAATCCTCAACCGCCCTTTTTTCGCAGTTGTATATACCCTCAAAGCTTTTGCTTCTTCCCAGACACAATATATATTTTGCCTGTGTGTGACAAGAGGCAGGAGGGAATGATATACACCCTTTGTTTTGCGTACTGTCCGCAAAGCACACGCCCTGATGTCCGTTGCCGTTTTCATCAAGATAAAAGCCGTAGAGAAAATACATCATATTATCCCCGTAAAACACAACAGCACCCGCTTCCGTGACAACCTTGTGAGCCGTCGCTCTTTGAGCTTCAAAGCGGATTTCCTTGCCTGTATCGCAAACAAGAGCAAATATTCTTATCGGCTCACGTACCCCGTCAAAAACGGTAAGAGAGTAATTGCTTTGTCGGCGGTGATACATTTTTCCAAAGCCTTCACCGTTGCAGGTTTGCGACACAAGAGGTGTTTCTCCGTCAAAAAGACTGACGGATATGAGGTCATCTGCCGTATTCTCAACAGTTTTATTACTTTCTCGGGGCAAAATGTCATTTTCATCATTATTTTGTCTTGGTCTCATAACAGGCTTTGACAGATTTCTGTAATATCTGCGGGCACGTTTTTTGATATACACTTCGTCAGGTATTTTTTCTTCAAGCAAGATGGCGGCACTTTTGTTGTATACATCACTCATAAAGCAGTCCCGTATATATCCGTCAAAGAGAAAATTGCAAAGGGCACATATGCTCATTCCAAGGTGGTGTGACATAAAGCTTTTGACAACGGCAAAATCCTCGTGCTTGTTTTTGCTTTCGGCATCACAGCTTTCGTAAAAGCCGTATTTGCCGTATAAGCCTATCCTGTGCATATTTTGCAGGTTTTCAAGGACAACACGGGGCGAGCTTTCAAGCATAAGATACGAAGAATAGGGCGAGATGATTTTTCTCTGCTCAAAAACGCACATTGCAAGCTTTGGCACTCCGAAGGCATAGTACATATAGCTTCCGCTGTCGTCGGTTTTGTTGTAACAGCTTTCGGAAATTCCGAAAATGTGTGTGCCGTCACATATTGCACCGTTTTTCACGTTCATGGATAAAGCAAATTTCAAAGCCTCGTCGGTAAAGCTGTTTTTGTATGACGGCAGAAAAATACAGGGCATAAAGTATTCAAAGGCAGTACCGCTCCAGCTTGCAATACCAACATATCTTCCCGAGCTTATGAGAGGTCTTGTAAGCTGTGCCAGGTGGTTTACACTTACTTTTCTGCGGGCAATTGCAAGATAGCTGAGAGTTCTTGTTTCACTCATAAGCATATCATAGCAGTTTTTGCCGTAGGTTAGCCTTCCGTCCTTTTCCACCGTAAATCCGATGAAAAAAAGCTTTCTCCTGCTGTTGTACATAAGGGAAAAATCAGCTTTGTCAATAAGCGCCTTTACTCTGTCTTTCAGCTTTTCCGAGACTTGTGTTTTTTCGCCGCTTTTTTCAATTGCACCCACAACCACATAAAGACAGGCAAGAAAATTTCCCTCGTCAACGCTTGAAACAAAGCGCGGCTCAAGGGGCTGTGCCGTATATACATCGTACCAGTTGTAGAGCAGTCCTGCGTATTTGGGCAGGCTTTCAAGAGTGGCGACGGTACGGTCAATGCGGCTTATAAAGCCGTCAAAGCATAAAAGACCGCTTTTGTATGCCGCAGCACAGCTTGCAAGATACAGTCCGATGTTGGTGGGGGAGGTCATATGGGAAATCTTTTCATTTTCACGAAAAGATACATTGTCGGGCGGCAGAAAGTGAGTTTTTTCTCCCACATTGTCCTCGAAAAACTGCCACATATCCTTTAAATTTTCAATAAACACACTTTTTGTGACAGAGGGAATGTGAGCTTTTTCGACCTCTCTCGGCTTTCCCTGAAAATATGCCGTAACCGGCAGAGCGTTCCATAAAAGCCCCAGCAGCATAACAAAGGAATTGTGGGTGCAGACAATCAGAATAGTTCCCGAAAAGGTGCTGAAAAGGTTTTTTCTCACATAACCCAATGCTCCGTCCTTGCTTTCGGCATCGCTTTGTGCGGCGGTTGTCCATTCAAGGTTATGCCTGTGGGATATAAAGTGCCTGAAGAGGGCACGCACTGTGGCATCGGTGCACAAGAGGGCATTTTGTGCAATTGCCGACAGCTCGTAGAACATTCTGAAAAAGGACGTCCATATTGCACCGTAAACACCTTTGGAGTAAAAAAGCCGTGACAGGTTGTAGAAAAACGCCCTTCTGATGCTTGAAACAACGGTGTGAACAAAGGGCAGAATATAGCAGGAAACGGCACTGGTTACAAGCAGAACATCTGTAACACCGTCCCCGAATACAAGCGACAGCATAAGCAGAATATAGGAAAAACAAGGCAAAAGTGCATCGGCAATGTTTTCAACCATAAGGTAGCCTGATACGTAATCTATGCCGCAATTTACGGTGTCACCGTGACAGTTTTTTCGGGTTTTGCCGAAAAAGTGCAGATTTTGAATGTCGCCTCTTATCCAGCGGTGACGTCTTTTATTGTATGACATCTGCTCACGGGGAAAGGAGTCGGTAAGGGTAATGTGATTTGTGCAGACACATCGAAGCAGTGCTCCTTCGGGGGCATCGTGGCTTAGAACGGTATTCTTTGCAAACTCATACTTTTGGCAAAGTGCCTTGTAAAAGATTTCCTTGTCAAACATTCCTTTGCCGCAGAAAACGCCCTTTCCGAAAAGAGCGAATACCTGATTGTAGCCTGCCGAGCTGTAAAAATCAACACCGCTTTCATGGCACATAAAGGAGGTGAAAAAGCTTTTCATTGAAGAATTAAGGGCGGTGCTCATTTTTGGCTGAAGTATGCCGTAGCCCTTCACGACTCTTCCCGTGTTTTCATCGTACACAGGTGCATTTACGGGGTGGAGCATTATTCCTGCCGCACGTCTTACGCTGTCAAAGGCAAGGCGTGTGTCGGAATCAAGGGTGAAGACGTATTTAATGTTGTTGCAGATATCATAAGAGGGCTTTATGCCGTCACAGTTAAAACCGTCGCTTTTTCCGCAAAGAAAGGAGCAAAGACAGTTTACTGCACCTCTTTTTCTTTCGGGAGCGATAAATTTGCCTTCGCTTTGGGAAAAGGTGCGGTCTCTGATAAAAAGAAAAAACACGTCGCCGTATTTTTTGCGAAGAGCAAGTATATTTTCACGTGCGTATCTGACGGTTTCGCTGTCCGACGGGATTTGTGCTTCATCGCTGTCGCAAAGGTCGCAAAGCAGTGAAAAATACACGTTTTTGCCGCCACAGGTGCAGTACATTTCTTCAAGGCGTGAAAATACAGCCTTATCCTTGCCTGTAAGCAGAGTTGTGACGGTGACAAGAACGCCGCAGCCGTCGGGAATGTGCGAAAGCTCAAGAGAGGGCTCGGTAAAGCCTTTGAGGACAAATCTTGCAAAGAACCTGTCAAGTATCAGCTTTACACATCGGTAAACGGGCACAAATGACAGCAAAAGAAGAGGTGAAAAACAGGAAAGAAAAAAGGTAAACAGTACCGTCAGAAAAATATGAAGCAGTATATAAACCTGACCTCCGAAGGGCTTGTCTGCAAGAGAGCAGGTGAAATTGTCACTTTCACGGTAAAGAGCTTTGGCGTATTCAAGCTGAGATGTTTTTGCCTTTTTTGCAAGATATGAGAGATTTCTGCGGTAGCTGTCCTTGGTGTAATTTGTGGAATTTCGGTAAATTCTGTCCTTTAACAGTATTTTTTCCGCCTCATTTGAAGCAAGGCTGTCCTCTCTGTCCAAAACAAGTGTCTCGTCAAGGCTTTGAAAGAGCATTTGCAAAAGCTTTTCGTCTTTTTCTTTGTCCGATGTATAAAACAGGACTATTTTTTCGCACAGCACGCTTTTCATATAAAGGGGAAAGGCGGCACTGTCTTCAAAGGCAGGATAGGGAACACAGCCGTTGCTTTTTTCAAAAAGGCAGCAAAGAAGTTTTGCGTCAAGAGGCTTTTCAAGGGTGTCTGCATACTGTGAAAACACCTTGAAATAAGTGGGAAGCTTTCCCGAAATGCAGATGCTTTTAAGGTGAAAAAGCTCTTTTGCACTGTCTGCCATACACTGCTCGATTTTGGGAAAATTGTCCGTCAGATACTTTATGGAGTTTTCTGAAAACTCTTGTGAAAGTCTGATTTTTTTAATGCTTCTCTTAAGCCTTTGCAGAAAGTAAAGGTGTCTTACGGCACACAAATATCCTCTGCCTTTTTTGGTTTTGTCTTTGTACTTTTCAAGTATACTTTCAATTCCCGATAATTGCATTATTTCAACTCCGCAGTTTTTTTCTATTTTTTGCAGATAAAAGAAATAATATGCAAGGCTTTTCTCTTTTTGGAGCAAAAGATACTTTAATGCAAACAAATGGAATGTTTTGGCGCTTTTCGATGAAAAGTAAAACAGAGAAAAAAACAGAACTGTCTCACTGCAAAAAGTGAAACAGTCCTGAAAAAAACACTTTGATATACCCTGTGTTAATATTAACATATGTCAAGCTCAAACCAGAAGGTACTTCCCATACTTTCCGAGGTTTCAACGCCGTATCTTGCACCGTGTTTTTCAAGAATTTCCTTGACAATTGAAAGACCGATGCCTGAGCCGACGGTGTTGCGCTTGTGGCTTTTTTCGGTTTTGTAGTATCTGTCCCAAATGTAGGGAAGCTCGTCCGGATTTATGCCGTCGCCGTTGTCGCTTACTTCAATTCTTACCTTGCCGTGAGGTGTAACCAACTGCCGCAGCGTTATTTTTTTGGGATCTTTTGCGTAATTCACGGCGTTGTCGGTAAGGTTGTACAGTGCCTGAGTCAGCTTTGTAACGTCGCACATGGCGTAAACAGGCTCGTTTTCGCACTCAAGCTTGATGGTGCACATATTTTCGTCAAGCAGCTTTGAGTATCTGTCGTATGCCTCTTTGACAAGCTGTGTTGTGTCGGCTTTTTCCATCTCGAATTTTTCCATACCGCTCTGAAGCTTTGTAAGGTCAAGCACGCTGTTTACAAACTCCGACAAACGCTTTGCCTCGTCAATTATCACCTGTACGTTTTCGGGGGTGTTTTCGCCGGGAATGTCACGCATTACCTCGCTGTAGCCCACAATCATGGTAAGAGGTGTTCTCATATCGTGGGACACGTTTGCCATCAGCTCACGGCGAAGTGACTCGGCTTTTCCAAGCTCGGTGGAAGCAAAGTTGAGAGTGTCGCTGAGCTGTTCGATTTCACGGTAGCCCTTGCCCTCAAAGTGAACGTCAAAATTGCCTTTGGCAAGAGTTTTTGCCGAGGTGTTAATGTTTTCTATGGGCTTTGATACCTTCTTTGAAATAAAAAACGACAGCAGAAGCGAAATAATTACACTTATTGCCGAGCATATTATAAGCTGGTATCTGAGGGTGCTTACCGTAGAGTCAAAGGGAGATATTCTTGTATCAGCAACTACCATGATTTCCGTGCCGTCTGAAAGATATGCGGTTTTTGCATATAAAAGCTGATTTTTCTGTCCTATGTGTCCGAAAAAGCCGGGTGACGGTATTCTGTGGAAATTTTCTCTGCCAAAGCCTTTTTCACTGTATTCGTTGCCTTTTCCGTCATACATCGGCATTGAGCTTTTGCCGTCAAGATACCTTTCGCTGTCGGCACTGTAGTATCTGACATATTCTCCGCCGCTTTCTGTTACGTCCTCATAAAGACGGAACATACCGTATGCACCCCAGCCGTAGGTTACCGAGGATAAGTCTTCCCCCGATGAATAAAGGCTGTCAAAGGCAGTGGTGTCCATAACGCTTATGTTTATGTCACCGTTGCCTGCAAGAAAGAGGATGGTGTTCTTTATGTCGGATTTCTCCATTTCACGGATAACGGTTCTTGTGGTGCTTTTAAGCTCCTCGGTTTTGACCTGCGAATAGAAAAGCCCGAAAAACACCGTCTGTACAAGCCACAGTATCACAAGCAGAATAAAAGTGGGAATAAGCATAAAGCCGAATACCTTCCAGCGTATTCCCAAAGAACGTACATTAAGGTGCTTCAAAACGGTAGCCCACTCCTCTCAGCGTAACAATAAAGCCCGAATAACTGCCGAGGTTTTTTCTTAACAGCTTTATATGAGTGTCAAGTGTTCTGTCATCGCCGAAAAAGTCATAGCCCCATACGTTGCTTATAAGCTTTTCACGTGTAAGAGCTATTCCTTTGTTTTTGATAAGATAAAACAACAGGTCGTATTCCTTGGGAGTAAGGTCTGCTTTTTTGCCGTCTACGTAAACAATTCTTCCCGCAAAGTCAACCTTAAGTCCTTCCTGCTCAAAAAACTCGCCTGCAACGGTACTTGTTCTTTTTATAATTGCAGCAACCCTCATCATAAGCTCCTTTGGGGAAAAGGGCTTTACCACATAGTCGTCAACACCCACCTCAAAGCCGTGGAGTCTGTCATATTCTTCTCCTCTTGCACTGAGCATTATAACAGGTGTTGAGGAATTTTTTCTCAGCTCTCTGCAAACGGTAAAGCCGTCCACATCGGGCATCATTATGTCCAGAATTATAAGGTCAAAATCCTTGTTGCGAAGAATTTCAAGAGCAGTCATTCCGTCGGGGGCTTCGGTTATGTCATAGCCCTCAAAGGAAGCGTATTTTGCAATAAGCATGCGTATTTTTTCTTCGTCATCTACAACCAAAAGCTTGTACACTGCCATTTCTCCTTTACTGTCTTTATGTCTTTAGTTTATTTTCCGAATGTGATACTGCTGTGATATTAATGTAAATATTTAAAACATTGAAATAATTGCGTAATTAGTCATTGATTTTTAAAAAGATGTGTGATATACTAAGATAGAATAATTATATGGAAGGGGTGCTTGCATTATGGCAAAGGACTCACTGTTCAGGACAAGCCTTTCGGGCTTTAACAAGCAGGACGTTTTACAGTACATAGAAGAGCTTAATATCAGATATAACAAGCAGACACAGGAGCTTGAAGGCGAAATCAATTCTTTGAAGAAGGAGCTTGAGGTACTGCCTGAGCTTCTTGAAGCAAAGGAGAGAAACAAAAAGCTTGAAGAGGAAAAGGACGCTCTTAACAAGGAAATATCAGACCTTAACGAGGCTGTCAAAGCACAGGGCGAGGTGTCGGCTGAAAATGAGCAGCTTCTTTTGCAAAGCCTTGAGGAAAACAAGCTTTTAAAGGAACAGCTTGACAAGACACTTGCCGAAAATGCTTCTCTCAAGGAAGAGTACGAGCAGAATACATCGGCACAAGAGGAGCAGGCAAGACAGCTCGAAGAAATTCTTTCTCAGGCACGAAGTGAGGCAAAATCCGTTATTGAAAGAGCAAACAGCCTTGCAGACAGGATTGTTGACAACGCAAAAATAAAGGCAAAGCAGGAAGCAGACGAGGCGGTAAGGAAAAGCTCGGAAGAAGTGCGTGACAATATCAGAAAGGTTAAGTATCTTAACCGCAAAAAGGACGAGCTGGGCGATATTTTCAAAAGCCATAAGGATCAGATGGATTCCTTCTTCCTGTCCGTTTCCAAGTCTCTTAACGGTGACAAATAATGGCGGTTTTCCACGTTGATGTAAAGGATTTACCGCAGGCTGCCTTGAAGATTGCAAAGGGCGACGAGGTTTATCTTTCGGGAACGATTTACACTGCAAGAGATGCGGCACATAAAAAAATAAAGGCTCTTATTGACGAGGGCAAAGAATTGCCCTTTGATTTGAAAAACGCCTGTATTTACTATGCAGGACCAACACCTGAGCCTCCGGGACGTCCCATTGGCTCCTGCGGACCTACAACATCGTCAAGAATGGACGTTTACACGCCGCTTCTGATGGATAACGGGCTTATTGCCATGATAGGCAAAGGACCGAGAAGCAAAGAGGTGGTGGACGCCATAAAAAAACACGGCGGAATATATCTGTGTGCCATAGGCGGTGCGGGTGCGCTTGCGGCAATGAGCGTTACGGGCTTTGAGGTGATAGCCTTTGAGGAGCTTGGCTGTGAGTCGGTAAAGCGTGTTGAAATTCAAGATTTTCCCTTAATTTGCGGCATTGACAGCAGGGGCGGAAATATATTTGACAAAGGAGATAAATAAAATGAAAATCAAATCAGGATTTATTTTAAGACAAATTGCCGACACCTACATTGTTGTAGCTATAGGCGAAGAAGCAAAAAAGGCAAATGTTATGATTACCCTCAACGAAACAGGCGGCTTCCTTTGGGAAAAGCTTTCGGAAGGAGCAACAGAGGAAGGTCTTGTACAGGCTGTTCTTGAAACCTACGAAATTGATAAGCCAACAGCCGAAACCGATGTCAAGGCATTTGTTCAGAAGGTTCGTGACAACGGTCTGGTTGAAGAATAACAGAAATTTTAATTATAATTGTTTACTGTCTTTACATTTGTAAAGGCAGTTTTTCTTTTAACGGGCATAAAAATACTGCCTCCACCGAAAAGTGAAGACAGTAAAGTATAAATATTTAAAAACCGTATTATTTAAGCTCATCGATAAAATAAGCATTTGTGTAGGAGCATCTGCCGTCCTTGCCCACAACAACGATTCTGAAGTAAATGTCATTGTCGTTGATGTTGAAGGAGGCTTCTGTAAGATTGCAGTTTTCGTCAATTCTCTTTTCGTTGCGTCTGATGCCTCTTGCAATGAGTATTTCTCTTGCGTTATCTGTCTTGATGACGATTTTGCCGTCTTCAATATACAGCTCCTTGATGTCGGGACCGCATTCGCTGCAGTAGAAGTTGCCCTCAACCAATGCTTTTGCAATAGCCTTGTACTCGAGCTTTTCAGCCTTTATCATGGTGTAGCCGCCGAAGGAAGAGCCAAGGTCGTGGTTGTCGTCTGCGGCGATGCAGTAGATGCGTTTTCCGCCTCTGAGCATATCGTCGTACTGAACTTCGTTTCTGTCATTGTAGCCTGAGTGAATACAGCCGAAGTTAATCATTTCCATAGCGTGCATACCGTTGTAGCCCATATAGTTGTCACGTGTTTCCAAGGACCATACGGGGTGGTTGTATGTAACAAAGAAGCCGCTTTCACGGAAGGTCTGCATCATTTTTGTCATACATTCGCCGTTGTATTCTCTGACAAAATCAGGCTCGTTTTCGTTGAACTTTACCTGTTTTCTCCATTCAAGTGCGTTGCCCCAGGCATATTCCGTTCTGTGGAAGCAGGGCTGAATTACAATATCGGGATCAAGTGCCACAGCACAAATGTGGCAGGTCTGTATTTCTTCAAAAACTTTGCTGGTATGGTGATTTGTTTCAACCTCAAAGCCGTTCATGGCAAGAAAATCGTCATCGCAAAGCTCAGGGTGGGGAACAAACACGTCGTGGTCGGTGTAGGCAACAATGCTGTAGCCCTTTTCCTTATATGCATTTTTCACTTCTTCGGGAGTCATTCTTCCGTCGGAAACTGTTGTGTGACAGTGAAGATTGGCTTTATAAAAATTACCTGTCTCGGATATAAGATACTTTTTCATGCGGATGCGTCTCCTTTTGCTTTTTTCTTAATTGTACTCTTAAAGAGCCTGTTTGTCAATAAATTTGCAAAAAAATACGGCAAACATTTTACGTCTGCCGCACTTAACTTTATTATATTTATTATTGTTTGAATTATTGTTTTACAGTATATTTTGTTGTATAGAAATTCGGAATCAATCTTTTGACTTTTCCTTGGATTTCTCCTTGGAGTCATCATTGTCGCTTTCGCTGCTTGACTTGTCCTTATCCTTTGAATCCTCATCGTCTTCGTCATCTTTGGGATTTACGGTGAGACTGATTTCGGCTGCACGTCTTCCGTCAACCTTGATAACCTCGATGTCAAGATTGTCATAGCTGAAGGAGTCGCCAACCTCGGGAACCTTGCCGAGATTGTCCATAACAAATCCGTTTACGGTAGCATTTTCTTCAAGCACCTCATCGGAAAAGTCATAAAGCTCGCAAAGCTCGCTTAAGGATGCACTGCAGTTGATGACATATGTAATATCGTCAAGCTGCTTTATGTTTTCAATAACCTCGTCGTGTTCGTCCCATATTTCGCCTACAAGACCTTCAAGCACGTCCTCCATGGTAACAAGACCGGCTGTTCCGCCGTACTCGTCAACTACAATTGCCATATGGGTTTTGGCTGCCTGAAATTCACGAAGAAGCTTTGAAATTTCCATGCTTCCTGTTATGCAGATAACTCCGTTGACAATATCGCCTATGTCTTTTCCGCCGTCGTGAAGCATTTTGTTGAAATCCTTCTCGTGCATAACGCCGATGATGTTGTCGATGGTGTCCTGATATACGGGAAGTCTTGAAAAGCCGCTTGTTCTGTAAACGTCCTGTATTTCTTCAAGACTTGCGTCGCTTGAAATGGCAACAATGTCAACTCTCGGTGTGAGAATTGCCGAAACTTCAACATCGGTAAACTCTATGGCGTTTTTGATAAGCTCGCTTTCGTGTTCGTCGATGCTTCCGTCGCTTTGTGCCTCTTCAACCATTGTGAGAATCTCGTCTTCAGTAACCGCATCATCTGTTTCTACCTTGAATACAACGCTGAGAAGCTTTTTCCAAAGTGAAAAGATAAGGGTTATGGGTGTGAGAATTGCAATTACAAACTTAACAATTCCGCAGGATGCCATAGCATACTTTTCGGCATAGTCCTTGGCAAGAGTCTTAGGTGTAATTTCACCGAATAGCAAAACCGCCACAGTCATAACTATTGTTGAAACTGTAGGTGCAAGCTCTTCTTTGCCTTGCAAAAGATTTGCAAACATAAGACCTGATACGGTTGTTGCTGTAATGTTCACAATGTTGTTACCCACAAGTATTGTTGAAATAAACTTTTCGTAGCTTTCATCAATATCAAGTACGGATTTTGCCCGTTTGTTTCCGTCCTGGGCAAGTGTCTTCATACGGTTTCTGTTGAAACTCGTAAATGCTGTTTCAGTTCCTGAGAAAAACGCAGATAACATTACCAATATAACAAGTAGTATTATCTGCCACCCGGCACCGTCCATTTAAAAAATCACTCCTATTTTTCTATAATAAAGTTAATTCATTCTATCATGTACGTCTTTAAATTGCAAGAGTTGTTCACAATTTTTAAAGAATTACTCATATTATGTTAATTGATAACGCCTTTAAAGCTGAAAAATCCACCGTAAAAGGTTATTTTTATATTGACATAAAAAGTGAAAAGTCGTATACTTTACTAAGTTAAATCTATACAGCAAGGAATGAAAAATATGGATATAAGACAGGAATCCTTAAAAAAGCACTATGAATGGAAGGGCAAAATCTCCATTCAGGCAAATGTTAAAGCAGATACGGCAGAGGCTCTTGCACTTGCGTATACGCCCGGTGTTGCCGAGCCTTGCCTTGAAATACAAAAGGACGTAAGCAAATCCTTTGACCTTACACGCCGCTGGAATACCGTTGCGGTAATCACGGACGGAACGGCGGTTTTGGGGCTTGGCGACATAGGACCTGAGGCGGGTATGCCCGTAATGGAGGGCAAATGCCTGCTCTTTAAGGAGTACGGCGGAATAGATGCAATTCCTCTTTGCATAAGAAGCAAGGACGTTGACGAAATTGTAAGAACGGTGGAGCTTTTGTGCGGCTCCTTTGGCGGAATAAACTTAGAGGACATAGGTGCACCAAGATGCTTTGAAATTGAAAGAAAGCTCAAAGAGAGATGTGATATTCCCATATTCCACGACGACCAGCACGGGACGGCGGTTATTGCGGTTGCGGCACTTATCAACTCTCTTCGTCTGACAGGCAAAAAGCCGGACGAAATAAAGGTTGTAATCAACGGAGCAGGTGCGGCAGGCTGTGCAATCGGACGCCTTATGCTGAAGTTTGGCGTTAAAAATCTCATTATGTGCGACAAAAACGGCGCAATCTGTGAGGGCGACGAGCAGATGAACTCTGAGCACGAGGCACTGTCCAAGATAACAAATCCCCACCATGAAAGAGGCGTTCTTGCAGACATTATCAAGGGAGCAGACGTATTCTTCGGGCTGTCAAAGCCAAAGCTTGTAACACCCGAAATGGTTAAGAGCATGAACAAGGACGCCGTTGTTTTTGCCATGGCAAATCCCACGCCCGAAATTATGCCCGACGAGGCAAAGGCGGCAGGAGCAAGAATTGTGGGTACGGGAAGAAGTGATTTTCCCAACCAGATAAACAACGTGCTTGCATTCCCCGGTATTTTCAGAGGAGCACTTGACGTAAGGGCAAAGGCAATTACGGAGGAAATGAAAATTGCCGCTTCCTATGCACTTGCAAATCTTATTTCGGACGACGAGTTGAATGAGGACTATATCCTTCCCAAGGCATTTGACGAAAGAGTGTGCAAGACGGTTGCAAAGGCGGTTGCCGAGGCTTATAAAGAATAATGATTACAGAGGACTGTTTCTACACAAAATAGACGGTCCTTTTGTATTTTTCCGACATTCTGTTGACTTGAAGTAAGATGTATTATATAATCATCAAAAAAGGGGGGAAGTGCCATGGATATCAGAAACATTAAAAACGGCAACATAATCCGAAGCGACGGCTACAGCGACCAGCCATATGTTGTAAAGACAAATGACGGACATTGGCTTATGACAATTACGGTGGGCGGACTTGAGGAAGGCTCACAGGGACAGCACGTTGTATCCCTGAGAAGCTGTGACAAGGGTAAAAGCTGGAAGGATATAACCGACGTTTCACCTGAAAATCTGCCCGAATCCTCATATTCCGTGCTGTACAAAACCAAGTACGGACGCATTTACTGCTTCTATAATTTCAATGCCGACAACACAAGAAGCGTTATTGCTTCTCACCACGACTATAAAGACGGTCTGTGTTACCGTGTGGATACTCAGGGACACTTTGTTTTCCGTTACAGCGACGACAACGGACTGAGCTGGTCGGATAAATGGTACGACATACCTCAGAGAAATTTTGAGGTTGACAGGCTTAACCCATATGGAGGCGAAATCAAGTATTTCTGGAATGTTGGCAAACCGTTTGAAATAGATGACAAGGTGCTTGTGCCGCTTTATAAAATACGCCGTTTCGGACGTACCTTTATGGAGCATAGCGAGGGCGTTTTGCTTGAATGTGCCAACATAAACACCGAGAAGAATCCCGAAAAGCTTACATGGTGCACACTTCCCGACGGGGAAATCGGCATACGTGCTCCCAAAGACGTCAGCATAATTTCAGAAGAGCACAGCTTTGTTCGCCTGTCGGACGGAACTGTTTTCTGTGTATTCAGAACGGTTTCGGGCAGTCCTTACTGTTCCTACAGCCGTGACAATTGCCACAGCTTTTCGCAGCCAAAGCCCATGAAGTTTGCCTGCGGAAAAAGAGTCAAGCACCCAAGAGCTGCCAACTTTATATGGAAGTGCGACAACGGAAAATACATTTATTGGTTTCACAATCACGGCGGAAAAGGCTATGATGACAGAAATCCCGTATGGCTGTGCGGTGCTGTTGAGTGTATGACTGAACACGGAATGGAGCTTCGCTTCGGTCAGCCACAGCCGTTTCTTTACGATGAAGATGTAAAGGTGAGAATGAGCTATCCCGACCTTATAGAGGACGAGGGCGAGTATTATCTTACAGAAACCCAAAAGACGGTAGCCCGTGTGCATAAGCTTGACAAACGTCAGGTGGAGAGTCTTTGGGAAAGTCCCTCTGAAACGGCAGACTAAAAAAATACAGACGGCGCGGTTTTGTATGCAGGCAATGAAAAATCCTGCAGTATCCGCTTTGAAACAGGTGAGGAAAAGGGTATTTTGTACTCCTCGGATACACTTTGTATAACACGTGAAGAAAACGGCAATATAAAAATCACCGTGAAAAACGGTCAGGATAAATTTGAATTTATCAATGACGACGAAATACTGTCCGATGGCAAGAATCACACAGTTACGGCGGTATTTGACGGCGGCGTGTGTGCGGTTTATTTTGTAACAGACGGCATTTTCTGCGACGGCGGTGAGAAAAGACAGTTTGGCTTTACCCGTTTTGACAGGAATGTGAGCTTTGAACTTTCTTTTGATAAGAAGGCAGAAAACAAGCTGTTAAATCTGCGTGTGTGTGAGGGAATACATCTTTACGATTGACGGCTTTAATGGAATATAAGAAAAATCCGAGGCTTATGAACCTCGGATTTCAGTCTGTTGAAAAAAACATACTTTTTCAACAGACTGAAAGGAGTCACCCAAACGGGTGACTCCTTGAATTTTGCATTTAATTTGTAGGGGGCGATGCCCACACGAACCGTGAATCTGTTGCAAAACCTGAAATTTTGTCAGATGTTAGTCGTCAAGTCTTTCGGAAACTCCTGTAAATGCGTGTTCCACAACAGCCTTGTCAGGCTTTTTGGTAATAAGTGAAACCACGGGGAAGATGATAAGACCTGCAATCATTGCGAAAGCACCGCAGTTGATGGGAGACTGAAGAAGTACGGGGAAGGAGCTTCTGAACAGAAGGTTTGCAATCATAATGCCGGCACCGAAAATCATACAAGCCCATGTAGCTGCCTTGGAAGCCCACTTTGCGTACAGACCGTACAGGAAGGGAGCAAGGAAAGCACCTGCAAGAGCACCCCACGATACGCCCATAAGCTGTGCAATAAATGCAACGGCATCGCTCTTTGCCTTAACCTGGAAGATGGCAATTACTGCGGAAAGTACGATAAATACAACGATGAAAATACGCATAATGAGAAGCTGCTTCTTTTCCTTCATATCCTTAACGAAGGTGCCCTTGATGAAGTCAAGCGTAAGTGTTGAGCTTGATGTAAGAACAAGGGAAGAAAGGGTTGACATTGATGCGGAAAGAACAAGTACAATAACAATTGCAATAAGTAATGTGGGAAGACCTTCAAGCATTGTGGGAATAACTGCATCGTAGCCGCCTACGGGAACGTCGGTGCCGGGCTGAACGGTAACGCCTGAGATTCTGGCAAATCCGCCCAAAAAGTAACAGCCGCCTGCTACGATAACTGCAAAGAAGGTTGAAATAAGAGTACCTCTCTTGATGGATTTTTCACTCTTGATGGCGTAGAATTTCTGTACCATCTGAGGAAGTCCCCATGTACCGAGTGATGTAAGAATTACAACGCCAAGGAGATTTACGGGATCGGGACCGAACATTGAAGCAAAGGTGCCTGCTTCGGTTATGGGACCTGCAGTTTCGGGAACGGCTACCTTTGTAAGCTCTGTAAGTGAGCCGATAAAGCCGCCGTGGCTGCCAAGTACGGCACCGATTACCGCAACAATACCGATAAGCATTATAATACCCTGAATAAAGTCGTTAATAGCTGTTGCCATATAACCGCCTGCAATTACGTAAATACCTGTAAGAACGGACATGGCAATTACACAGTAAGCATAGTCAATGCCGAATGCGGATTCAAAAAGTCTTGAAAGACCGTTGTAAAGAGATGCGGTGTAGGGGATAAGGAAAACAAAGGTGATTGCAGAAGCCACAACCTTAAGAGACTTGGAGTTGTATCTCTTTTCAAAGAATTCGGGCATTGTTGCAGAGCCGAGAGTCTGTGTCATAATTCTTGTACGGCGTCCTAAAATAACCCATGCAAGAAGTGAGCCGAGAACTGCATTTCCTATACCGATCCACGTGGAAGCAATACCGTATTTCCAACCGAACTGACCTGCATAGCCGATGAAGATAACTGCCGAGAAGTAGCTTGTGCCGTATGCAAACGCCGTAAGCCACGGACCTACGCTTCTTCCGCCAAGAACAAAGCCGCTAACGTCTGTGGCACTTTTACGGCAATAAATGCCCACACCTACCGTAACCGCAAAGAAAATAACCAGTAATAAAATCTTTAATACCATTTAACTCATTCCTTTCTTTGGCTTCGGACAAACGGTATAAAAAAAGTCCTCTGCCAACTTAAATAGCAGAGGACGATTAAATCGTGGTACCACCTCAATTTGCCTTTACCTTTCGGGAAAAGCCTTAGCAGGTCGGACAGTCACCGTAAGAAAACCACTCGAGAATGTTTTCTCACCTCAAGGCTCTGCCTTAACCCTTACACTGTAACGTGTGTGAAACGTCATAGCCTATTTCTGCCGTCGCAGGACTTCGGTATGAAGCTCTCGGAATGTATTCGGTGTGTTTGTCATCTACCGTCTTTCACCAACCGACGGCTCTCTGAAGAATCACAAAACAGACCTACTTGTTTCCGGTCATCGCCTTTATTTGTTGTCAAGATTTTAGCACAATAAAGCACTAAATTCTACAGTATTTTGTGAACAATTTAAGGAAATGTTTTAAATGAGACCGTTTTTGTCAAAGTACGCATAGGTCTCTGTGATAGCCTTTTCAAAGTCCTTGTTGTCAACACCGACGATGATGTTAAGCTCACTTGAGCCCTGGTCAATCATTCTGATGTTGATGTCGGCTGCTGCAAGTGCACTGAAAAGACTTGCCGCAGTACCCTTGGCATTTCTCATACCTCTGCCCACAACAGCAATAAGAGCAATGTTCTTTTCGACGCTGATTGTGTCGGGAGCACAGGACTCAACAAGGTCAGCGATGATGTCGTCTTCCTTGCCTGCAAGCTCGTGGTCGTTTATGACAACGCTCATGGTGTCAATACCGCTGGGAAGATGCTCAAAGGAAAGGTCGTGTCTTTCAAGAACCTGTAAAAGACGTCTGCCAAAGCCCTTTTCCTCGTTCATCATATCCTTTTCAAGAGTAAGAACGGAGAAGTCTTTCTTACCTGCAATACCTGTAATTACAGCCGTGTCCTTGGAGGGCTCTGTATGGGTAACAATCATGGTACCCTCGTCCTCGGGAGCATTGGTGTTCTTGATGTGAATGGGAATACCGCTTGTCTTTACGGGGAAGATGGAATCTGCGTGAAGAACGGTAGCACCCATATAGGAAAGCTCACGAAGCTCCTTGTAGGTGATTACGGAAATATACTTGGGATTTTCAACGATTCTGGGATCGGCAATCATAAAGCCTGAAACATCCGTCCAGTTTTCGTATTCGTCTGCGTGTGCAGCTCTTGCAACGATGGCGCCTGTGATGTCAGAGCCGCCTCTTGAGAAGGTGCGGATGGTATCGTTGGGCATTTTGCCGTAGAAACCGGGAATAACGGCATAGTCGCTTTTTGCAAGACGCTCGCTCATAATGTCGTTTGTCTTTTCTGAATCAAATGTGCCGTCGCCCTTGAAGAAAATAACATCGGCAGCATCGATAAAGTCAAAGCCAAGATACTTTGCAAGAATGATACCGTTAAGGTACTCACCTCGGCTTGCGGCGTAGTCACGTCCTGCTCTGCCGATAAAGCTGAGTCTGAGAAGCTCAAACTCACGGTCAAGAGAAAGGTCAAGACCGAGACCTTCGATGATGAGATTGTATCTTTCCTTGATTTGTACAAAAGCGGGAGAATCCTCGCCTCTGCTGAATTCGTCATAGCACTGATAGAGAAGGTCAGTAACCTTTGTGTCGCCTGAAAAACGCTTACCCGGCGCTGAAGGGACTACATATTTTCTGTCACGGTCAGCAAGAACGATGTCTGCAACCTTCTTGAACTGTTCGGCACTTGCAAGAGAACTGCCGCCGAATTTTGTTACCTTGATGCTCATTTGTGAACCTCGTTTCGCAGTGTGTTTACTTCACACTTAATATACATTATTATATTTAAAAAAGTAGTATTGTGACAAAACAAATTTTGACACAATTATACTCTGTTATTATAGCTTTTTGATGGGCTTGTGTCAACAATAATTGTTGATTGTTTACAAAATTCAAAGCAAAATTATGACATTTCACCGAAAATAACTGTCGAAAAATTGTAAATTGTTACAAAATGACAAAATGAGCTGCCCCAAAAAAGGACAGCTCACCGATGTTGTGAAGGATTTGTTTATCTGACGGGCAGAACGTAAACATATATGCAGAAGAACTGAAGAATACTTCCCGCAAGCACAAAGAAGTGCCATACAGAGTGCATATATCTTTTCTTTTTGAGGGCGTAGAAGATGATACCCACCGTGTAAGCAATTCCTCCGTAAAGAAGGAACATAAGACCGCCCCTGTCAAGCTTTGCGATTATGTCTTTTGCACCGATTACAACCGCCCAGCCCATAACGATGTAGCTTATCATGGAAAATACCTTGAAGCGTTCAATGTTAACGGAATTAAGCACAATTCCCAGAATTGCAATTCCCCATACTATTCCGAAAAGCACCCATCCCATAGCACCTCTCAGCGTTACAAGAGTAATGGGGGTGTATGTGCCTGCTATAAGCAGATAAATCGAGGTATGGTCAAATACTCTGAAAACACGTCTTGCCGTCTGATTGGTTATTGCGTGGTAAAGCGTTGACATACAGTAAAGTATAACAAGCGTAGAGCCGTAAATCGCAGAGCCGACAACGCCTGCTGCCGTGCTTTGAAAGGCGGCTCTTACAACACACAGTACAAGTGCGGCAACCGAAAGGCAAGCTCCTATGCCGTGGCTGATTGAGTTGAGCAGCTCTTCGCTGAGCGTATATCTCGGAAGATTAAACCGTGATTTTGTCATATTCATACCTCCATTGGTTTTTTATGCAATAAATATAAAAAATTCATTTCCTGTACCCGATATTATACCGCTGTGCAGCCAATGTGTCAACGTACTTTGTTGAATGTTTACAAAATCCAAAATCAAAATTTGCCGAAATCCTGTAAATATTAAGAAAATTGATAAAAAGTATTGACAAATTGAATTATTGGTGGTATAACATATTTGTAAACAAAAAATGATTATTTTTTAACTTCGATGTATGTAATTTGTAAAGGAATGATAGATAAATGTCAAAGAGGTTTTCTCTTGAAACAAAGCTTATATTTGCGGCAACCGTTGTATTGCTGGTGTTTTTGACGGCGGCAGTGGGTGTGTCGGTGTTCGGAGGGCAGGAACATAAAAGAGAAACTGCGTTCATAGTTTCTTCCGAAACCCTTTACAAAGGCAATTAAAGAAATGTACATTTTTAAGGCTGTGCTTTGAGCACAGTTTGAGCCTGCCAAAAAGTATGTTTTATCTCACGTTTTAGGAAAACCCCCGGCGAGGGTTTTCCTCTTTTTCGCCCTTTTAGGACGAAAAATTCACCTTTCCTGCGCTTTATGAAGCATAAGGAGTTTCGCCGTCTGCGGACGGCGAGCAAAGACGCTGTCTTTGGAAACTGCAAGCCTTTGAAAAGGCTTGACCTAAACTTTCATAATGGTTTTGCTACAGACTGGGCTGTGCTTTGAGCACAGTCTTTTTTTGTTCAAAAAAACTCCCCATACACAAAAGTACGGG
>JAZQFS010000046.1:0-4069 GCA_045539625.1 Eubacteriales bacterium | reverse complement strand
GAAGCGTATGTTTACTTTGAGCTTGATACACCCGATTCTGTATTCAGTGCAGACCTTTATTATGAAATGAATGACGAAAGCACCCTTGATGAGCTTCAGGCACAGATAAGTGTAAACGGTGGAGATTGGGTAGAGGTATATGTAGCCAACTCTCACTGGCCGCTTTACGAAGGAGACCGACAGACAAGCACGACAGCGGCACTGACATCAGAAAGCCATGTACAGCTTCGTGTTCGCTATGGCGGACCTCTTGGCTATTCGGATTGGTCTAATGTTCTTTCAGTAAACGCTCCTGCATTTGATGCATCTTCTTGGGCACAGTCAGAGCTTCAGCAAGCAGAGGCTCTCGGACTTATCCCCGAAATTCTTGACGGAGCTGATTTAACAGCCGATATCACAAGAGCAGAATTTGCGGCAGTGGCAGTTAAGGTTTACGAGGCGCTTTCGGGAACGGCGGCACTTCCTGCTCTTGCAAATCCCTTTACGGACACAACTGACGTTGAGATACTTAAGGCATACAACATCGGTGCGGTAAACGGAACTTCGGCTACAACCTATTCACCAAGCGACCTCTTAAACCGTGAGCAGGCAGCAACGATGCTGACACGTGTATTCAAGAGAGTCACGCTCCCCGGCTGGACTCTTTCGACCGATGCACAGTTTACTCTCCCTTACGAAAAGCCCACACCCTTTGCGGATGACAAAGATATCTCCGATTGGGCAAAGGACAGTGTGTACTTTATGGCGGCAAACGGAATTATCAACGGTGTTGGTAACAACAAGTTTGCACCCAAGAACGTAACAACCGAAGAACAGGCAAACGGCTATGCAAATGCAACACGCGAGCAGGCACTCATTATAGCAGTTCGTATGGTTGAAAATCTGAAGAAATAAATCTTATGTCAAGGGGCGGCTCCCTCCGCCCCAGCCTTTATACAAGGAGGAATATATGATGAAAAAGCTGCTGGTAATTCTTTTAGCAGGTCTTATGACATTTTCTCTCGCCTCATGTGACCTTGACAGCATACTCTCGGAGGTCGAGAACCAAATAGAACAGCAGGAACAGCAGACAGAAGAAAATAATGATGAAACCATCAAAGAAAGCTTTGCCGATTCAAACACAGATAACGATGCAGAAACATCAGAAACATCAGAAACAGAGGACGAAGCATTAAGCGTTGCAGATTTCCTGAAAATATACGGCTTCGCCGAAGAAGATATAACGCCCAATCACTTTGTTTCCTTTGATGAGCTTGAAATGGACGGCAGCACCCCAGCAGGAAAGAGAGGCAGTACGGGTTATATCACAATAAACGTTGACAAAGACGCAACAACCGAAGAGGACTTCAACGCTTGGTTTGAAAAGCTATATGCAAAGATGATTTCTCTTTCCGATGACGGCAAGCTTTACAAAGATGCCGAAAAAAAGACCGAGGCAACCTCGCTTGCTGACCTTCAGAGCGAGGCTTGGTGGGCAGTTCTCCCGGGAAGCAGCTGTATGTTCAAGACAGAGCTTGCAAACGGTTCGGCAACCCTGCATCTTGCTTACAGATATGATATAGATCTCGGTGTTTATAAGCTGAGTATTATGTATTGGAGTTAAAACTATTTTAAGGAGGATAACACTATGAAAAAGATATTAGCAGTACTTTTGGCTGGCTTGATGCTTCTTTCCCTTGCCTCATGTGGAGGAAGTCCTAATAAAAAGGCAATAGTCGGCACGTGGAAGCTTGTTGACACCGAAACCGAAACCGAATACGGTCTCGGAATACAGTTTACCGATGACGGCAAGGTTCGCTACGGACTTACCGAGGATATGTTCGGTGACGATGAAGACATTGACGAAGCCCTTGCGGGACTTGATATGCTGATGACTATCGAGTACGAAATCAAGAGCGATACCGAAATGGAGCTTACGGCAAAAGCACTTTTCGGTCTCGCAAGCGAAAGTGATACCGTTGAATACAAGCTCGACGGCGATACGCTTATTTTTGACGGTGTAACATACACACGGAATAAATAAGAAAGGAGACCACCATGGCTAAATTCTGTACCAACTGCGGCAAGGAAATCCCCGAGGGAGTAGCTTTTTGTACCGAATGCGGAACAAAGGCATCCGAGTCTAAAGCGGCAACGGAACAGCCGGCAGAGGCAGTCGCAGAAAAAGCTCCCGAAGCGGTAATAGCGGAAAACGCACAGCCTGCGGCACAGCAGACTGCTGCACCACAGCCACAGGCTACATATCAGGCACCCCCTCAGCAAGGCTATCAACAGCAACCGCCTCAGGCACCGCCCGCACAAAACTACGGACAGCCCCAATATCAGCAGCCTTATACTCCACCTCCCGCACAGCCTATAGCGCTAACGGCTGAATCGGTCAAGGGGACGAAATACGAGCCTATCTCGGCGTGGGGATTTATAGGAATAATGCTCCTTATGTGCATACCGGTTGTCGGACTTATCCTTACGATAGTCTGGGCGTGCGGCGGATGCCGTAAGATATGCAAGCGGTCACTTGCAAGAGCTGCCATAATTATGACGGTTATAGGTATTGTTATCGGCATCATTTTCGCGCTTATAGGCGGAGCACTCATAAATTCTCTGCTTGACAAGGCAGGAATTGAAACAAACGGCGAAGGCATTTTCAGCGGACTGTCGCTTGGCAGTAACGAAGATGAAAACGAAAAAGAAAAGTCGGGCGGTCTTTTGGGACTTTTCGGCGGATCTGAGGACACAGAAAGCTCTGATTACAGCGAGCTGGGACAGCTTGGCGAGGCACTCGGTGCTCTCGAAGCACTTGCAGGGCTTACGGGCGGCGAATCCGGCGACCTTAGCGGTCTTTTTGGAAATATTGAGGATATAAATGCCCAAGCCGAGGCGAAAAATAACGGCTGGCCCAAGGCTCTTCGCAAATATCCCGGTGGCACACAGGCGGCTGTTGCCTCCTACCGCACAGAAATAAGCGACACCTCCGAGGAGGAAATGCTCTCTTGGATAAACGGACTTAAATCCGACGGCTACAAGTACACCGATTTTTACGGTTTCGGAATGAGCGAGGAGGATATGCTCTCGTCAGGTGGCTGGTGGGGCACCAACGGCACCTACTATATAAGCGTTTCCTATTATGACGGAACGGTTACGGTAGACCACCTCACAGAGCTTCCCGATTACAACTTTTAATTAAATTCATAAGGAGGATTTACAATGTATAACTCAAAGGATTTACCGGTTTTATTACTTGACAACAGTAGTATGCTTTCGGTTATCAACGAAGGCGAATTTAAGTGCTACAATATTTCGTTTGAAGAAGCAGGACATATTCTCGACGTACACGAATCGTCCGATCTTCTAAAGTGCTTTTCAAATCCGGAGATAGAGTCTATTATTTTCGATTACATAGGAATTAAGAGCAAGGATATTGAATACAAGAAGATACGCAATATGCGCCCCGGACAGAATGCAATTGTATTCAAGCTTTACGTAACTCCTTCGGAAACACAACCCATCATCCACGCTGATGACGGAGTTGAAGCAAAGAAGATTCAGAATGTGTACGCTTACTGTCAGTACCTTGTGAGACTGTCATAAAGCGAAAACAAATTTTCAACCCCACTGAAAGCGAGGTTACGTAAATGAAAAAGTTAATTGCAATACTGCTCAGCGTTATAATGGTTTTTTCGCTTGTTTCCTGCTTTGAAGACACGAAAAAGCCATCGGGCGGCGAGGAAATAAATAAACAAATTGAAAATCAGGAAGAGACTCCCGATAACAAACGGGATGAACAGAACGACGAGTCGGTCAATGAAACAAACGAAATCCCTGTTT
This sequence comes from Eubacteriales bacterium, assembly GCA_045539625.1. Lineage (GTDB taxonomy): Bacteria > Bacillota > Clostridia > Oscillospirales > CAG-382 > UMGS1387. The sequence goes on along the minus strand of JAZQFS010000046.1, from coordinate 244 downwards.
CTTCTACCAAAACCCTTGCATACTTTGAGAAATACCTCTCCGGCGGCGAATACACAATGGAAATGAAAACCACCGTTCAGGGTATTGAGGTAATATCAAAAAACGCATTTAAGGACGATATGATGTATTCCGAAAGCGATATGGACGGAATGAAAAGCGTTATGGTAATGCGTGACGGCTATCAGTACATCATTGAAAACAGTTCAAAAATGGTGCTTAAAACGCAGGTGGCTGATAACGGAGC
>JAZQFS010000045.1:0-10451 GCA_045539625.1 Eubacteriales bacterium | reverse complement strand
CGGTAAATTCACCTTTCCTGCGCTTTATGAAGCATAAGGAATTTCGCCGTCTGCGGACGGCGACCAAGGCTCTGCCTTTGGAAACCGCAAGCCTTTGAAAAGGCTTGACCTAAACTTTCACAATGGTTTTGCGACAAGCTCGAGGCTGTATCATTCTGTTTTGATACAGCCTCTTCTTTCTCATAATTTATATTGCTCCGTTTTCCATAAGCTTCTGTCTGAGAACCTTTCCGTCCACCGTTCTTGTATCACCCTTATCACAGCAAAGTGCCGCAGCAGTTCCCGCACCCTCGCCTGTTACAAAACAGCTCGGCATTACTCGGATTGAAGCCTGCATACTTCTGTCAACGCCCATACATCTTCCTGCAACCAGCACGTTTGAGAAGGACACGGGCACAAGGCTTCTGTAGGGTATTCCGTAGGACTCGCCTTTTTTATATTTCAGGTCTTTGAAATACTCCTGCTTGAAGCGGTCATATTCCCCTTTATCGGTATTCATTATATGAATATCAACGGGATAGCAGTATCTTCCGATTTCGTCCTCAAAGGAAGCTCTGTTTTTGAAGTCCTCAACATTGAGAGTATAATCGCAGGTAATTCTTCTTGACTCACGGACGCCAAGAATTGAGCCTGTGGCAACAAGATTTGCGTTCTTATAGCCTGAAATGTATTCTTTATAATATCTTCCGTACTCAAGCACCGATTTTCTTCCCCACACCATTGCCTTTGTCAGCGACATTTCGTCCAGCGGGTTACAGCCGAAAATATGACCGAGATTTCCGCCGTCCATACCGTGTTCGGGATCTGTGTCAAACATTCCCGGAAGATGTCTGTCGGGATATGTAAACACACCGTCATTTATTGCTTTTTCAAGAAGTGCATCGGTTGTTTTTCCTCTGTTGGAATAATCCACGTTTGACCACATTGAGCAAAGTGTGGGCGGCATTACGTTATGAAGCTCGTCACCCACCTCAAATTTTCCGCCTCCGAAGGCACAAAGGTCGCCGTCGCCTGTACAGTCGATATATATTTTTGCCTTTACGCTGAAAAGTCCCGACTTTGCCCAAAGCACAACATTTTCGATTCTGTCGCCGTTTGTCACAACATCGCACACTGTCGTAAAGAAAGAGAAAACAACTCCGCTTTTTACTGCAATATCATCGTATGTACGTTTCAGTTCCTCCGCCTTAACAGGTGTCCAGTATTTTTCAAGAGGTATATTCTTTGATACAGATTTTCTTACTTCAAGTCCTATTCCCTTGACAATTATCTTTTCTCCGTCCGAAAAGGGTGCAAAGGCAGGCACAAGTCCCGCACAACCCGTTCCGCCGAATGAGCCCTGACTTTCTGCTAGAAACACGCTTTTTCCCATTCTTGCCGCCGCAACTGCCGCAGCAAAGCCCGAGGGTCCTCCACCTGCAACAAAGACATCAGTTTCATACTTTTGCACAAGATTCTTGGTATAAACCATATTCCTCACTCCACATTTAAAATGCTGTTGCCGCAAGTCTTTTTGCTTTTCGGCACGTAAGCTTATATATTAAATCCGTTTTCAAAAGTATAGCACATTGATTTTCAAATGTCAACGTCTTAAAGGTTTACTCTCTTAAAAGCTGTGATTCTATCTTCAAAGACAGACGGGTGAAAGCTTCTACACTTTCTGACAGCAGCCGATTTTGGTAAGATTTGCACCAATAGCAGCATCTGCTTTTGTCAGAGCGTTTCTTTTTTTCTTTGCAAGCATCACGCATCTTTTACGGTACTTTATATACTTTTCTTTTCCCACTGCACCTACTGCCGTAAGTGTTGCTCCCGACATCATAATTGCAAAGCTTTTGGCAAACGATGCGCTCATTGTTTCATATCCGCCTGCACCTGCCATTATGATTATTATTCCTGCCATTATTGCAAAATTGAATATCTTTTTCATTTGTATTATCTCCTTTGCTTTATTTTGTACCTTCATTATAAAGCAACGGGTGTCCAAAAAACAGGACTTTGACAGCCTGTCAAAAAAATATTCATTTACACATTATTTATTGACATTGTTCCGTCAAACGTATATAATACGCTATGGATTTGAAAGGAGCGATTATGTGGAAATCAAATTATCGGAGCATTTCAACTGCAAAAAGCTGTTGAGATTTACTCTGCCGTCGATGGTAATGATGATGTTTACATCCATTTACAGCGTGGTGGACGGATTTTTTGTATCTAATTTTGCAGGAAAAGAGCCCTTTGCGGCTGTAAACTTTATAATGCCGTTACTTATGATTCTGGGTGCTGTGGGCTTTATGCTCGGCTCGGGCGGAAGTGCTCTTGTTGCAAGAACCATGGGTGAAGGCGACGACGAAAGAGCAAACCGATACTTTTCTTTACTCATATACGTCACAGTGGCAATAGGTACTCTTCTTGCAATACTCGGCATTGTTTTCGTCCGCCCCATAGCATCTCTTATGGGTGCAGAGGGTGCTCTTCTTGACAACGCAGTTCTGTACAGCAGAATAATACTTATCGCTCTTCCCTTCTTTATGCTTCAGATGGAGTTTCAGACGTTTTTTATTACTGCAGAAAAGCCTAGGCTTGGTCTTATCATCACGGTAATATCGGGAGTCTGCAACATTATTCTTGATGCACTTCTTGTAGGTATCCTTCCCTTGGGGCTTATCGGTGCGGCGGCAGCAACGGCTATCAGTCAGACTGTGGGCGGCGTTATCCCCATAGTATATTTTGCAAGAAAGAACACCTCCCGTCTTCGTCTTACAAAGACAAGCTTTGATTCACGTGCACTTATCAAGGCGTCCACCAACGGCTCAAGCGAGCTTATGAACAACATTGCAATGTCGGTTGTGGGTATGCTTTACAACATTCAGCTTTTAAACTATGCAGGTCAGGACGGTGTTGCGGCATACGGAATACTGATGTATGTAGGTATGATTTTCAACGCCATATTTGTGGGATATTCTGTGGGTGTTTCCCCTGTCATAAGCTATCACTTCGGTGCTGACAACACAAAGGAGCTACAAGGCTTACTTAAACGCAGTTTTCTCATTCTCGGCGTTTCCTCCGTTATTATGTTTTTATCCTGTCTTGCTTTCGGCGACACCATGTCATACATTTTCGCAGGCTACGACAAGGCATTATACGAAATGACAAGCCACGCCTTTTTTGTTTACGCATTTTCATTCTTATTTATGGGCTTTGCAATATTCGGCTCAGGCTTCTTTACAGCCCTCAACGACGGGCTTGTTTCGGCAATCATAGCTTTTCTGCGCACCTTTATTTTCCAGCTTATCTTTATTCTTCTGTTCCCTGTTGTCTGGGGGCTTGACGGAATATGGTTCAGCGTTGTTGCGGCAGAGGTTGCAATGGTGTTTGTATTCGGCGTTTTTCTTGTTTTAAACAGGAAAAAGTACAGGTATTATTAAACTTAACGGACTGTCTCCTTTTTGGAAGGAGGCAGTTTTTTTTATCCGTAAAAATCAAAAAGCCACGACCTTTTTTCAGTCATGGCTTTAAGATATTCATTATAAATGAACCAAAAGAAACAAGAATTAGTTAGCTCTTGTTACCTTGTTGGAACGAAGGCAGCGAGAACATACGTTAACTGTCTTGTGAGTTCCGTTTTCAACTACCTTTACCTTACGGATGTTGGGCTTGAAGGTTCTGTTTGTCTTTCTGTTGGAGTGAGAAACATTGCAACCGAATGTAACGCCCTTACCGCATACTGCGCACTTTGCCATTAAAAACACCTCCGTTTTATGTTATCTTTTATTATTTACATATCAGTGTACAGGAATTCCCTCCCATACGCAACGGTGGTATTATAACACATACTTTCAGAAAAATCAAGTGTTTTTTTGCATTTTTTTAAAATTTTTATTTTTTAGCTGAAAATCCCCCGTTTTTGGCTCTATTACGTGGGTTTCGAAAAGTTGAAAAAATCGAAAAAAGTGCGTTTTTTTGAAAAATCACGATTTTTTGCTCATCTTGGCATAGTTGCCCATTATTTTCTTTGTACCTACCTTATCAAAGGCAACCTCATACATCACATCGTTTGACATAGGCTTTGCAGAAAGCACAAAGCCGTCGCCGAAAATGGGATGTGTCACGCTGTCGCCAACCTTGAATATATTGGAGTTCGTCGCAGGTGCAGGGCTCTTTTTGGGCATTGCCGTTGTCATTTCGTATTCTTTCTTACGTTTATTCCACGGAGCATCATCGGAGAATATATATTCTTTGTTCACCGTTTTAGGTGCGGCAAATCCGCCGTAGCCCGAATAGGTATTCATAAAGTCTGACTGTGACTGCTCCATACGTGTAAAATAAGCTTCCTCGTATTCACAGAACTGTTCGGCGATTTCGTCTATAAATCTTGAACGGCGGTTAAAGTCGGTTTTCCCGTACATCATTCTTGAATTGCAGTGAAGCAGGAAAAGGCGTTTCTTTGCTCTGGTAATGGCAACGTAGCAAAGACGTCTTTCTTCCTCAAGCTCTTCCTCATCAACTGAAGATTGAGCACCGGGGAATATATTTTCTTCAAGTCCCGACACAAACACGCAGGGAAACTCAAGTCCCTTTGAGGAATGTACCGTCATCATTACAACGGCAGGCGCTTCGGGATCATAATTATCAACATCCGAAACAAGTGCGACCTCTTCGAGAAAACCCGAAAGAGTGGCATTTTCATCGTTTTCATCGTACTGTACGGCGTTTGACACAAGTTCCTTTACGTTTTCTGTTCTTTCCTTGCCTTCTGTTTCATCAAGAGCACGGAGCATTTCAAGATAGCCTGATTTTTGAAGCACCTTTTCAACAAGCGGTCCAAGACCGATTTTTTCTGCGCTGTCGGCAAGCTCGTCCATAAGCTCTGCAAAAAGCAAAAGCTTTGCGCTGCTTCTTGACAGTGACGGGAACATGGCTGCATTTCTGCACACCCACAGCATATCCTTGTTTTCGTCCACAGAAATTCTGTCAACCTCGTCTACGGTAGCGTCGCCTATTCCCCGTTTGGGAGTATTGATGATTCTCTTAAGTCTTACCTTATCATTGGCGTTTGCTATTACGCAAAGGTATGCCACAACATCCTTGACTTCTTTTCTGTCATAGAAGCGTGTGCCGCCCAAAATTCTGTAAGGTATACCGCTTTTTGCAAACACCGTTTCAAGGCTGTTTGACTGGGCATTATTTCGGTAGAGCACTGCAAAATCGCCGAAGGTAAAGCTGTTATCCCCTGTAAGCTCTGTGATTTTATCCACCACATACTGTGCCTCGGCGTTCTGATTTTCGCACTTTTTGACGGTCACCTTTTCGCCGCCCGTATTTTTCGTCCAAAGCGTTTTGCCCTTACGTCCGCTGTTATTCTTAATGACAGAGTTTGCCGCACCTATTATCATATCCGTTGAACGGTAATTCTGTTCAAGCTTTACAACTCTTGCCTTATCAAAATTCTTGTCAAAGGACAAGATATTTTCAATTGTAGCACCTCTGAATTTATAAATACTCTGGTCATCGTCACCCACAACCATAATATTTTTCTGCTCGTTACACAGCATACTTGTAAGCACAAACTGTGCTTTATTGGTATCCTGATACTCGTCAACAAGAATATACTTAAAGCGCTGTCTGAACTTATCAAGAACTTCGGGGCACTGAGAAAACAGCTTTACGGTAAGGCAGATTATATCGTCAAAGTCAACGGCATTTGCCGCTCTTTTTTTTGTTTCGTAAAGCTTAAACAGCCTTGCTATGCCGTTTCTTCTTATATCGTTCATGGCAATGGAAGAAGCATACATATTTTCGTCAATAAGCTTTTCCTTGCATCTGCTGATTTCGGACAGCACGCTTTTTGCAGGAAACATTTTATCGTTAAGCTCCAGCTCCTTAATACAGTCATTCATCAGCTTTTTCTGATCGTCTGTATCGTAGATGGTAAACGAGCTGTCACGTCCGATTTTATCAATATGCATTCTCAGTATCTTTGCACAGATTGAGTGGAAAGTTCCCGCCCATATACCAAGTGCCGTTTCACCAAGTCTCTTTTCAAGTCTGTCCTTCATTTCCTTTGCCGCTTTATTGGTAAAGGTGATTGACAGTATTTCATAGGGACTTGCCTTATCCACTGCAAAGGTATCAAGAGCGCTGACAAGCATTTCAGTTTCGGGATTCTCCTGCTCTGCCAGCTTTTCAAGCATTTCCACATAAGGCTCGGGCAGCTTTTCTTCGGGAATCTCATTTATCTCCATTGCTCTGCCGAACTTTATGAGGTGTGCTATTCTCTGGACAAGCACCGTTGTTTTTCCGCTTCCCGCACCTGCAAGAACAAGCAGCGGTCCGTCGGAAATATACACCGCTTCTCTTTGCTTTTCATTAAGCTTTGAATAGTATTTGTCAAAAAGCTTTTTTCTTACGTTTATGTATCTTTGTAATATGGTCACTTTATTTCTCCGTGTTCTGTTATTTTATCTTACATTCAAACATATATCTTCCGCCTGTAACGGTTTTGGTAACACTCGGAAGAACAATTTCCGCAGTAACTCCTTGTGGTATTTCAAATTCGTAGTGAACAAAGTCACCCTTATAATTCCACATTGTTCTGATTGTTCCCTGACGTGAGTCAAATTGGGTTTTTGCAAAGCCAAGTCGTCTGTCGGCTATCGGCTTTATCTGAATATGGGTATAGCCTGCGCCGTCGGGAAGCACCCTTATACCCGAAATGTTTTCAAACATCCAGTCAAACACCGCACCGTATGCGTAGTGGTTATAGGAATTCATATCCTTGCTCCAGAAAGTGCCGTCCTCACGTATTCCGTCCCAATGCTCCCACATTGTGGTTGCTCCGTGATTTACCGAATACAGCCACGAAGGGATATTTTCCTGAAGAAGAAGATCCATGGCAACATCCCCGTAGCCGTTATCCGACAGAGCGTGCATAATATAGGGTGTTCCCACAAAGCCCGTTGTTATTCTTGTACCGTTATCACGAACAAGAGTTGCAAGCTTTTCTGCAACACGCTTTTTATCGTCGCACAAATCAAAGAAAAGTGCAAGAGTGCAGGCAGTCTGTGTGTTTTGGGTAAGAGCTCCGTTTTCAAAATACTTACCCTTAAATGCCTTTACTATATTTTCATACAGCTTTTCATACTCAGAAACATCTTTTCCCAGCACCTTGCCTGCTTTAACAACAAGACTTGTGCTGTAAGCGTAGTAAGCAGAGGCAATATAATCCGTATCTGTTGCACCGTGGTAGCTTCCGTCATATTTATCCATAGCAAGCCAATCTCCGAAGTGTCTGTCGCCAAGCCACAGGTATTCCTCAGGACCTCTTGAACGGATATAGTCAACCCACTTTTTCATACTGTCAAACTGGTTTTCAAGAATTTCCTTATTGCCGTAAGCCATATACATCTGCCAAGGACAGATTGTTGCTGCATCACCCCAGGCGGCAGAGGTATATTTTTCGTTCCAATTATACACGTCTGTGGGAATAAACCAATCAACCGCACCGCACTCTCTCTGTCTTGCCGCAAGGTCAAGCAGCCACTTTTTGAAAAATCTTTCAACATCAAAGTTAATTGCCGCCGTTTTTGCAAACACCTGCGCATCGCCCGTCCAGCCAAGTCTTTCGTTTCTTTGAGGACAGTCGGTTGGAACATCGATAAAGTTACTCTTCTGTCCCCACACGATATTATGATAAAGCTGATTTATTTTGTCATTTCCGCACACAAAATCACACGTCTTTTTCATATCGGAATGTATGACAATTCCCTTAAACGCCGAAAGTTCAACATCATCTGACGGATACTCGTCAAGTCTTACATAGCGAAAGCCCTGCCAAGTAAAGGTAGGCTTAAACACCTCTGTGCCCTCTCCCGACAGCACGTAGGTGTTCTGTGCTTTTGCAGTACGCAGGTTTTCAGTATAGAAGTTTCCGTCCTTATCAAGCACCTCTGCATGGCTGAGAACTACCCTGTCACCGTGTTTTCCGTTTATTGTAAGCTCAACATAGCCTGCAAAATTCTGTCCGAAGTCAATTACTCTTTCGCCTTTCGGCGTAACAAAGTAAGACACAGGTGTTATTATATCCTGCTCAAGCACCTTTTCGCCAACCTGCTCTACGATATTTGTTTCAACACCCGCATCGTGCTGTGCCTTGCCAAGCTCACGTATTTCAGCCGTTTTATCCACCGTTTCGCCGTTATAGATTGAAGAAGAAACAATATGCGAAGAGCGTACATTCACACTTTCATCTGAAACAACTATCTGCTTTGTTCCGTCTTCAAGCTCAATTCCAAGCTCAAAAATAAGCGCAGGATTATCGCCGAAAATTGTGCGGTGGTCGGGACGTGTATGGGAAAGTCCGATTGCCCAGCCTTCGGCACAAACTATGCTTATTTCATTATCCTTTTCAAGCATATCCGTCACGTCATAGGTCTGGTACTGCAGACGGTGCTTATACTCTGTCCAGTACGGGGTAAGAATTTCTTTTCCCACACGCTTACCGTTTATATGGGCACGGTAAAGCCCGAGAGAAGTAATACTGAGAATCGCCTTCACAGGCTTTTTTTCAAGCACAATGCTCTTATAAAAATCATAACAGCCTTCGTTTACATATTCTGATGCTTTAATCCATTTGGAATTTTGAAACATAGTTTTCCCCGCTTTCTCTTTTCGGCTCGAAAAGCTCAAATTACATTAAAAGTATACCACATCAAAATCTCAAAATCAACACCAAATCACCTATTATTTTAACCTTTTTTATGCGAAAAGCATATTGACAAAAATGCCTTGCCGTTATACAATAATTATAATTGGGTTATTGTTTAATCACACAAGGCATTCTCGGAGGCATTTCCATGAAAAAGTTAGTTTACAGTGACAAAAAAAGACGTGAAATTTCGTTTCCCTTGGGCGGTATCGGTACGGGCTGTACCTGCCTTCTCGGCAACGGCGAATTAAAAAAGCTTGAAACTATGGACGGTCATATAAAGCACGGCACAGGAAACTGTTTTTTTGCCGTCAAGGCCGAAAGCGAAGGAAAGCTTGTCGGTGCAAAAGCCGCCTTTTGCAAAGACATTTCCTCGGACAGCTGCATTGAAAACAGTTTATATTTTTCCAATTGTGAATTTGCCTCATATTTTCCTTTTGCCGAGATTAAATTTACCGACTCTGCCTTTCCTGCCGAGATTACAATGACTGCATTTAATCCCTTTATTCCTTTAAACGGTACAGACTCGGGAATCCCCGCAGCTTTTTTTGAATTTGAAGTGTTGAACACAGGTGAACGTTCAATTGACTACACCTTATGTTCGGTTTGTGACAATCTTTTGCCCGATTTTCGCAACACGGCAGGCTGTACCGACAACGGTGCTGCCTACATCTGCACCGACAGCAAAAATGAGCTTCCCGAAAGCACAGACGCAAACAGATGCATTGCAACTGACGGCAAGAACATTTCATTTTGCGAATATCTGCCTTGTGCCTGTGAATCTCTCGGTGCTTTTATGGATTTTTTCACCGCAACGGCTACCTTCAACGACATTGACGGCAAGGAAGGCTTTGAAAACGGCTCGCAGGGTGCTCTTGCAACACATTTCTCATTAGCCCCCGGTGAAAAGGAAAAAATAAGATTTCTCATTTCCTGGTACTGTCCCTATTACTGCAGTGCAGAAAGCCTCGGTGATTTTTCCCACACTTCCGACGGCGGCTTCTTTTGCCGCAGAAACTACTATGCCCAGTATTTTGAAAGCAGCGTCGAGTGTACCTCATACTGCTTCAGGCATTGGGAAAGATTAAAGAACGACTCTCTTCTGTTTACAAAAACTCTGCTTGACTCCACCCTTGACGACAGCCTTTTACAGGCTGTTTGCGACGGTCTTTGTCTTATAAAGGGTACAGACGGCGTTCGTCTTGATGACGGCACCTTCTACAGCAAAAACAGCGGAAAATGGCTGTTTTCACAGGCTCTGTTTTACCTTTTTCCCATGCTGAGCCGTTCAATGGTTCAAAACCTTACAATGCAGGCTATTGATGAGAACGGTGATTTGGCTTGGGAGCTGTCGGTTTTGCTTGCGGTTATCTCAAATACCTTCAATGATTATAAAATCAGCGGCGATGAGGACTCTCTTATTGAAAACTGGTACTATCTTTCAAAGGTTACTGACGGCTGTTTTGACAAGCTTGCCTCCTTGCCCGATGACGGTATTCAGAGTATGAGTGTTAACCTTAAGCTGTTATATCTTGATGCACTTACGTCAGCTAAGAACATTGCCGTTACCGTCAGAGACAAAAAGCGTGCCGAAGGATATTCAGCATTGCTTGACAGATACCAAGCTTTGATTGACAAGCATGCACTTACAGAAACAATTACGGGTGAGAAATCCTACGGTGCGGCTGTTTGTAAAATTCGCATCGGAGCTATAAACGAGGCTTTACAGCTTATTTCATCACTT
>JAZQFS010000044.1:0-55308 GCA_045539625.1 Eubacteriales bacterium | reverse complement strand
CATTCATGGTACAATAAGATAAAACTATCGTCTGCAGAATATTATAGGGTACAATCCGAAGCTTTGACGTGGAACGCTGATAAGAGAAATCGACTTATTACTCATACCTTATCTAATGATATAACATACAGATATGTGATTGATGATGACGCAATTGTACATATATATGAACGGAAACCGATTGGAAATAAACACGAAGAAAGAGGTGCACACTATGCTAACAGTGGCAGAGAAAAACTTGATCCGGTTGCTAAAGAGCTGTGGGCTGGACAAAGAAACAACAATATCAATAGTGAATTTAGCAGACACGGACGAAAATATGGAAAAGATGATACAAATGATAATCTCTTTGTATCGGGAGAAAGGCGAAGTTACGGAACAGGAGATTCAAAAAATAGGACTAATGCTAACAGGAAGCCGAAAGGATACCAATTCGACGATGACGGAAGAGTAGAAGTAACATACAGCGACGGTACAAAAGAAACGGAATCCAAAAAGCATTCGAGAGACTTGACCGAGAGGGAAATGAGCGACAACAAAATCAAAACTCTTGCAGGGCATCTCAGGGGCAAGTACAACAGTACATACTCCAAGGACGATTTGACAGCTGAGCTGAAGGAAATTTACGCTATTTACGAAAAAGGGCATTTTGACGAGGCTGACACGTGCTCGGCGACGGCATATATATTAAGTATAAATGTAAAAAAACAGAAAAAATCAAAAAAACTCTTGACTTTTTACACTACTTGTGTTATAGTATCATTGTAAGAAAATAGAAAGGTTTAAAGGGCGGTTCCGAAAGAATCGCTCTTTAAAGTTTGTTTGGGACAATTAATTAAGAGGTGATTGAATTGCAGGAAAAGAAAAAAGGAAACATCGCATCCCGTGTATACGACCTTGTTAAGGAAACAGTTGAAGAATGCGGATGTATGCTTTGGAACGTTGAATTCGTAAAAGAGGGCAGCGACCATAACCTTATCATTTACATTGATAAGCCTGAGGGAATATCCCTTGATGACTGCGAAATGGTAAATGATGCGGTAGAGCCTATCTTGGATGAAGCCGATCCAATAGAGGGAAGCTACTATCTTGAAATTTCGTCTCCCGGACTTGAAAGAGAGCTTAAGACTCCCGAACATATTCTTGCCTTTGCGGGCGAGAGAGTGCTTGTCAAGCTTTATGCTGCAAAGGACGGCAAAAAGGCGTTTGACGGAAATATCGCTTCCTTTGATGAGGAAAGTGATGTTCTTACTCTTGACTGCGGCGGTGAAACGGTGGTTCTTGCACTTAAGGACTGTGCGAGCATCAAAACCGTCTGTGAATTCTGATTAGAAAAAATAATAACATAAATACGGAGGAATCTTTGGAAAATGAATAAGGAATTTTTTAAAGCCCTTGACCTTCTTGAAAAGCAGAAGAATATTCCCAAGGAATATATGATTGCAAAGGTTGAGGCGGCACTTCAGAGTGCATTCAAAAAGGATAACGGCTATGCAAACGTAAGAATCGTGCTTGACCCTGTTAAGCAGGATGTAAAGGTTTATAAGCAGCTTACCGTTGTAGATCCCGAGGCAGAAGAAGAAATCACACCTTTTGAGTACTACGGCTATGATCCCGAGGAGGACAGAGAAGGCTTTGAGCCCTTCGGTGATGAGGAATATGAGCCTTATGAGCCCGAGGTTGACGAAAACGGCGAGCCCATCAAGCTTACAAGAAAGCATATCTTCAACGAAAGAACCGAGATTACACTTGAACAGGCAAGAGAAATCAAAAAGTCCTATAATCTTGGCGATATTGTTGAAATTGAAGTAAAGCCCAAGAACTTCGGACGTATTTCCGCACAGACTGCAAAGCAGGTTATTATCCAGGGTATCAGAGAAGCAGAACGTGATATCATGGTTAAGGAGTATGAGGGTAAGAAGGAAGAAATCGTAACAGCCATTGTTTCAAGAGTGGATCCCGTTACGGGAAATGCCGTGCTTGAGCTTGGAAAGAACGAAGTAACACTCTTCAAGAACGAACAGATACCCGGCGAAAGACTTGTTGAAGGCGATAAGATAAAGGTTTATGTTACCGTTGTCAAGAAGGAGACAAAGGGTCCCACAGTTGTTCTTTCAAGAAAGCATCCCGGTCTTGTAAAGAGACTGTTCGAGCTTGAAGTACCCGAAATTCAGGACGGTACCGTTATTATTAAGGCAATCTCAAGAGAAGCAGGCTCAAGAACAAAAATCGCTGTTTACTCAAGAGATGAAAATGTTGATCCCATCGGTTCATGTATCGGTCCTAAGGGAATCCGTAAGAATAATATCACCGCTGAAATCAAGGGCGAAAAGATTGATATAGTAAAGTTCAGCGAAGATGCAGAAGAATTTATCCGTGCTGCACTTTCTCCCGCACAGGTTGTATCCGTTAAGGAAACAGGCGAGAGAAGCTGCTATGTACTTGTTGAGGACGATCAGCTTTCACTTGCCATCGGTAAGGAAGGACAGAACGCAAGACTTGCGGCACGTCTTACAGGCTTTAATAAGATTGATATCAAGAGCGTGTCTGCTGCAAGAGCAGCTGCCTTCAACGATATCATCGAAGGCAAGAATGAAGCGGCAAGCTCCTTTGGAGGAAAGCTTGCAGAAGCTCTCAAGATTGTAAAGCAGGACGAAGAATAATAACAAAGCCTAAACCAATCTTGTGTATTTCACAGTAAGAAGGTAATTGTATGTCAGGTAACATAACAAAAAAAATACCCGAAAGAAAATGCATGGGCTGTAATGAAAAAAGGCCTAAAAAAGAGCTTGTAAGAGTGGTACGAACACCTGAGGGCGAGGTACTTCTTGACCTGACGGGTAAAAAGTCGGGAAGAGGAGCTTATATATGTCCTTGTGTTTCATGCTATGAAAAGGCTCTTAAAACAAAACGCCTTGAAAGATGCCTTGAGACCGAAATACCGGAAAGTGTTTATGCGGCAGTCAAGGAAAATCTCAAAGGGGAGGGTGACGAGTGATAACACTTGATTTTACACCTGAAGAAATTGAAAAGAGCCGTGACAGAATACTTTCGGCATTGTCCCTTTCAAGAAAAGCGGGAAAATGCGTTACGGGTACCGATATGTGTACCGAAAATGTCAGGAATAATACGGCAAAGCTTGTAATATACGCAAATGATTTGTCCGATAATACTTTAAAACGTATCAAGGACTCCACCTCATATCATAAGGTGCAGACGATAATGGTGAATGTTACAAAGGATGAGCTTGGTGCGAGACTCGGAAAAAAATGCAGCGTTTCGTGTGCGGCAATTCTTGACGAAGGCTTTGTAAAAATTATCGAAAAAATCTACGCTGAAATACACACAGAATCTACGGAGGTGCAGCAGTAATATGGCATTGAATACTAAACTTAAATTAAGTAATTTTGCAAAAGATATGGGACTTAAGAGTAAGGAAATCGTGGAAATCCTCAAGGATAAAGGCTTTGACGGAAAGTCTGCGTCTTCCTCACTTGAGCATGAAGAAGTAAGTGTAATTCTTCAGCATTATACCCTTTCAAGCACCGTTGATGATATCGGTGCGTACCTCTCCTCAAAGAAGGAAGAGCCCAAAAAGGAAGAACCTAAAAAAGAAGAACCCAAGAAGGAAGAAGTAAAGGCTGAGCCTGTGAAGGAAGAAAAGAAGCAGGAGCCTGCTCCCGTTAAGGAAGAAAAGGCAGAGCCTAAGACAGAAGTAAAGATTGAAGCAAAGCCCGAAGCGAAGGTTGAGACAAAACCCGAAGCAAAGATAGAAGCAAAACCCGAAGTTAAAACAGAAAAAGCTCCTGTCAAGACGGAAGGTGCGCCCTTCAAGAAAAACGATGCTCCCTTCAATAGAGATAATAACAGAAGAGAAGGCGACAGATTCTCTCAGGGACAGCAGGGACAGCAGCGTAAACCCTTTGATCCGAATAGAAAACCCGGTTTCGGACAGAATAACGGCGGAGCAAGACCTTTCCAGAACGGCGACAGAAACAATAATGCTCCTCTCGGAGAAAGACAGCTTGAAAAGCAGATAAGCAAAATCTCCAAGGAAGGTGCCGCTCTTGCAAAGCAGGAAGGAAAGACACTTGAGCCATATCCTAAGTTTGACAAGAACGAAAGATTTGATAAATACGCAAATGTCAAGTTCACAAAGGACGGCTTTGTAAATGTGGATACACCTTCACAGAAAGCTCCACAGAAGCCTAAGTTCCAAAAGAATAATAATTTCAATCAGAACAGAGATAAGGACGAGGAATCTCAGTCCGTAAGACAGCCCAGCCTTAAGCCTGTATACGATAAGGACGGTCATATCAGAAGCCGTTACGCAGGTGAAAGAATTGAGGGTGCACAGCCTGCCTTTGACAGCGAAGGAAAGGTAGTAGTTGATATCAGAACAAGCGAGGTTGACCTTTCAAAATACGATGAAAGACTTGATAATCTTGTTCCCGATGCACTTGATAATGAAAGAGGTCCAAAGGGCGGAAAGAAGAAAGCACAGGGCGGTGTTCAGAAGGGCGTTGGCGGAAGAATCAACAGAAATGAAGCAGCAGCCCGTGACTTTATGCCGCAGGGCAATACCTTCGGCGGTAAGAATAAGAAGGGTAAGAAGGGACAGCAGGCAGCACCTGCTCAGCCTGTAGTTAAATTCACAGGACCTATCACAATCCCTGAAGACATTATGATAAGTGACCTTGCCGCAAAGCTTAAGATTACAACAGGCGAAGTTATAAAGAAGCTTATCGGTATGGGACTTGGTATGGATGCTGTAGGTGCAAATAAGATTGTTGATTTTGATACAGCATATCTTCTTGCAGATGAAATGGGAATCGTTGCCGAAAAGGAAGTTGTTCTTTCCATTGAAGAAAGACTTTTCGGTACAGAGGAAGAACAGGTTGAAAGAGAAGAAGACCTTGTTCCCAGAAGCCCTGTTGTCTGCGTAATGGGACACGTTGACCACGGTAAGACATCACTTCTCGATGCCATCAGAAATGCAAATGTTACTGCAGGTGAAGCAGGCGGAATTACTCAGCATATCGGTGCGTACAGAGTAAAGATTAATGACAGAGATATCACATTCCTTGATACTCCCGGTCATGAAGCGTTTACTGCAATGCGTGCACGCGGTGCTCAGGCTACCGATATTGCAATTCTCGTGGTTGCGGCCGATGACGGTATTATGCCTCAGACAATAGAAGCTATCAACCATGCAAAGGCGGCAGGAGTATCAATCATTGTTGCTATCAATAAGATAGATAAGCCTGCGGCAAATGTTGATGCAGTTAAGCAGAATCTTGCAAACTATGAGCTTATACCCGAAGAATGGG
The DNA here is from genome assembly GCA_045539625.1 of Eubacteriales bacterium. Classification (GTDB taxonomy): domain Bacteria; phylum Bacillota; class Clostridia; order Oscillospirales; family CAG-382; genus UMGS1387. The sequence continues at coordinate 49,978 of JAZQFS010000044.1, read as the reverse complement.
GCGGAGATACAATATGTGTTCCCGTTTCGGCTATTCAGCATAAAGGTATTGATGAGCTTCTTGAAATGGTACTGCTTGTTGCTGATATGAAGGAGCTTAAGGCAAACGCAAAGTGCGATGCCAAGGGTATTGTTATTGAAGCAAAGCTTGATAAGGGACGCGGTCCTGTTGCAACAATGCTTGTTCAGCACGGTACACTGAAGCGCGGCGACGTTGTTATAGCAGGTACTGCAATCGGTCACGTAAGAGCAATGACTGACTATAAGGGAATGACTGTTAAGGAAGCAGGTCCTTCCGTTCCCGTTGAAATCACAGGTCTTTCCGAAGCACCTGAAGGCGGCGACGAATTCAGAGTTGTTGCAGATGAAAGAATGGCGAAGGCACTTATCGAAGAGAGAAAGACAAAGGCTAAGGAAGAAATCTTCAAGGCTAATGCAAAGGTATCTCTTGATACACTCTTTGACCAGCTGTCTGAGGGAACAAAAGAGCTTGCAATCATCGTCAAGGCAGACGTACAGGGCTCTGCAGAAGCGGTTAAGTCGAGTCTTGAAAAGCTTTCCAACGAGGAAGTTAAGGTTAAGGTTATCCACTCTGCTGTCGGCGGTATTACCGAAAACGACGTTATGCTTGCATCTGCGTCAAATGCCATTGTTGTGGGCTTTAACGTAAGACCTGATAAGGCGGCAGTTGACAGCGCAGAAGATCAGGAAGTTGATATCAGAACCTATAGAGTTATTTACGAATGTATCGAAGAAATCACAGCAGCTATCAACGGTATGCTTGCACCTGAATATAAAGAAGTTGTTATGGGCAGAGCACAGGTACGTCAGACCATCAAGGTACCGGGTATCGGCTTTATTGCAGGTTCTTATGTACAGGACGGTAAGATTACAAGAGCTTGCCAGATAAGAGTAGTACGTGACGGCGTTGTAATCTTCGAAGATAAAATTGCATCTCTCAGACGTTTCAAGGACGATGTTAAGGAAGTTGCCACAGGCTACGAATGCGGTATCGGTCTTGAACGCTTCAATGACATTAAGGAAAACGATATTCTCGAAGCCTTTGTCATGGAAGAAGTAAAGAGAGCATAACAGGCGGAGGTAAATATGCCTTTAAAGAAAAAGGTTGCCCACCATTCCGACAGAGTAAATGAAGAAATAGCAAGAGAGCTTATGTATATTATCAAGGAAGTAAAAGATCCCAGGGTTTCAGGCTGCCTTGTAAGTATCACAAGAACGGAAACAACTGCCGATATGAAGTACTGTAAAGTTCATTACAGCGTGATGAACGGCGATGCAGACGAGGTTAAAAAAGGTATTAAGTCTGCACTTGGCTTTATAAGACATGAGCTTTCCTCAAGACTTGCTCTCAGAAACACTCCCGAGCTTAACTTCGTTTATGATGAGGGAATGGAACACGGCGCAAGAATTGCAGAAATTCTTAAAAATATCTGATATTTAAGCGGTGCCAAATTGTAACTATGCTTTTCGACACCGCTTTATTTGTAAAGGAGGCAGTGATGTGAAAAGACACGCAAAAACGGTAAGAGCAGCGGAAATGCTGGCAATTGTCATTACGGTAGTTATGTTTTTTACCATGCTTTGTACCTGCGGAATGTATATTGATATAAAAATCAACGGACAAAGCTCATCGCTGCCGCCTGTACCGTCCCATGAAAAGCAAATACTGCTCAAAACGGGAGCGGCAGAGAATAAGCTGTATCCTGAGGATATGATTGAGCCGTTAATCATAGGAATAAAGGATGGCAATAAACAAATATGTGCATCCTTTGACAGTGAGTCACGGGCATCATTGAAAAATATTACAGACGGATACCTTGACGAGCTGTTTTCGGGGACAAGTAAAAAAATCAGCTTTAAAGATGACGCACAACGCATGGATTATGTTGAAAAGCTGATTTCGTCTCCCAAATATGTGCTTCTCAGCTACTTTGGCGAAATACATGCAAGTGCTTTTCCTCCGTGCCTTTCCCAAAGCTTTGAGTCGCCCGGCAGTGATATGCTCTTTGGCGTAAAGCACCTTTTTATAACAAACGGTGAGGACGGAACAGCTTTCGGTGTTTCCGTGTCACAAAACGGTGAAATTAATGAGCTTTATCCGTCACGGAATTTTACAATTGACAATATTTCAGCCGATGAATATGATATAAGTGAGGGCTATTCTCGTTTTGAATATTTCGGCGAAGACGGAATACACCCTGTTTATTCCACTTCTTTTTTGTCAGATAAGTATGAATTGCGTACTATGGGCAGTATTTACGGCAAAAGTATGTCTTCCTACTGGGTAGATAATCTTTTTGATATTTTTTCATTGAATTCAAGCCTTGTAAAGAGCTTTTCCTCAAAGAATGATACGGAAATAATATACGTTGATGACGAAAACGAGCTTTTGCTTAACGATGACGGTAAGGTTGAATATGTTTCCGACGGTGAAGGAATAAACCTGGAACATTTTCTCGGATATGCTCCCAATGAAACAGGAAGCTATATGTTTACCGATAAAATTCTTGCCGTAAAAAATATCGTAAATTCAATCAAACATAATAAAGACAGCAGGGAATACTCTGTTGTGGGCATTGATTACGAAAAACACGGTGACTTACTCAGTGTATACCTTAAATCCTTTGTTGACGGAATAGCGGTTTTTGACAGTAATTATGATGCTGTTTTTGAGATTACCTCAGATTCACTTACGAGGGCAAGCTTTGTTCATTTGGTTTGTACGAGAATTGATGAGTATTGTGTTTGCCTGAATCAAAGCTATTCTAACGTATTGCTTGCAGATGCAGAACAGGAAAATTTGTCAGATGTGACCTTCTGCCCTGTGCTTGAAAAAGAAGAAGACGGGGATTATTATGTTCCTGTCTGGGCAAAATTCGATGTTTATGACAGTGAGGTGCAGTGATGGAAGGAAAGAGAATATTACTGTTTCTTATGATAATCTTTGCTGTATTGACAGTAGTTTTCTACTCACTTTACTACATAGAGAATAAATCTGTCAGCAGTCTTGATGAGCAGTTTGTAAAGGAAGCTGTAGAAAACCTCAAAAAGCACGGCATTGAAATTGATGAAAAAATCATCGAAAGACAAATCCCCGAGGGAAATATTTATGTGTTTAATGCGGAAGATGACGGAGAATACCGTGAAAAAGTAATGCAGGCATTCTCGTCTTGGCTCGGAGAGAATATCACAATGACAAAGCTTGATACACCCACAGGACTGTCGGTTACCTATCACACAACCGACGGCGATGATGTAGGGAAATTGGTCTTTGATGTAAATTCGGGACTCGACTTTTCATACTCTGTCAAGGGTAACAGTATTTCACCAAATACTGCCGCAATTTATAATAACGAGCGTACTGTAGAAGAAGAAAAAAAGCAAACTATTGACACCCTGATTAATAATCTGACGGTAGGAAAGAATATTTCCCATACGCTCACAGGCAGCATTGAAAGCGAACAGTATCATATAGTAAGCACCGTTCAGACACTTAACGGAAAAGAAATCAGCGGTGTTTTCATTAACTTTGTTTTTGAAGAAGATATTCTTGTTAACGTAATAGGCAAGTGGATTCCTTATGAGCCGACACTCAGATACCACGAAAAAATGGCGGACGGAATTAATGTCATCTATAAGATGAATCTTGAACAGGTAAGTGCAGTTACAGACGAAAATCTTGTCTATCTTCTCAGAAAAGGAGAAAATAACACGTATTTTATTCTCCCAAGCTGGGAAATTGTAATACGTGATAAAAACGGAAATACAAAAAAGAACTATTTTGAGGCATTGTAAATTTTTTTGTAAATCATAAAATCTGTAAAAAAAGTATTCCATTTTATTAAATAATGTGCTATAATACTGAAAAGTGAATGTATTTGGGATTGTTTTCCCGTTTCTATAATATTGATTATCGGAGGCTTAGGCATAATGGATAAAATTGTCATAAAAGGCAATAAGCCATTGCACGGCGACATTGAAGTCAGCGGCATGAAGAATTCTGCCGTTGCAATAATATTCGGTACAATACTTACTGCAGATAAATGCGTGCTCCATAACCTGCCCATGATTAGTGATGTTACGGCATCATTTGAAATTTTAAGAAGAGTTGGAGCGACAGTAACCGAAATTGATAAAACCACCTATGAGATAGATACAACAAATGTAACACCGGGTATTGCTCCTTATGAGCTTGTACGTAAAATGAGAGCTTCATATTACATATTAGGCGCAGAAGTGGGCAGATTCGGTAAGGCAAGAGCCGCATACCCCGGAGGCTGCGAAATAGGTGCTCGTCCCATTGACCAGCACATCAAGGCTTTTGAAGCTCTTGGTGCAAACGTATCTATTCAGGACGGCGGATATGTTAATATTGAAACAGATGACGGTTGCCTTTACGGAAATTCCGTTTATATGGACATTGTATCCGTAGGTGCTACAATGAACGCAATTCTTGCAGCAACCAAGGCAAAAGGAACAACCGTAATTGAGAATGTTGCAAGAGAGCCTCATGTTGTTGACCTTGCAAACTTCCTCAATGCCTGCGGAGCTGATATTTCGGGCGCAGGTACAGATACGATTAAAGTCAAAGGCGTAGATGAGCTTCACGGTGTAAACTATGATATAATTCCCGATATGATAGAAGCAGGCACCTTTATGATAGCGGCAGCTGCAACAAAGGGTGAGCTGATGATCAAGAATGTAATACCAAAACACCTTGAGTCAATAACAGCAAAGCTTGTTGAGATGGGTGTTGAGGTTGAAGAGTTTGATGACGCTGTTCGTGTAAAATACGTCGGAGAGCTTAACGGAATTAATGTAAAGACCTTGCCTTATCCCGGCTTTCCCACCGATATGAACCCTCAGATGGGAGTTATTATGGCGATGGCATCGTCAAAGTCTACAATGCGTGAGGGCGTGTGGGATAACCGCTTTAAGTATACAGATGAGCTTTGCAGAATGGGTGCAAAGATTCAGGTAACAGACGGTAAAACCGCAGATTTTGAAGGCGGTGCAAACCTTTGCGGCGCACCTGTGACAGCTTGCGATTTAAGAGCGGGCGCAGCCTTTATTATTGCAGGACTTGCAGCCACGGGAGTTACTGAAATTGATAATATCAAGCATATACAGCGCGGATATGAAAATATTGTCGGTAAGCTTCAGGGCGTCGGTGCAGATATAAGGCTTGTTACAATTAAAGAAGCATAAAGCTAAGTGCTTGCATTTTGCAGGCACTTATTTTGTATTCAATGCTTGTTGACAACGTCAAAAAAATATGCTATTGTATCATTGGTCAAGCAAATGGTAATGTACCAATGAAGGAGAGAATATGGATATTAATAAGAAAAGAGCAACAGAGCTGTGCGGTAAAATGACTTTAAAAGAGAAAGTTGGTCAGCTTGCACAGAATTTCTACGGCTTTAACGCCTATGAAAGAGATGATAAGGGAGAAATAGTTCTGACGAAGCAGTTCAAGGACTACGTTATAAAATTCGGTGGAATAGGTATGCTCTACGGCTTTTTCCGTGCAGATCCCTGGAGTAAAAAATGCTATGATAACGGCGGCATCACTGTGGAAGAGCGTGAAAAAGCATACAATATTATGCAGAAGTTTGTGGTGGAGAATACAAGACTTGGTATTCCTGTTATCCACGAAGATGAAGCTCCCCACGGAAGACAGTCCCTTGACAGTATTATTTATCCTGTGAGCTTTAATGTAGGGTGCTCCTTTAATCCTGCACTTTACGGCAAGCAGGCGGAAATGATAGGCAGAGAAGCCAAAATCGGCGGAGTTGATATTGTATTTCAGTCAGTTCTTGATGTTGTCCGTGATCCAAGATGGGGAAGATGTGAGGAAAGCTTCGGAGAAGATCCCTTTGCTGTCAAGACTTTTGCAAAAGAAGCCGTTAAAGGTGTGCGTGCGGGCGGTGCGATGCTTTGTGCAAAGCATTTTGCGGCTCAGGGTGCAATGATTGGCGGACATAACGGCGGTGAAGTCAATATTGGTGAAAGAGAACTGAGAGAAATCCACCTTCCTGCAGCTGAGGCTGTTGCAAAAGAGGGCTGCGATTTTGTTATGATTACTTATAATGATATTGACGGGGTGCCGTGTAACGCCAACGGCTACCTGAATAATACAGTGCTTCGACAAGAGTTTGGATTTGACGGGGTTGAAAGATCGGACGGCTGTGCTGTAGATTTTATGGCAGTGCATTTCGGAAATGATAGAGTAAAAGCAGGTGCAGTTGCGGTGAATAACGGTGTTGACTGCGGCTTTTGGGACGAATCCTTCACACTTCTTGAACATGCTGTTGAAAAGGGCTATGTGAGCGAAGAAACAATTGACAGGTCGGTTATAAGACTCCTTGAAAAGAAGTTTAAAAGCGGAATTATGGATAATCCGTATCTTGAGGAAAAAGGTCAGTCCAAAATGTTTGTACAGTCAGGTGAAGGTCAGAGGGTTGCATATGAAATGGCAACGGAAAGTCTTGTGCTTCTTAAAAATGATAATAACCTTCTTCCCATGACTCATAATAAAAAGCTGCTGCTTGTAGGCGAAAATCTTGATTCAATATACTGTCTGTTGGGAGATTATACTCCCGAGCAAAGAAATTCCGCAACAGTGAAAAGAATTTTTGAAGAGAACGGCGCAAGGTACATACAGGGCTGGAGCTTTGAAAAAGGTATTACATGCTCGGATGATGAGCTTGAAAAAGCAGTAAACGACGCCGATGTTGTTGTCTATGGCTTTGGTGGCAGCAGTGTGCGTGACTTTAAGAGCGTGTATAACGGTGCGGGAACTCTTAAAGACTCATATGTTTATATGGACTGCGGTGAGGACAGAGATTTAAGTAATCTTGAGCTTACAAGCGGTCAGAATGAACTGATCAAAAGAATCAGAGCCTTTGGAAAACCTGTTGTTTCATTGGGCATAGGCGGCAGACCGTATATGATACAGAACATATGTGAAAACTCTGATGCCGTAGTATGGTGCGGATATCCCGGACAGGAGGGAGCAAGAGCCGTTTACGATACACTTACGGGAAAGGTGAATAACTTCGGCAGACTGTCTGTAACCTTCCCCAAAAGTGCTTTGCATATACCAAGCGCATATAATATGAAGAGCCGTAATGATTATATGGATACCGACAGTAAGCCTCAGTTTTCATTCGGATACGGTCTGAGCTACTCGGCTTTTGAGTACAGCAACCTTGAAATAGAAAATAAAAGTGCACAGCAAATTTTAAACGGTGAGAAAATCAAAGTAAAGCTACAGGTTAAAAATATTTCCAATGTCAGCGGTAAGGAAGTCGTACAGCTTTATATTCAAAGATTTGACGGAACGGTTACTCATAGAATGTTGGAGCTTTGCGGCTTTGAAAAGATTTTTCTCAATTCGGGCGAAAGCAAAACCGTATGTATGGAAATCGGTTTCGACGAGCTTAAGGAATGGTCGGTAAACAGAAAGTATGAAGTTTTCTCAATGTATGTTGATGTTAAAGTTGGTAAAGCATCTGATAATATTGTTCTTGCAGAGAAAATCCATATTGATTAATTTGATTGCAATTGTGTGAATTGTTGGGTTGAAATCGGGCATAACTATACTGAAAATAAAAAAAGAGGTGTAGTTATGGAACTCAAAAATTCAAAAACACATTCAAATCTTGAGAAAGCTTTTGCAGGTGAGTCTCAGGCACGCAATAAGTATACCTACTTTGCTGAGGTTGCCGAAAGTGAAGGATACCACTATATAGCTGATATTTTCAGAAAAACAGCCGATAACGAAAAGGCTCACGCAAAGCTTTGGTCGGCAGAGCTTGGAAAAATCGGCGGCACTGCTGATAACCTTAAGGCGGCGGCAAACGGTGAAAACTATGAGTGGACGGATATGTACGAGCACTTTGCCGAGGTTGCTGAGGAAGAAGGCTTCGATAAAATAGCCGAAAAGTTCAGAGCTGTAGGTAAAATTGAAAGAATGCACGAGGAACGCTTCCTTGAGCTGTTGAAGCTTGTGGAAATGGATAAGGTGTTTGAGCGTTGCGATGAGGTAATGTGGGTGTGCAGGGTATGCGGACACGTTGAAATTGGTAAGAAAGCCCCTGATGTATGTCCTGTGTGCTATCACGCAAGAGCTTATTTTGAAGTGGAAAAGAATACAAATAAACAGTAAATTGTGTGGCTGTATCAAAATGAATTGGTACAGCCGTTTTTGTTGACAAAACTTAAAGTATAAGATATAATAAGGCAAGAAAGGAGCGGTGGTGTTGAAAAAGGTGTTAATTATCGGCTGTCCCGGAAGTGGCAAAAGTACATTTGCAAGAAAGCTTCAAAATGCAGTCGGTCTTCCGTTGTATTACCTGGATATGCTTTTCTGGAATGCTGATAAAACAACCGTAACTGCCGAAGAATTTGATAATAAACTTGATGAAATCCTTGAAAAAGAAGAATGGATAATAGATGGGAATTATAGCAGAACAATGGAAAGACGACTTGAAAGGTGCGATACTGTATTCTTTTTCGATTTACCCGCTGAGGTTTGCATTGAAGGTATAAAAAACAGAGTCGGTACAGTTCGCCCCGATATGCCTTGGGTTGAAAGAGAAGTGGACGGGGAATTATTGGAGTTTGTAAAAGACTTTAATGAATGTGAAACACCTAAAATACTGAAACTTCTTGAAAGATATGATGATGTGAGAAAAATAGTTTTTAAAAGCAGACGTGATTCGGAGATGTTTTTGCGAGAATTGAACGGTTAGCTTAAAGGATGACGAAAGTCATCCTTTTTCTATATAAAAAATCCCTACTGCCGTTAAGACAGTAGGGAAAGCTTTATTCAGCTGCAATAATGCTTAGATTTACCAAGCTACCTTCTTGCGAGCAATGTAGGAAGTGTGGAGGTGTTCGTGAGCCTTGTGGCTGCCGGGTTCTCCGTAGTATTCCTTGTAGATAGTCTTGATGTCTTCGTTTTCGTGAGAAAGTCTTACAGGAAGATTCTTGTCGTCTTCGTAGAGAGCTGCAGCTCTGAGAGCCTTGAGGTCAACGAAGTTGCGAACAGAAGCAGGCTGGTAAGGCTGACCGCCGCCGTTTACACAACCGCCGGGACAACCCATAATTTCGATAAAGGTGTAATCCTTTTCGCCGCTCTTAACCATGTCAAGAACCTTTCTTGCATTGCTTGTGCCTGATGCAACAGCAACCTTAACTTCAACGCCGTTAACGTTGTATGAAGCTTCCTTAACGCCTTCAGTACCACGAACATCAGTAAATTCAAGCTTTTCGGGATTCTTGCCTGTGAGGTAGTAAACTGCAGTTCTGAGAGCAGCTTCCATAACGCCGCCTGTAGCACCGAAGATTGTACCTGCACCGGAGCCAAGGCCCATAGGTGAATCAAATTCGTCGTCGGGAAGTGAGTTGAAGTTGATACCTGCACGCTTAATCATTCTTGCAAGCTCTCTTGTTGTGATAGCAACGTCTGTGTCAACAACGCCTGCAGCAGACTGGTCGTTTCTTACGATTTCAAACTTCTTTGCTGTACAAGGCATTACGCTTACAACGAAGATGTCCTTAGGATCAATGCCCATCTTTTCAGCATAGTAGGTCTTGATAACAGCACCCATCATCTGCTGAGGAGACTTGCAGGAAGAAAGATTGTCAATCATATCGCGATAGTAGTGTTCGCAGAACTTAACCCATCCGGGTGAGCATGATGTAATCATGGGGAGCTTTCCGCCGTTCTTAACTCTCTGGAGAAGCTCGGTTGCTTCTTCGAGGATTGTAAGGTCAGCAGAGAAGTTGGTGTCGAATACCTTAGCAAAGCCAAGTCTTCTGAGAGCAGCAACCATCTTACCTGTAACAATTGTACCGATAGGCATATCAAAGCACTCACCGAGAGTAGCTCTGATGGAAGGAGCTGCATGAACAACAACATGCTTTGTGGGATCTGCAAGAGCAGCCCAAACCTTGTCTGTGTCGTCCTTTTCAACAAGTGCACCTGTAGGACAAACTACTGTACACTGACCGCAACCGATACAAGCAACGTTGCCGAGATTTAACTCGAATGCCTGTCCGATGTGTGTCTTGAAGCCTCTGTCGTTAGCACCGATAACAGCAACTTCCTGATTCTTGTCACAAACTGCAACGCAGCGGCGGCAAAGAACACACTTGTTGTTGTCACGGATGAGGTGAGGCATGGATGTGTCATATTCATACTTGGGTGTATCACCGTCGTACTTGTGCTCGTCGGTAACACCGTAGTCGTTACAAAGCTGCTGGAATTCGCAGTTGCCGCTCTTTACGCAGGAAAGACACTTCTTGTCGTGAACTGAAAGAAGAAGCTCAAGAGTAGACTTTCTGGAAGCGAGAACAGCAGGGCTGTGTGTGAATACTTCGGTACCTTCTCTGTCGAGAGGATAAACGCAGGCAGCAACAAGGCTTCTTGCGCCCTTTACCTCACAAACGCAGATACGGCAAGCACCGATTTCGTTGATTTCCTTCATGTAGCAAAGGGTAGGAATTTCAATGCCGACACTCTTACATGCTTCAAGGATTGTAGCACCCTTGCGCACACTGTAAGGCATGCCGTCTATAAATACGTTAATCATTTCCATTTTATGCGACCTCCTTATTCCTTGATAATTGCCTTGAATGCACAGTTATCAATACAAGCACCGCACTTGATACACTTGTCCTGATTGATAATGTGAGGCTGCTTAACTGCACCTTCGATAGCGCCGACGGGACAGTTGCGGGCACACTTTGTACAGCCCTTACACTTGTCTTCAATAATCTTGAAGGAGAGAAGAGACTTACAAACGCCTGCGGGACACTTCTTGTCAACGATGTGAGCAATGTACTCGTCCTTGAAGTACATAAGTGTTGAAAGAACGGGGTTAGGAGCTGTCTGACCGAGACCGCAAAGAGCGCTGGACTTAATGTAGTGGCAGAGCTCTTCCAGCTTGTCAATATCTTCCAGCTTGCCCTGACCCTTTGTAATTCTGTCAAGGATTTCGTAAAGACGCTTTGTACCGACACGGCAGGGAGTACACTTACCGCAGGATTCGTCAACGGTAAATTCAAGGAAGAACTTAGCGATGTCAACCATACAGTTGTCTTCGTCCATTACGATAAGACCGCCTGAACCCATCATGGAGCCGATAGCAAGAAGGTTGTCGTAGTCGATAGGAGTGTCAATAAGGTGAGCAGGAATACATCCGCCGGAAGGACCGCCTGTCTGAGCAGCCTTGAACTTCTTGCCGTTGGGGATACCGCCGCCGATTTCTTCAATGATTTCGCGAAGTGTTGTACCCATGGGAACTTCAACGAGACCGGTGTTGTGAATCTTACCGCCAAGAGCAAATACCTTAGTACCCTTGGACTTTTCAGTACCCATAGATGCGAACCAGTCAGCACCCTTGAGGATAATCTGAGGAACGTTTGCGTAAGTTTCAACGTTGTTGAGGATTGTAGGACGGTTGTAAAGACCCTTTACAGCAGGGAACGGAGGACGGGGACGAGGTTCGCCGCGCTTACCTTCGATAGATGTCATAAGAGCTGTTTCTTCACCGCAAACGAAAGCACCTGCACCAAGTCTGAGGTCAAGGTTGAACTTAAAGCCTGTGCCGAAGATGTTGTCACCTAAAAGACCGTATTCACGAGCCTGTTCGATGGCAATCTTAAGACGCTGAACAGCAATAGGATATTCAGCACGAACGTAAACGTAACCCTGGTCAGCACCGATAGCATAACCTGCAATAGCCATAGCTTCGATAAGAGCATGAGGGTCGCCTTCGAGAATGGATCTGTCCATGAATGCACCGGGGTCACCTTCGTCGGCATTACAGCAAACGTACTTCTGACCGCCGTCCTGAACGAGAGTTCTGGCAAGCTTCCACTTCTGACCTGTGGGGAAGCCGGCGCCGCCGCGTCCTCTGAGGCCTGAAGCGAGGATAACGTCAATAACTTCGTCGGGAGTCATTTCTGTAAGAACCTTGCCGAGAGCCTGATAACCGTCAGTACCTATGTATTCTTCGATGTTTTCAGGGTCGATAACACCGCAGTTACGAAGAGCAACTCTCTTCTGCTTCTTGTAGAAGGTTGTGTCAGAAAGAGCAACAGGCTGGTCGTCAGCCTTTTCTCCGTCTGTTTCGTCGTAAACAAGACGAGTAACAGGACGTCCCTTGAGAAGGTGTTCTGAAACGATTTCAGCAACGTCATCTTCAGTTACTCTGGAGTAGAATGTGCCTTCGGGGTAAACGATAACAACGGGACCGAGAGCACAAAGACCGAAACAACCGGTCTGAACGAGCTTGATTTCTTCTTCAAGACCGTTAGTCTTTAATTCACTTTCAAACTTTGCGTATACTTTTGCACTTCCGGAAGAAGTACAGCCTGTACCGCCGCAAATCAATACATGTGAACGTATCATAATTTTGATTTCCTCCGTTAATTATTTCATTGTGTATTCAGCAATTGCCTTGCCGCCCTTGATGTGCTTTTCAATAACTTCAAGAGCCTTATCAGCAGTCATGTGAACGTAGGTTACCTTTTCTTCGCCTGACTTGTAAACTTCAACAACGGGCTCGTACTGGCAAATGCCGATGCAGCCTGTCTGAAGAACTGAAACAGAATCAGTAAGACCTGCATTTGCAACCCCCTCAACGAATGCGTTAAGAACGGGTCTTGCGCCTGCTGCGATACCGCATGTAGCCATACCTACAACGATTCTTGTTTCGCCTGTGCCTTCACGAAGAGAAACCTTGTCTTTCATCTTGTCTCTGATGGCAGCGAGTTCTGCTAATGATTTCATTTGTGTGTCCTCACTTTCTTAAGTAATATTATAATTTTCTTTTAAAAACTCAGTAATCCAGACTAAAACGTCCGGTGTTGACAGAGGAATGTCACCGCCCAGTGTTTCACGCAATTCTCTTGTGTCAAGACTTACGTCAAGAGCATCGGAAGAATGTGTAAACACAAGGTCAATTTTGTCTCCCATTCCCTGAATAAGTGTTGTAACAGTACCGATGATGTCGCCTAACGGCGTAAAATCAAGATGATTCTTTATAAATGTAGCACAAGTTACTGTGCCGTGGTCATCGGGGTACTCGTCAATGCTCTTTGAAGTGATTGAAAATGTACCGCCTGTCTGCTCGCTTGCCATTTTGAAGAGAGGAATACCCATTCCCACTTTTCTTGTGGTGCGTGATGTGCAGAAGGGACTGATTACGTTTTCAACCATTTCACGGCTCATACCGCAACCGTCGTCTGAAATTTTAATTTCCAGCACGTCGGCTGTTTCTGTCAAATCAATTCTTATGAGCGTGGATTTTGCCGTTACGGAATTCATGGCAATGTCAAGTATGTTGAGAGAAAGTTCTTTCATAATTATATATTGCCGTCCTTCCTTCGTGTGCCTCTCAAAGCCTCAAAAAAATTGTGCCTTACAAGGTCTGAGCTGTAGGGCTCGTCCTCAAGCTCCAAATAATTTTCGGCTTCGTTGATGGTCCATAAGTTGTGAGCATCCGAGTTGAATACGTGGGACTTTGAAGCAATGTGAGGAAAATCCTTTACATACCTTTCATAGTCCTCTTTGCCGTTGAACTCTATGCAGGGAAAATCGGGGGATTTGGGTACAGTACCGAGAATTGATACTATACCGTTTGATTCTCTGTCGATGTGGGCAGGGAAGACGAGTGCATCAAACTTTTGTGCAAGCTTTACCGCTTCGTCAAGTCCAAGGGAGGTGGCAATGGGAAGAAAGTTGTCGTCAACTCCCAAAACATTGTCATTCTCGTCCATAAACATCTGCTGCCCAAATATTTCAACCTTGTTTGGAAAAACTCCTCTGTAAGGCTGAACGGCATCGGAAAAACCTTTTGCCTGTTCCAAAAATTCAAAGAGACAGACAATATGTATGTCTTCTGCCGTAGTAAGCTCCATGCCTGCTATTCCTATAAGACCGTTTGCCTTTGCAACCTTGAGAAAGCTCTCACAGTTGCCGCAGGTGTTGTGATCGGTAAGGGCGATTATGTTAAGCCCTTTGAGTGCCGCCATTCCGCATATGTTGTTAGGTGTCATATCGTCGTCGGCACAGGGAGAGAGACAGGAGTGAATGTGCAAGTCGTAATAATACCTGCTCATTTCTTTAATTCCTCGTAAAGAACGGTACAGGCACCGTAAGTGCTTTTTGCCGTCTTCAGAACGTTAATTCCTTTTTCTTTGGCTAAAGTCAGAAATTCTTCATCAGGCTCGACGGACTCTGCAAGAATTACACAGGGTAAATCAAGAAGAGAAGCAACCGCAAGCACATTTACGTTGGACATAATGGTGATAAGACATTCGCCTTCCTCTGCGTGTCCCATAACCCAACTGAGAAGATCGCCTGCATAAACACCGCTGATTTCTTTTTGGGGATTTGGAATGCAAAGACCGACAAAGTCCTGATTTGAGAGAAGTGCCTCAACCGTCATTTTTATCACCGTCACATTTCTCGTCTGCCTTTTTCTTTCTGCCAAGCATGGGACAGTCGGTGACGTTTGCAAGTCCCTTTGCAACATCATCGGCAAATGACGCACATGTGGGGCTTCCGCAAGCACCGCAGTCAAACTCGGGGAGGAGTGAGTATATTTCCTGTGACTTTTTCATCCTTGACATTGCCAGAAGCATATCTTCGCCGGTTTTACCCTTTGCGACAGGCTCGGTAAATCTCAGGGTTGAATAGTTGTCGGGAAGCGAACTGATTTCCTCTTCCGAATATCTGCTTTGCATAACAGGCAGATAACGCTTTAAATTCTGAATTTTAACTTTTGCAAGATAGGGGTTTTCAACTGTAAGAACTCCGCCCACACAGCCTGAGCTGCAGGCGTTAAGCTCGATAAAGTCGAGGAAGGGATAATTTCCTGTTTCAAGCTCATCAAGAACCTTTATGACGTTTTCGATACCGTCAACAGCAAGATAGCTGTCGTTAAGAAGCGCCGAAGCCTCGCCGCTGCTCACAGCCCAGCTCATGCCTATCATTCCTGTTCTTGAAACGGGAATAGGTGTTTTTTCTTTTTTCATCACACCCAGAAGCTCAAAGTAAACATCGCTCATTGATACAACGTAGTCAATGCAGTTTTTGTCTCCTGCAAAACCGTTTTTGACGTAGCTTGTCTTGCCGGTGCAAGGGGAAATAAATACTGTAACGATGTCTTCATCCTTCAGCTCGGGGTGTCGTGCTTTTGCCTGATCTTTTGCCATTCTGCCCGCTATGTCCATAGGGGAGAGAATGGGAATCAGATTTTCGCTAAGATAGGGAAATCTCAGTTGAATAAGCCGTGATACCACAGGGCAGGCACTGCTTATAACGGGACGCCTCACATCCTTGCGTTTTAAATATAGTCTTGTGTACTCCGTAACAAGCTCTGCAGCTCTTGCAACCTCGAAAACGTGGCTGAAGCCCAGGTCAAGAAGACCTTGCAGCATATAGTCAACATCGTCTAAGTTCTGGAACTGACCGTATAGTGACGGCGGAGGCAGAGCAATTACGTATTTTTCGTTAAAGGGAATGTCACGAAGAACATCATTGTTGGACTTCTTTGCCTTGTGAGGACATAACATAATGCACTGACCGCAGTCGATACATAAATCAGCATCGATAACCGCATGACCGTCTCTTATGCGAATAGCCTCAGTCGGACAACGTTTCAAGCAGGTAATGCACCCCTTGCATCTTGAAACGTCAAGGGAAACAGAATGCTTATATCCAATCAAAATATTCACCTCAAGGCCTTACTGTAATTGTTAACGTTGTGCCTTCTCCGACCTTGCTCTTTATGTCAAGCTCGTCGGAGTATCTTTTGATGTTGGGTAAACCCATTCCTGCACCGAAGCCGAGAGAACGGATGTTGTCGGGAGCTGTCGAGTATCCCTCGCTCATGGCAAGGTTGATATCGGCAATACCGGGACCCTTGTCGGTCAGTACAAGAACAATTTTGTCGGGATGAACGAAAAGCTCTGCAATTCCTCCGCCTGCATGGATAACCATGTTGATTTCCGCCTCGTACATGGCAATTGAAACTCTTCTGATAACCTCGGCATCAAAGCCGATGCTTCTGAGAATTTTTTTTACCTGTACCGAAGCCTCGCCTGCTGAAGAAAAGTCATTTCCGTCAACGTTAAAGGTGTATGATAGAACGTTGCTGTTGTCCATAATTACACTCCTTTCGGAGCAAGTCCGCCGGTGTAAAGAAGACCGCAAGCTTCAAACATACGCTTGCTTGTTGCAAGAATGACAATGCCTGATTCCTCTGCAAGAGAAAGCATTTCGTCCGATGGCTTTTTATTTCTTACAAAAACAATGCATCTCATATCCATCATCTCGGCGGTTCTGATAACCTGAGGGTTAACAAGACCTGTGATGAGAACAGCCTGATCCTTAACATAGGCAAGCACGTCGCTCATCATGTCGCTTCCGCAAGCTGAATGAACCTCGTGAGAAACACTGTCCTTACAGCAGAGCACATCTGCGTCAAGTAAAGAAGCTATTTCTGATATTTTCATATATCTGTCCCGCTTTCATATAAAATGGTGGGAATAGTTGTTTTACGTGATTACGCAGAGTACTTTGCGATAATATTGTCAACGTCGTCGGGAAGGAGTCTTCCGTAAACGTCGCTGTTAACAAGAAGTACGGGAGCAAGTCCGCAAGCACCTACACAGCGGCAGGAGCAAAGAGAAAACTTACCGTCGGGAGTACAACCGCCGTCTTCAATGCCGAGCTTCTGCTTGAGTCTGTCAAACAGATCGCCTGCACCCTTAACGTAACAAGCAGTACCGAGACACACATTGAATTCGTACTCACCCTTAGGCTCAAGTGCAAACTGAGCATAGAAGGTAACTACCTCGTATACTTTTTCGATTGAGATGTCAAGACCTTCTGCAATTTTCTGTTCTACTTCGATGGGAAGGTAACCGTATACCTCCTGAGCCTGCTGAAGAACAGGGATAAGTGCACCGGGCTGACCCTTGTGTGCTGCAATAATTTCCTGTAATTTTGCAGCCTTTTCCGCTGTATCCTTAAAGGGTACAGATGAAATTGTTGTTGCCATAAGCTATACCTCCTAAAATATATATTAGCTTGTTGTTAATTATATCACAATCCCCAGAAAAAGAAAAGAGCTATTTATAAAAAAAAATCGCATTTTTCGGCTTTTTTTCACCTTTTTTGCGTTGAAATTCACAATAGTAACTTTTTTGTAAATAAATAAATATTTTGTACACATTTTCTCGGAGATTTATGAAGCGATAATAAAAAATTCACGTATGTCGGTAAAAAATGTAAAAAATGAGTGATATTATAACGAGGTCTGCACATGAGTTCGAAACCTTCCTCATGTAAATCAAAACTAAAGGAGTCAATATTATGAAAAGCAGAAAGAAAATGAAGTTTATCACCAACGCTGCAATTGTTGCGGCACTGTATGTTGTACTGACATACCTTACAAGTATACTCGGTCTTGCGAGCGGAGCGGTGCAGTGCAGACTGTCTGAAGCATTGCTTGTGTTGCCAATGTTTACGCCTGCTGCAATCCCGGGACTTTTTGTTGGGTGCTTTTTGTCAAATCTTCTGACAGGCGGCGTTATAGCGGATGTTGTTTTCGGCTCTGCAGCAACTCTCATAGGTGCAGCGGGAGCATATCTTCTCAGAAAGAGAAAGCCATATATCTCAACCTCAGTCAATGTACTTGCAAATGCAATTACAGTGCCTTTTGTTCTTAAATTCGCCTATGCATTGGACGAAGGAATTATGTATTTTGTTGCAACTGTCGGGCTTGGAGAAATAATTTCCTGCTCATTGCTTGGCACAATTCTGTATAAAGCAGTAAAAAAACACGAAAAAGTGCTGTTCTGAGGCAGACAAACAGCAGTAAATCAAAGGTTTCCAAATTCCCGGACAAACTTGCTTTGACGGGGATTTTTTTCGTTGACTTTTACATTTTGTTGTGATATACTGTATTTGTATAGCTATGTATAAATATATTGTAAGGGCAGAAATTCTATGAAAATATATGAAAATCAATATATATCGGAAAATATAAAAGGCTGTGTTCTTGCTCTTGGAAATTTTGACGGCGTTCATAAAGGTCATAAAATGCTGCTTGATAAAGCAAAAGAATATGCTGAGAATCACGGTCTTTCTTTCGGAATATATACCTTTGTAAAGCATCCTAAGGTGCTGGGCGGAAAAAAGCACGAGCTTCTTATGACGGTGCAGGAAAAAATCAGCTTTCTTGACTGTATAAGCGGTGCGGATTTTGTTTATCTTGAAAATTTTGACGATGTCAAGGATTTTTCGCCGCAGACCTTTGTGGATTATATAATTGAAAAGTTTGATGTAAAATGTACCTTTTGCGGTGAAAATTTCAATTTCGGAAAAATGGCTTGCGGTGACAGTACGCTTCTGTATAGCCTGATGAACGAAAAGAATAGAGAATCAGTTGTGGTGGAAACCTTGAAGGTTGAAGAAAAAACAGTCAGCTCAAGCGAAATACGCAGACTGCTTCAGGAAGGAAAAGTTGAAACGGCAGCTCATCTTCTTTGCGAGCCTTACGGATTTACTTCTCAGGTTGTTCACGGTGCAAGCCTCGGCAAGGTACTGGGGTTTCCGACTGTCAATCAACATATACCCGATGAAAAAATTATACCTGCCTTCGGTGTGTATTCCTCGGTTGTCATAATTGACGGTAAAGAGTACATGGGAGTTACGAATATCGGAGTCAAGCCTACCGTTTCGCAGGACGAAAGACAGGTGCTTTCGGAAACACATATCATTGATTTTAAAAATGATGTTTACGGTAAATCCATTACTGTTCTGCTGTGTAAAAGATTGAGAGGCGAGCAGAAATTCAAGAGCCTTTCCGAGCTTATCGAAAATATATCATATAACGTACAACAAACAAAGGATTACTTTAAGGAATTGAAAAATGAAAAATAGATTTTTAAAATTGCTGTGCACACTTGCTATTTCAACACTTGCTTCGTGCGTGTGCTTCTGTGCGCCTGTGCTCAGTCCTCAGCCTGAAATTACCTTTGACGGTATGAGCCTTACGGAGTATGCTTCTCTTGTAGATGTTCCGGATATTGAAGGAAAATACGCCTATGCAATAAACCTTGATACGGGAACCGTGGTTTATGCCAAAAATTCTTCTGTCAAGACGTCTCCCGCAAGTACCGTAAAGCTAATGACGGCAATTACTGCCTATGAAAATATTCCCGACCTTGATGTTACGATTACTGCGTCACAGAATGCCGTATCCAAGGCACAGGGCTCCAATATGTCAATTAAAGCAGGGGAAAGCTTCAAGGCTTCAGAGCTGTTTTACGGTCTTCTTGTAAGAGGGGCAAATGATGCAGCTCTTGTTCTTGCAGAGCACGTAGCAGGCTCTGAGAAGGATTTTGTCGAGCTTATGAATAAGAAGGCAAAGGAGCTGGGAGCAAGCAATACCCATTTTGAAAACGTAACGGGCTTTCATACCGAGGGCTCATATACAACAGCACGTGACATGGGAATAATTGCACAGTATATGTACTATATCCCAACGCTGTTTGATATGTCCAACACTACCCGTTATGTGGTAAAGCCTACCGAGATAACAAAACAGCAAAGAACACTTATCAATAGAAATATGCTTCTTTCAAAGGTTATTTCTCCCGACTATTATTACGCCTCTGCAAAGGGTATGAGCCTTGGCAGCACCCCCGAGGGCGGTCACTGTATTGTGTCAACGGTAACGGGCAGAAACGGACTGTCATATCTTTGCGTCGTGCTTGCCTCACGTGAAGAAAACGATATAAATTATGCCTGCCGTGATATGATAAAGCTTTTCGATTTCTGCCTTAAGGAATTTTCCTTTATGAGCGTTGCCTCGGTAAAGGACGTGGTTTGTGAAATACCCGTTAAAAACGCAGTGGATGTGGATCATGTGGCACTTTTCCCAGAAAAGGATATTCAGGTGCTGCTGCCAAACGATATGGATTTTACACGTGACCTTGTAAGCGAAAAAAGACTTTTCTCCGAAACCGCATATTCTCCTGTAAATAAGGGTGATGTTTTCGGTGAAATAGTTGTCAGATATAAGAATGATGCGGCGATAGGCACGGTAAACCTTGTATCAAATGTTGCGGTTGACAGAAGCAATGTTCTGTACTTTTTCAGCAGAATAGAGAATATTGTTACAGGAACTTGGTTCAAGGTATTTGCAATAACGGCACTTTTGCTGTTTGCGGCATATTTCGGTTTTTCTGTTTACGTAAGATACTTTAAGCGAAATAAGTATACAGGTAACAGACGGAGCAGAAGATAAAATTTATTAGGAAAAAGAGCTGATACTATGCTTGAAAAGATAAATAAACCAAACGATGTTCGTCTTCTTGATGAGGACAGCCTCGGTGAGCTTTGCACCGATATCCGTGAACAGATAATTGATGCGGTGTCAAAAAACGGAGGCCACCTTGCATCAAATCTGGGACTTGTTGAGACAACGGTTGCTCTTCACAGAGTGCTGTCGCTTCCCGAAGATAAAATCATATTTGACGTAGGTCATCAGTGTTATACCCATAAACTGTTGACGGGACGTAAAGAGCTTTTTTCCACCTTGCGTAAAAAGGACGGAATATCAGGCTTTACATCACGCTTTGAAAATGAGTGCGATACTCTTACGGCAGGTCATAGCGGAACAAGCGTGTCCGCAGGTCTTGGCATTGCCAAAGCCAATAAACAGCAGGGTAAAGACAGCTTTGTTGTGTCGGTTGTGGGCGACGGCTCCTTTACCAACGGTATGATTTACGAGGCACTCAATAATTGCTGTGATAAGAATGTCAACTTTATAATAGTGCTCAACGATAATGAAATGTCAATTTCTCCAAATGTTGGAAATATGGCAAATCATTTTTCAAAGATACGAACAAGTAAATCATACTTCAGCTTTAAGAAAAAGCTTAAAAAGGTGTTGCGTAAAGTGCCTGCGCTTGGTGAAGGACTTATAAGCTTTTCAGGCGGAGTGAAGAATTTTCTCAAACGTGCACTTATCCCCGGCGACGGCTTTTTCTCTTCAATGGGAATACGTTTTTTAGGTCCTGTTGACGGTCACGATATCGATAAGCTTTGCGATGTTTTTGAGGAGGCTAAAAACTATCACGAGTGCTGTATAGTTCTTGTCAAAACGAAGAAGGGCAAAGGCTATGCACCTGCAGAAGAGCATCCCGAAAGCTACCATTCGGTGGGAAAGCTTTCAAATAATGCCTCTGCGGCTGTTGAAAAAAAGCTGACGTTTTCCGATGTTTTCGGAGAGTGTATGATTGATAAGGCAAAGAAGGATGATAAGCTGTGCGTGCTTACTGCGGCAATGTGTGAGGGAACGGGACTTCTTGATTACAGTAAACAGTTCCCTGAAAGATTTTTTGACGTAGGTATTGCAGAAGAGCATGAAATCACTTTTGCCTCGGGACTTGCGGCAGGGGGCATGAAGCCTGTTTGTGCCGTGTATTCCACCTTTGCACAAAGGGTGTATGACCAGGTAATGCACGATGTTTCCATACAAAAGCTGGGACTTACACTTGCCCTTGACAGAGCGGGCTTTGTTCCCGATGACGGTATAACTCATCAGGGACTTTATGATGTTGCACTGTTTTCATCAATTCCCGATGTTAATATTTATTCTCCTGAAACCTACAGTGAAATGAATGAATATTTTATGCAATGTATTGACAACGGTTCGCTTAATGTGGTAAGATACCCCAAGGGCATTGAGGCGGAATATGACCGAAGCACTTTTATATGTGATGCGGATAATACAATGTGCGTAAGTGGCAGCGATGATGCCTCGGTTGTAATTTTTACATACGGACGAATTACCAAAAACGCATATGAGGCTGTCCGGCTTCTTAAAGATATTACCGATGTTAAAATCGTAAAGCTTGTGAAATGCTATCCTTTGGATGAAGAGAAAATACTTGCACTTGTTAAAAACGCAAGGCTTGTATATCTGCTTGAAGAGGGAATAAAGAGCGGCGGTATTGCTGAAAAGATAGCAGCAAGCCTCAGCGGAAAATTCAGCGGTAAGGTTGTAATAAATGCCGTTGACGGCACTCACGCCTTCCACGCATCGGTTGATCAGCTTTATGATCACTTTGGTATGACAGGTAAAAAAATAGCAAAACAAATTTCAGATAACATATAACCCTAAGGAGTTTTGAAGATGATTAAGGTAACAATTTATAACGAAGGAAGACATGATAAACACGAGCATATCAAGGCTGTATACCCTGACGGTATGCACGGTGCAATAAAGGAAGCACTTGAACAATCAGGTGATATTCAGGCGACAACAATTACACTTGATGAGGTGTTGGAAGGAAAGTTCACAAATGAGCTTCTCAATGATACCGACGTTCTTTTCTGGTGGGGACATATGGCACACGGCGAGGTACCCGATGAGCTTGTTGACAGAGTTCAGAAAAGAGTTCTTGAAGGAATGGGACTTGTAGTTCTTCATTCGGGACATTTTTCCAAGGTTTTCAAAAGACTTATGGGTACAGGCTGTAACCTTAAGTGGCGTGAAACAGGGGATAAAGAAAGAATATGGATTACAGCACCCCATCACCCCATTGCGGCAGGGCTTCCCGACGGATTTGTACTTCCTCACGAAGAAACCTACGGCGAGCATTTTGACATTCCCGCACCTGAGGAAACAGTATTTATCAGCTGGTTCAGCGGCGGAGAGGTGTTCAGAAGCGGCTGTACCTTCCATAGAGGAAACGGTAAGATTTTCTATTTCAGACCGGGACACGAAACTTTCCCCACATTCTATGATGAAAATGTAAAAAAAGTGCTTGTTAATGCGGCACACTGGGCGGCTACCGACAGAGGTATGTTCCAGTTCTACGGTCATTATGCAAGCCCCGAAACAGGAAAGCTCAGAGAAAACGACTGAGAGGTGTCTAATGAATAATCCTATTTCAAAAAATTGGTACGCCGATCCCGAATCCCGTGTTTACGGTGATACGGTGTATATGTATGTTACCAATTCATTGCCTTTTGAACAGCAGCTAAATATTGACCTTGTTACAACAAAAGATTTGGAACACTTTGAAACATACAGAAGTATACTTGATATGACAACCTTCAAGGGTGCGGATTTTGCAATATGGGCACCTTCCGTGGTTGATAAAGACGGAAAGTATTACATTGTATTTGCCGCAAACGATATACACCCCGAAGATGAAAGAGGCGGGCTGTATATTGGTGTCAGTGATGATCCTCACGGACCGTTTAAAAATGTGTTCGCTGACGGCAGACCGCTGCTTAATAAGTTTTATAATAAAGCACAGCCTATAGATGCCCACTTTTTTAAGGACGATGACGGAACAGTTTATCTGCTTTACGGCGGTTGGAGCCATTTGAATATTTGCATAATGAATGACTCCATGGACGGCTTTAAGCAGGTGGAAGAGCCTTGTGCTGACGGCGTTGCAAAAGAGATTACGCCTGAAAGATATACAGAAGCACCGTATGTCATGAAGATTGACGGCAAGTACCATCTTATGTATTCGTCGGGTTCATGGACAAACGGGACCTACGCGGTGAAAGCGGCGGTGACAGATGATTTGCTCTCGGGCTTTGAATGTTACGATACGTTGCTGGAATCGGGAGAAATTGCAGACGGACCCGGTCATAACAGCGCATTTTTCTTTAAAGGACAGCACTATGTTGCATACCATAGAAGAATAGTGGGAGATAAATATCCTCATAACAGACTGCTTTGCGTAGATAAACTTGATATTAAGGACGGAAAGCTGCAGCCTGTCATAATGACTTAAACGCATTTTGGAGGAAAATATGAAAGTTACCGATATATTTTATTTCAGCGGGACGCACTGGGATAGAGAATGGTATCAGACCTTTCAGGGCTTCAGACACAGACTTGTTGATATGACCGACGAGCTGATTGAGCACCTTGAAAATGATAAAGACTTCGGCACATACCACTTTGACGGACAGACAATTGTGCTTGAGGACTATAAAGCAATAGCACCCGAAAATGAGGAAAGACTGAAAAAACTCATTTCAGACGGGAAAATTGTGGTTGGTCCTTGGTATAATATGCCCGATGAGTTTCTTGTTTCGGGCGAGAGTTTAATAAGAAATCTTATGTATGGCTCAAGACTTTCAAAAAAGTGGGGTTCAGAGCCTTGGAAATTCGGATATGTTTGTGATATATTCGGACATATTGCACAGATGCCTCAGATTTTCTGCGGCTTTGATATTAAGCTGTCTCTTCTCGGCAGAGGTACAACGGGAGATGAAAAAACATATTTTGTATGGCGTGCTCCCGACGGAAGCGAGTGCATAAATTACGTGCTTCCCGAAGCTGACGGCTACGGCGATTTTTGGGGACAGGCAGCAAGAAGAGCAGAAAATGATGAGGATAAAATGCGTGAGCTTTTCAAAATAAATATTGATAAGCTTATAGCACGTGCAAATACTCCTGCAGTAATTCTTATGGACGGACTTGACCATCAGCCGATACATAAGGATACGGCAAAGTATATCAGAATCATAAAAGAGCTTTATCCCGATATAAATGTGCATCATTGTAATCTTGAAGAAACAATCAAACTGCTCGAGCCTGTAAAGGATACACTTCCCGTATGGCAGGGCGAAGTAAATAAGACAGGTAAAAGATCTAACGGATACCTTCATCTTATTACCCATACGCTTTCAAGCTACTATACTCATAAAAAGATGAATGACGAGTGTCAGAATAAGCTTGAAAAGGTAGTAGAGCCCATGCTTGCACTGTCGTCGCTTGAAGGTAAGCCTTTCAGACGCTCATACTTAAAGCTTGCTTATGACTATCTTCTCAAAAACCATCCCCATGACTCAATTTGCGGCTGTTCAATTGCACAGGTGCATAAGGATATGGTTTACCGCTTTGACCAGACAAAGGAAATTGCCAACGAGCTTTGTGAGGATTTTATTTATCATAACAGACCTGAAAAGTGCGACGGTCATACCTATATTCTTAAGCTTTATAATCCTTTGCCATTTGAAAGACACGAAACCGTTACCGCAGATGTTCTGTTGAGCTGGGGCTTCCCAACAAGATATGCCGATCCCTATGTGGGAGAAAATGCTCCTAATTTCCATGTGCTTGATAACGAAGGAAATAAAGTGCCATACGGTATTTCAGACAGCACCAAGAGCTATTTGAAGCGTGTTTATTCAAGTAATACAGAGGGCGGAGAAAATGTGCGCATCACCTTTGAAGCGGTTCTTCCTCCTTGCGGATATGCCGAGTATAAAATTGTTCCGAATTATGAAACGGCAGCATCCAGATATCTTGAAAAAATGCTGTTAAGCGGTACAAATTACGCCGAAAACCAATATATCCGCCTTGAAATTACATCAAACGGCGAAATTGACCTGCTTGATAAAAAGACAGGCAAAAAGTACAGCGGTCTTTGCGAGCTGTATGATGACTCCGAGTGTGGTGACGGCTGGTATCACGGACAACTTCTCAATGACTTTGCTCTTTCCTCAAAGGGAGCTCCCGCAAGAAATGAAAAGCTTGAGGAAAGCCCTTCAAGAGTTGTGTTCAGAGTAACAAAGCTTGTGGATATTCCGAAGGAAATGGTGAATAATCCCACCAATAACGGAAAGAGAAGAAGCACCGAGTATGTTACAATTCCTTTTGAATTTGTAATCGGTCTTTCTCGTGAAAGCCGTCATGTTGATGTAAAGCTTTCCTTTACCAATACTGCCAAGGATCATCGAGTTCGCCTTGTTATTCCTACGGGAGTTTACGGCGAAAAGTACTTTGCAGGTCAGGCTTTCTGCATGAATGAACGTACCAAGGGTGTTGATGTAACCACGGGCTCTTGGCGTGAAGAAGAAATGTACGAAAAGCAGATGAACGGTATTGTTGGCAAACGTGATGAAGACGGAAACGGTATTGCATTTGTAAGCTCAGAAGGCTTGCACGAGTGCGCCGTTTATGAAAACAATGACATTATGGTTACACTGCTTCGTTCATTCGGAAGAACTGTCAATACCATGGGCGAAGAAGCAGGACAGCTTCTTTGTGACCTTTCATACAGCTTCATTCTTGCTCCTGTTGATAAGGACGTGACCTATGCCGAGCTTTTGAAGAAGCAGGATGTTCTTGCGGTAGGTCAGATAACCTCTTGCTCATCTGTAGCAAATGAATACGTTCCTTGCAACAAATCTTATATGAGAATTGAAGGCGAGGGTATTGCTCTCAGCATCGTAAAACAGCCTGAGGAGGACGGAGAAAATGCCGTTATTGTCAGAGTTTATAATGCTTCAGAAAAGAATACAGACGGAAGAATTGTATTTGACAGAAATGTAAAGTGTGCCTGCGAAACAAATCTTAATGAAGAAATTCTTTGTGATGCAAAAACAGAGAATAAGGCAGTTGAGGTGTCCCTTGCACCGTGGAAAATTGCAACATATAAGGTTGTATTTGAATAATTATACTTTGAAAGCGTCCCATAGCCGGGACGTTTTCTTTTGCGTAACCTGCGTATGTTGACAAAATTCACGTAATCGGTATATAATAATCTATAGAGCAGATACTTTACCAAAGGAGGCAAAATAAATGAAAATATGTGTATACGGTGCGGCTAGCAATGAAATAGATAAAGCGTATCTTGATGCAGTGGAAATCTTCGGAGAAAAAATGGCACAGAGAAATCACAGTCTTGTGTTCGGAGGCGGAGCAAAAGGCTGTATGGGAGCTTCTGCAAGGGGAGTTCATAAATACGGCGGCGAAATAATCGGAATAGCACCAAGCTTTTTCAATGTTGACGGCGTGCTTTTTGAACATTGTACCAAGCTTGTACGAACTGAAACAATGAGAGAAAGAAAACAGCTTTTGGAGGAATATTCCGATGCCTTTGTGATAACACCCGGCGGTGTTGGAACAATGGATGAATTTTTTGAAATTATCACCCTAAAACAGCTTGCAAGACATAAGAAGGCTGTGGTGTTTTATAACGTGAATGGCTATTATGATGACCTTTGCCGATTTCTTGAAAAAATGGTTAAGGAAAAATTTGCAGGGGAGAAGATGAAGGAGCTTTACCGTGTGTTTTCCGATGCCGATGAGCTTCTTGATTATCTTGACACATATTGCGAAAGCAATGTTGACGTTGAAGGGCTGCGGCATATCAATAATTCGGATAAATAACGTGGTGGCGGCATTATGCCGTCATTTCCTTTTTTTGAACGGTTGACAAATCAGGTGCGTTGTGTTATGATATAGATGTGATAGGAGTGATAATATGCGGAAAACTATATCATTGTTCGCATTGTTTATATTATTGACAGCCGCCTGTTTTGCATTTGAGCCTGAGGACGGCACTTTGCTTGCCGAAGAAACACCTGAATATAACGGCTACATAGTCTCGGTGAAAAATGCTTTTGCAGATGGAACGGCAGATGCCGCTTTGCTTGGAGAGGGTGCACTTTTTTCTGAAGGAAACCTTCTTGCAGAGCTTTCCGAAGAAGATTTTGTTGAATTTCTTGATGAAAACGTTGAAGGAACATCAACGGTAATTAAGGAAATAGGTATGATGAAGGTTGATGATGAGGAAACCCTGCAGATGCTTGAGGATTCGGGGCTTGTGGTAAGCTATGAGCCTGATTATGTAATGCACCTTATGGGCTATGATTATGAAAATGAGCCTGCATTTTCTTATCAGTGGGGACATAAAGCGATTAAGTCTTATTATCCGTGGCAGGCAGGTATTTTCGGCAGAGGTGTAAGGGTTGCGGTTATTGATTCGGGCGTATATCCTCACAGAGACCTTGCGGGACATATTGAAAAGGGACGTAATTATGTTTATGGAATGGACAGCAACGATACAACCGATAACCATGGTCACGGCACTTTTGTTGCAGGCATAATAGCGGCACAGTGTAACGGATACGATACCCTTGGACTTGCCCACGGAGCAACAATTGTACCATTTAAGGTTACAGACACCGGTTCTATTTATATGTCAACAGCAATACTTGCTATGTATGATGCAGTTAAACAGTTTGACTGCGATGTTATAAATATGAGTCTTGGCGCGGAAAAAACGTCAACTGAGTTTGAAAGAGCTGTCAACTATGTTGTACGTGACTCGGGAGCAATTCTTGTTGCGGCAGCAGGAAACGGAAACAGCAGTGCTTATTCCTATCCAGCATCCTATGATTGCGTAATAAGCGTTGCAAATGCCGAGAAAACCGCAGATGGCTATAAAATTAGATACTCCTCACAGCGCAATGATATGGTGGATGTTGCGGCACCGGGTACTGATGTTTATTCTCTTAAAAACTCATCAAGCGGATATAAATTCTGGACTGGCACTTCCTTTGCTTGCCCTTATGTGTCGGCTGCAGCAGCTCTTGCGAAGAGCGTGATACCTTCAATAAATCAGGAGCAGTTTAATAAGTTTCTTGAACAGTCAAGCGACACGTCATACATAACAGAGTCTCAGGATGCTAACTATTGGGGACACGGACTGCTTGATGTTGAGAAGTTTATAAAGCTTGTTCTATATGAACACAATTACGGAGAAACTCAGACTGACTTTTATGTTTCTCCTCCCGAAACAGAGGACAGTACAGGCAATACTTCTGTTTATATTACAAGTGTGCCTGTTCATACCGTTCCTCTTACAAAGGCTAAGTTTGTTGCATATAATTATCTTACAAACAGCAGCGGTGCAACAAGACTTAATAGAATCAAGATTATACCTGTACAGCTCAGCCCTTACGGGTCAAAGGAAATATCACTTACTAACCTTGGATTTGCAGGGGAAGTAAAATACTCGCTAATATCTGAAAATCTTAGTCCTCTTACACATCCTGTAAGAAGCTTTACCCAAGATAATTCAAATAATGCTTAGACTTGTACCGCAGAAATAAAACTCTGCGGTACATTTATACTTTTTTTGCATAAAAACTATTGATTGTACACACTATTTGTGGTATACTACATTAGTATAATTATAAGTGGCAGTGTGCCCGAAAACAGGAGATGTAAAAAATGGAATTTAAGTTTTCCAATAAAGTAGAACCATTAAAGCCTTCGGCTATACGTGAGATTTTCAAATCTCTTACAAACCCAAACGTAATTTCCTTTGCGGCAGGTAATCCTTCACCTCTTTCTTTCCCCGTAGATAAGCTTCAGGTGCTTGCAAATCAGATTTTTGAAGAAAGCCCTGCAGCGTCCCTTCAGTACGGTATTACGGAAGGCTATATGCCTCTTCGTAAGCAGGTAGAGGACAGACTTCATTCAAAGTTCAATACAGGACGTGATTTTGATGATACAATCATCACCTCAGGCGGTCAGCAGGGTATAGACCTTGTTGCAAAGGTGCTCTGTAATGAGGGAGATACCGTTGTTTGCGAAACCCCAAGCTTTATCGGTGCACTTAATGCTTTCAGAAGCCACGGTGCCGTTCTTAAGGGAATTGATGTAGGTGATGACGGTATTAACCCCGATGAGCTTGAAGCAATTCTTAAGACCGATAAAAAGGTAAAGCTTATATACCTTATTCCCACATTTCAGAATCCCGCAGGTATCACAATGAGCCTTGAAAAGAGAAAGGCTGTGCTTGCAATTGCAAAGAAGTACGGTGTACCGATCTTGGAGGATAACCCTTACGGCGAGCTGAGATTTTCGGGAAAAGATGTTCCCACAATCAAGAGTATGGACGATGAGGGCGTTGTTGTATATAGCGGCTCATTCTCAAAGGTGCTCAGTGCAGGTATGAGAATAGGTTTTCTCTGCGGTCATAAGGAGCTTATTGGTAAGGTTGCTGTTGTAAAGCAGACAAATGACGTACATACCAACCAGTTCTTCCAGATGCTTTGCTCAAAGTTTATCGAGACCTACGGACTTGATGACCATATTAAGGGTATATGCGACCTTTACCGTGAAAACTGTAAGACAATGATAAGCGAAATGGAAAAGAACTTCCCCGAAAAGATAAAGTTCACACGTCCCGACGGCGGGCTTTTCCTGTGGTGCACCATGCCGAGAGGAACTGATATGAAACAGCTTATAGCTGACTTTGTTGCAAAGGACATTGCAGTTGTTCCGGGCTCAACATTTATGCCTGATCTTAATCAGGTATCCTATTCCTTCCGTATGAACTATTCTATGCCTACCAAGGAACAGATTGTAAAGGGCGTAGGAATTATGGGCGAAGTGCTTAAAAACTATTGATTGTGAGGATTTGACATAATGAGCGAACAGAATAACAATTCTCCTGTAAATGTACAGGAGCCTAAAAAGAGAATTTTTTCGGGAGTACAGCCCAGCGGCGTTCTCACTCTCGGTAACTATCTCGGAGCTATCAAAAACTGGGTAACACTTCAGGACGACTATGAGTGTCTTTACTGCGTGGTTGACCTTCATGCAATAACGGTAAGACAGGTGCCCGCCGATTTGAGACGCCATACACAGGAGGCGCTTGCACTTTATATTGCATGCGGTATTGATCCCGAAAAGAGCTGTGTGTTTGTGCAGAGCCACGTGCCTGCTCACGCCGAGCTTTCGTGGGTGCTTGGCTGTAATACAATGTTCGGCGAGCTTTCCAGAATGACACAGTTCAAGGATAAATCTCAAAAACACGCAGATAATGTAAACGCAGGACTTTTTACATATCCCGTTCTTATGGCGGCGGATATTCTGCTTTATCAGACAGATATGGTGCCTGTAGGCGTTGACCAAAAGCAGCACGTTGAGCTTGCACGTGATATAGCAGGACGCTTCAACGGCGTTTACAGCGATACCTTTGTTGTTCCCGAGCCTTTCTTTGTAAAGACAGGTATGAAGATTTATTCTCTTACCGATCCCACAAAGAAAATGAGTAAATCCGATCCCAATCCCAAGTCTTATGTTTCCATTATCGAAACACGTGACGAAACCATAAAGAAAATCAAAAGTGCCGTTACAGATTCCGATACCTGCGTAAAGTATGCGGAAGGAAAAGACGGTATCAATAACCTTATGTCCATCTATTCCTCCTTCACAGGCAAGAATTACGAAGAAATCGAAAGAGAATTTGAAGGTAAGGGCTACGGCGACTTCAAGGCGGCAGTAGGCGAGGTTTGCGCAGACGGACTTGAAAACGTAAGACAGGAATATGCACGTCTTGTAAAGGATAAGGCATACCTTGAGGACGTAATGAAGAAGGGTGCTGAAACAGCATCATACCTTGCAAGAAAAACACTTTCCAAGGTTTATAGAAAAGTCGGCTTTTATTCTGTGAAGTAATGTCGAAAGGATTGTAAAATGAACAATTTAAACAACATTTTTGTTGATACCTTTAATTTCGCACAGACACCTTTGTATCTGTTTGTTGCTGCTTTGTGTGCATTTTGTATATCTGTGGCACTGACACCTGTGATAAGAGTGCTTGCATTTAAGTTCAAGGTTACGGACGTTCCCAAGGACGGCAGAAGAATGCATAAAAAAGAAATGCCGCTTATGGGCGGTCTTGCAATGTTTTTTGCATTTCTCATTTCAACTGTGATATTCTGTAATCTCGATGTAAAAACCGTGGGTATGTTGCTTGGTGCTACACTAATTGTAGTAACGGGTATAATCGATGATAAGTACGAAATGAAAGCAATTATAAAGCTTCTTTTGCAGATTGCCGCGGCGGTTATTGCGGTGCTTTCGGGAATAGAAATGGACTACATCAACCTGTTCGGTCATATTATCGAGTTCGGCGCATGGTCGGGACTTGTTACCGTTGTGTGGATTGTTGCTCTTACCAATGCAATTAATCTTATAGACGGACTTGACGGTCTTTCCTGCGGTATATCAACCATTTCTTCCTTTACCTTGCTTATATCCCTTATTCATACCGATACACCTTTTGCCGTTATCGTTATGATAGGCATACTTGCAGGAAGCTGCCTTGGATTTTTGCCATTTAACTTTAACCCCGCAAAAATCTTTATGGGCGACACAGGTGCACTTTTCCTCGGTTATACGTTAAGTGTACTGTCTATAATGGGTTACTTCAAGCTCAATGCAATTGTAACCTTTTGGGTGCCTTTCCTTGTGTTTGCACTTCCTCTTATCGATACGACCTTTGCTTTTGCAAGACGTATTCTTACAGGCAGAAGTCCTTTTTCTGCCGACAGAGGACATTTGCATCATAGACTTATTGACCGCGGCTACGACCAAAAGCACGCTGTTCTCATACTTTATGCTGTAAGCGGAATATCGGGTATATCTGCAGTTCTTATGTCAATCGGTAAGTTTGTGGGCGGAGTTGTAATGCTGTGCGTTGCACTTGCGGTGCTTCTTCTTAACCTTGCATTTGCCGATGAAAAGAATAAGGATACTCAGACACAGGAGAATAAAACAGAGGAATAAAATAACGGAGGTCAGCATGAAAAATCACCGTGACCTGGTAGGTCTTGGGGCAAATATTTTGATTGCCGCCTTAATACTGATAATAATAATTGTCGGGCTTAATAAAATGGGGCTTTATAATCTGCCTGAGCCTATAGAAAACCTGCTCAATCCGCAGAGCGTAGATGAAAGAAATCAGAGCATTGATGAGGATAAAATCTATAACTCTGCACATTTTGATGCGGATGAGTATGGAAGCGTATCAAGGCAGGAAGTTACCTATGAAAATGCCCGTGCCATACTTGAAAAGATAGTTAATAAATACAATTACCGACACGAGATTTCCGTGACTCATTCATCTGATACAACAGCACTTACCCGTGAAGTTGTTCTTGAAAAGAAGGACGGATTATACAGTGCTCAGGTTTTTACCGACAAAGCAGTTCTTATTGAGCAATACAGTGACTCTGAAGATACGGTTACGGCTCATAAATACCAAAACGGAAGTCTTGCTGAGAGTATGAGCTTTCCAAAGGGCAGCTTTACTGTGCCTGAGCTTTGCTCGGTGATTGCCGATCACAGCAGCTTTCTTGACGGAACGTATGAGCTGCAGAAAGGAAGCTTTGCAGTAATTCAGGGAGACTTTGGCACAGAGCTTGAAATCACCTTCGATACCGCCCTTGATAATTATACTCAGACCGAAATTTACCGTGTCAATGTGGATTACGGAATTGTAACACAGGCTGAGTGTGTGGAAAACGGTAAGGTTGTCTATTTGATGCAGACACTGTCATTAAAAGAATTATCTAACTGAGAAATAACATTCCCGCTATAACGGAAAACAGTGCGTTGTCGCTGTCATCACAACAAAAAAACATTGCAATTATCAGCATTAAAAGAATATTGCTGTCATTGCTTTGAGACAATGCCTGCGCTTTGCAACATCTTGGGGTGTTTGCATTTTCACTTCTTATATCTGACGGCACAACTGTCTGCTGTGTTTCGCCACAGTTGCTTTTCAAGGTCATTTGTCTTATTGCATCTTTGTTTGGATAAACCTTGACATAACTTCGGCTTGTTTCGTTGGAGTACATATTTACCTCACTTGTCTGCGGCGGGTAACCGCCGCAGGTTTGATATATGATGCTTCAGAGCTTTAAACTGACAATGATTTTAGCAGCATTTAGGGCGTTGATGATTATATCCGCCTTTTTGGAAAAATCTTCACCGAATAAAGGCTTGACAGCGTTAAGAACGTCGATTTTTCGTTGAAGGGAAGCAGCCTTTTCATTTGGTACAGGCTCTGAATACTCTTCGGCTTTCGAAGCGTGATTGTCATAAGATGAGCTGCTGTCACCTGCTGATAGCTGACGGGCAATTTTTATCAAGGCTTCACCTGTGCTTTTGTCGGAAAGAAGCTTTGACAGAATGTCTTTTTCGTTTTCTGCCATGTCATTTCACCTCGTCAAGAATTTGTTCAAGACGGTATAACTCATCTTTTCCCATTGCTTGTTTTAAAAGATTTATTTCCTGCGGAGAAAGCTTTGTTACTTTGTCTTTTAAATCGACGGTGAGGTTTAAAACTTCATTGTAGTTTAAAGTATCTATGTTGTTTTCCTCAGCATATTTTTTTACTGCTTTTAATACAACGTCAGGTTGGAAATTTGTTTTGTCCATGTAAACCACCTTTCAGAAAGGATTAAATTTATGAAAATACTTGTAGTTTCCGACTCTCACGGGAACACACAATTGCTTCACGAAATTGTAGGCAGAAACAGAACGTGCGACCTTGTAATACATCTTGGAGATAACGCTTCGGACGGAAATGAGGTTATGCGTGATTTTCCCACTGTTGCTTATCTTGCCGTGACAGGAAATTGCGATATGGCCTTTGTGCTTAATAACTTGAATTCAGAAGGAAGCTTTGCCGCAGAGGGGCATAGAATTTTTTATACACACGGTCATAAATATAATGTGAATTTCGGTAACGATGTTCTTGTGTATCAGGCAAAAATGAAAAATGCGGATATAGCACTTTACGGGCATACTCACGTAGCTCTTGCCGAAGAAAAAGGCGGCGTTCTTGTTATAAATCCGGGAAGTATTTCATTGCCCAGAGACGGCTCTTGCGGTACTTATTGCATTATTGAAATCAAGGGAAAAGATGTTAAATACAAAATATGCGAGGTGGAAGTATGACTTACAGACCGAAAAGTAATAACAGTAAAGCAAAAATTCTGTCGATAGTCACAGCTATATCAGCTATAGTGCTTTTTGCCGCCGGGGGTATTGTTACTGTCATACCCGGCATTTATCAGATTACTGCCATAATAATGGCGGTTGTTTCTCTTGAGCTTTATATGAAGTATGTGGGAAGCGACTATGTTTATGAAGCAGGGGAAACCTCGCTGAAAATCCATAAGATTACCGGCAAAAAAAGTATATGCGTGTGCAGTCTTGATTATGAAATGTCTCTTTCTGAGATTGTCACAAGCGAGGAGTACTTAAAGAATAAGGATAAATATCCAAAATATAACTTCAATGTCAATTATGCAAAAAATCTTGCACCCGAAAAATACAGCGTATACTTCTTTTACTTTAAGGATAAAAAGTGTATGGCAAAGCTTGAGCCTGATGAAGTGTTTACTCAGTACGTAAATGAAAAAATCAGAGCGGCGCTTGAAAAAGCCGATGAAGAATAAACCGAAAGGATATATGTTATGACAAACTATAATGAAGTACTGCTTTTAAAAATGGGAGAAATAGTCTTAAAGGGGCTTAACCGCTCATACTTTGAAAGCCTTATGATAAAGGACACCAAAAACAGACTTAGACGCCTTGGTAAATTCGGCTATAAAAGCGTTCAGTCGGTGCTTTACGTAACGCCTGAAAATGATGAAGCTAAAATGAACCTTGATAAGGCTCTTGAAAATGCAACCAAGGTTTTCGGCATTATGAATGTGTGTCGTGCGGCTGTTGTAGAAAAGACTATGGACGCTGTAATGGAGGCAGTAAGAGAATATACTGCCGATGACTTGTCACGTGCCAAAACTTTTAAGGTTGAATCAAAGCGCTCCGATAAGAATTTCCCTCTCAAATCGCCTGAGCTTTCACGTGAGTGCGGCGGAGCTATTCTTTCAAAATTCCATCACTTGAAGGTTGATGTAAATAATCCCGATGTTACCGTCAGAGTAGAAATAAGAAGCGACTATGCTTATGTTCATTGTAATCCTTTGCAGGGGGCAGGCGGTATGCCTCAGGGAAGTGCGGGAAAAGGACTTCTTTTGCTGTCAGGGGGTATCGACAGTCCTGTTGCAGGATATCTTTGTGCAAAAAGAGGCGTAACAATTGATGCACTGCACTTTGAAAGCTATCCTTACACCAGCGAAAGAGCAAGAGAAAAGGTTGTGGAGCTTGCAGAAACCATGGAAGAATACTGCGGCAGAATTAAGCTTACAATTGCTTCGGTGACCGAAATTCAGGAGCATATAAAGAATAACTGCAATGAAGATTATTTTACACTTATTCTTCGCAGATTTATGATGAGAATTGCCGAAAAAATTGCACTTGCAAGAGAATGCCGCGCACTTATCACAGGCGAGAGCCTCGGTCAGGTTGCAAGCCAGACAATGAATGCACTTAATTCCACCAACAGTGTTATAAGCGAAATGTGTGTTCACCGTCCCCTTATTGCAATGGATAAGGAGGATATTATCAAGATTTCCCGAAAAATCGGTACATACGATATTTCAATCCAGCCCTTTGAGGATTGCTGTACCGTCTTTACACCACGTCACCCCGTAACCAATCCCAAGCTTGAAAATATCATAAGAGAAGAAGAAAAACTTGATATAGAAGGACTTGTGCAGCGTGCCGTTGAAGGTGCATACGTATGGGAGGAACAAAATTGATTGCAGAAATATTTTGCATAGGAACTGAGCTTTTAATAGGTGATATAGTTAATACCAACGCTGCTTATATATCCAAAAAAATGTCTGAGCAGGGCTTCGATGTGCTGTATCATTCTGTTTGCGGAGATAACGGAGAAAGACTTGAGAGCTGTCTTCGTCTTGCGTTTTCAAGAAGCGATATTGTTGTAACAACAGGCGGTCTCGGTCCTACCTATGACGATATTACAATGGAAAAGTGCTGTAATGTTTTGGGGCTTGAATGTGAAATGAATGAAGAGGCACTTGAAAGCATCCGTGATTATTTCAGCCGAATGGGAAGAACCATGACCGATAATAACAATAAACAGGCTTATCTTCCCAAAGGGGCAAAGGTTTTTATGAATAACTACGGCACAGCTCCGGGAATATGCTCAGAAAAGGACGGCAAGGTGCTTGTTATGATGCCCGGTCCTCCGAGAGAAATGAAGCCTATGCTTGACGAGCAGGTGCTGCCGTACCTGAGAAAATATTCTTCAAAGGTGCTTGTGTCATCAAATGTCAATATTTTCGGTATGGGTGAGTCAACCGTTGAAAGTATGCTTTGCGACCTTATGACAACATCAAAAAATCCCACTCTTGCACCTTATGTCAATGACGGCGAGGTAAGAGTGAGAGTTACTGCAAGTGCTGATTGCGAGGCAAATGCAAGAAAACTTGTTGATGAATATGTGCTTAAAGTAAAGGAAGCTGTCGGTGAGAGCGTATATGATGTTGACAGTCTCTCAATGGAAAGCACACTTGTAAGGATTCTTCGTGAAAAACACCTTACCGTGTCAACGGCAGAGTCTTGTACAGGCGGACTAGTAAGTGCTGCACTTACAAATGTGTCAGGAGCAAGCGAGGTTTTCGGCTTCGGTGTATGCACCTATGCAAATGAAGCAAAAATGAAA
The DNA here is from genome assembly GCA_045539625.1 of Eubacteriales bacterium. Taxonomy (GTDB): domain Bacteria; phylum Bacillota; class Clostridia; order Oscillospirales; family CAG-382; genus UMGS1387. The sequence continues at coordinate 12,695 of JAZQFS010000044.1, read as the reverse complement.
ATGCTTGGCGTCAGGGAAGAAACACTTGCAAAGTACGGGGCTGTTTCCGAGCAGACGGCAATGGAAATGGCAAAAGGAGTTAAGGTTCTTTCGGGCAGTGATATTGCTGTATCACTGACGGGTATAGCAGGACCTACAGGCGGAACCGAAGAAAAGCCCGTGGGACTTGTTTATCTCGGCGTTGCAGCAGGGGAAAAGGTGTACGCAAAGAAATTGCTTCTTGCTCAGCATGCAAGACGTGACAGAAATTATATCAGAACACTTGCCGTAAAGAACGCCATTAAGGCGGCAATTGATGAAGCATTGGAGTTGTAAAATATGACAGAGCTTGAAAAAACTCTCGGCGAAATTACAAAGCTTGATATAGTAAAGATGATTTTTTCCTGTCCTTACAGTAAGACTCAGGATTATCTCAAGTGTAATGCAAGACCTATCAAGAACGGTAAGGAATATCAGTTTGAAAGCTTTACCAAGACACAGGCTTTTCATGAAAACGTGCAAAGCGAGGCACTGTGCAAAAAAACAATATCCCTTATGTCAGATACCTTTCGTCAGGCTGAGATTTTTACGGCTGAGTATGTATACGGACTGAAAATTTCATCAAAGGGTAAACTGCTTCATAATAAACGTAAAAATACGGATACAGTCAAAGACAGTAACGGCAATAATAACAGACAGAAAAATCATATTATTGACCTTGATAATGCACCGCCTGTATTTTGCGATATAGGAATTGTCGGCAAGGACGGTAAGATTATTAACTCAAAGTATGATAAATATAAGCAGATTTGCCGTTTTTGCGAGTTCATTGACGATGTTGTAAAAAATGATAAACGTCAGGAATACTTTATCGTGGATTTCGGCTGCGGTAAAAGCTATCTTACCTTTGTGTGCTATCACTATATGACAAAAATTGCAGGCAAAAAGGTTAAAATCGTCGGGCTTGACTTAAAGGAAAAGGTTATAGCGGACTGTAATGCTCTGGCAAAAAAGTACGGTTATGATAATCTTGAATTTTTGTGCATGGATGTTAAGGATTATGTTCCCGTCAGGCGTCCCGATATGGTAATTGCTCTTCATGCCTGCGATATTGCTACGGATTATGCTTTGTATAACGCATATTTGTGGCAGTCTGATTATATTTTCTCAGTACCTTGCTGTCAGCACGAAATGAACGGTAAGGTTAAAACCGAAAATTTTGGCTTGCTGACGGAATACGGGCTTATAAAAGAACGCTTCAGTGCTCTTGCTACAGACGCCCTGAGAGCAAAGACTCTTGAATACTGCGGCTATAAAACCGATGTGCTTGAGTTTATTGACATCGAACATTCACCTAAAAACATTCTTCTCAGAAGCACAAGAACTACACGGTGCGATGTGCGAAAGAGAAAGATAATCGCCGACGAAATTTTGCGCTTTGAGAAGGAATTTAACGCAAGGCTGTTCCTGCATTCAAAGGTTGAAGAAAATGAGCAGACTGTTGATATTAACGGCAACAGCTTCAAAATAATTGCAGGAAAGGCAAGTATGCTGTTACGTGACTCGTTGTGGCTTCGTAATGAAGTGTTCGGAAAAGAGCAGAATTTTTACCCTTGGGCATCAAGAGATGATGCTGACGAAACGGCACTGATTGTAAACGTTTATTGCGATAACGAAATTGCGGCAACAGCAAGAATGACTGAATGCGGTAAGGCAGGAGAAAAGCTGGCGGGCAGAATTGCCGTAAAGAAGCACTATCGCAGTTTTGGACTTGGAAGGCTTGTGCTGGAGACTATTGAAAAGTATGCCAAAATCGAAAAGGTGAATGTTTTAAACGTAACGGCTCAGATGCAGGCAGCAGGATTTTATGAAAAGCTTGGCTTTGCTGTGTGCGGTGAAGAATTCAGTGAAGAAAACATATCGCTGATTGCTGTTAAAAAAGAGATTTCTTAAATGTCGATTTTGTCCTGTTGATTGCATAAACAGCACATTGAAAAAACACTAATTGCCGTTTATAATTTGAGTGAAATAAACATGTAAAGGGGAAAGGCTATGCAGGTAAAGGGTGCGTATCTGTCTCAATCGGGACTGATAGCGGCAGGAGACCATATGCATAAATGCTGGGAGCTTTGCCTGAATGTTCTGGGAAACGGTGTAACCATAGTTGACGGTGAGGTCTTTGCCAACGACAGCGGAACAATATATATTTGTCCGCCCGATACTGTTCACAGTAAGATGTGCGGAGGTTCTGCTTTTCAGGATATTTTTGTACAGTTTATGCCTGATAATGAATATGAACGTGAGTATTTGTGCTCATTTATGCGTTTTTATCGTGATACACCTGAAAAATCCATTGAAAAACTTCTTTTCGTTATGAAAGAGCAGTCAGAAAATTCAGATGAATCGAATGATGCAATCCTTGTTTCACTTATGAATTGCATACTTACCATTCTCTCACGGGGAAGAAGTATGATAAAGGATGAACGTGTTTCAAAGCTTTGTAAAATTATTCATCAGCATTTTACCGATGCCGATTTTTCACCTGAAAACGAGGTGGAAAAGATGCATTACAGTAAGGATCATATACGCAGATGCTTTAAAAATGAAATGGGAATGAGCCCTGTTAAGTACGTAAATAAGCTGAGGATAGAAAAAGCTGTAAAGCTAATTTCCGAAAGGCATGCAAATAAACTTCGTTTGCCCGATATCGCTGAAAGGTGCGGCTTTTGTGACTATGTGTATTTTTCACGTGTGTTTAAAAAGTATACCGGTCTTAAACCGTCAGATTTTTGTAAATAACTGGATTAAGCTGTCTTCGGCTGCGTGCGAAGACGGCTTTTTTGCAAAAAGAAAGAACTGCCGTAACGCAGTTCTTTTAAACTTAAAATTCAATTTCCATACCGTCATATGAAACCGTAAATCCTTCTTTTTCGCCAATGGGGGAGAGTGAATCGTATGAGTCGCTGCAGTTGTGGGAAAAATGATGAAGCACAAACAGCGTACTTTCATCGGCACAGCCAAGCTCTGTCAGCCTGTCACGTACCTTTTTGCACATATCAATGTTCATGTGATGGTCACTGCACCTGTCGCTGTTACCTGCCGTGCAGTCGAGTGAAACAAGGTTGTAGTATGGCTTTTGGTCTTCAAGATAATTCCAGGTTTCATCCAAAAAATAGCCTGTGTCGTGACCGTATAACATTCTCTTTGTGCCGTCGGTAATATCATAAATGTAGCTGCCAAGCTCATAAGCATGTGCCGCTTTCAAAGGCGTAACGGTAAACTTGTCAGCTTTTACAGGCATAAAAGGCATAATTTCCTGAAGAATCCAACGTCCTGAATTAACGTGTACTTTTCGGTGAACGGCAGAAAAAATCCTGTCAACCGTCTGCATGGAGCCGTATACGGATATGGGCTTCATATCTGAATAATGTGCGTGACCTTCCTGTTTTTCAAGTAAATCTGTTGCAAGCAGATGGTCAGAGTGAGCGTGTGTTATAAAAAGATGCTCTACCTTGTAAAGCTCAAGCCCCATATGCTGAACATGGTATAATGTGTCGGGCGGAAGGTCAATAAGAAGGCTGTCATTTACCTGTGCCTGACTTCTTGTTCTTATGTTGCGACCGCCTTTTTCTCTTGCGTACCTGCAGTTTTCGCAGTCACAGAAAAGACCGGGAATGCCTTCGGCGGCAGAAGTACCGTAGTATTTTATTTTCATAACCGAACATCGCCGTCCTTTCTGCGGTAAATAATGAGAAGAGTTCCGTGTTCAACCGATATTTCACTTGAAATGCCGCAAAATTCGTTGCTGACACCCAACGTGCCTGTGCAGGGGAGAGTCACATCGTTAAGCTCGTACTTTAATCCCTTTATGGTAACACCCTTTGAATCTCCGTGAAAGCTGAATACCGAAACATATCCTTTAAAGCTGCTGTCAAATTCGGCTTTGCCGTTGGTAATTGCTTTGATGAATGTATTGCCGTCAGTGAGAGTTATGCCGTATCCTTGCTTTGAGATGCCTGCTGCAAGCTGGAGATTTGCAACCGTATGCTCAAAGCGTGTTCCGCCAAGTGCACCGACGACGAAAAAACTGTTGCAGCCTTTTTCAATGCCTGTTTTGATTGCAAGCTCCGTGTCGGTATAATCCTTTTCGGCAGGGTACTTTACAGCTTCGATGCCGCAAGGAATACAGCTCAGCGAGTCAAAATCACCAATCAATAAGTCAGGAACAAATCCGCATTTTTTGGCATTCTTGTAACCTGCATCTGCGGCTATAATATAGCTATTTTCAGGAATGTCAGGCTTTTGCTGAACATCACCTGCGGAAAAAATAACGCATTGCTTTTTCATCAAAAATTACCCCATAATAATTAAACTTGTGATATTATATCATTTGACGGGAAATTTGTCAATATTTATATTTTTCGCAAAAAAAGAAGAGGTTTGATTTTACAATTGTGTAACAACTTACCTTTAATAATAGTTTATAATATATTAATCGTATAAATTGAGGAGGGGAACACGTGGCTGCAGAAATGTTGGAAAAAATTCTTGAAGCGGAAAAAGCTGCATCTGAAAAGCTTAAGGATGCGGAAAATACTGCCGAAAAGATTGCTTCGGACGCCGAAGAAGAAGCTGTAAAGCTTATGAATGATGCAAAAGAAAAGGCTCGTAAAGAGGCTTTGCTTTGCACTGAAAAGAATGTGGAATACGCAGAAAGTCTTGTTAAGGCAAAGCGTGAAGAAGCAGAAAAGGCGGCAAAGTCAATGGAAGACGCTGCAAAGAATAAAATGCAGGACTGTGTAAAGACAATAGTTGAAATGATAGCAGGATAGGATAACTTTGTGCACTTGAGGTGTGCTTTTTTTATCTATCCGATAACGGAGGTGGTATAGCTTGTCAAAGCTGAAAATGTTAAAATTTGAAGCGGCGGCATTGCAGCAAAACGGTAAGAAGCTGATTGAAAATCTTCAAAGAACGGGAACGGTACAGCTTTCGGACATAGAGGACGAAAGGCTGTTTACATCGTCTTTGTCAGACAGTGCAACTGTATATGAATCAGGTGCACAGACGGTGATGCAGGCACTTGATACTCTTGCCGAGTACGGTATAAAGTATACAGGCGGTATGTTCTCGGGACGAACGGTTATTACAGATGAACAGTACATTGAGAAATGCTTGGCTGTCACCGATTACCTTAAGAAAGCCTACACAATCGCAGAGCTTAAAAAGAAAATTGCCGATAACAAGGCAGAGATAGTCCGCTGCGAAACAGGAATCGGCTCACTCAGGGTGTGGCAGAATCTTGATATTTCCATGCAGGGAAGCACAACGGCAAGCACCGTGTGCTTTACAGGTACTCTTTCGGGTGAATATTCAAGGGAAAAGCTGCTTTGTGAAATGGCAGAAATTATTCCCGATATTAAGGAATATGACGTTGAAATAGTGTGTGCACTGAAGGAAATAACCTCTGTTGTAGTGTTCTGTCATAAGGATTGCGAAAAAGAGGTGCTGTCGGCAGTAAGAAGCCTTGGCTTTTTGCAGCCTGCCGAAGCTTCGGCAACTCCCGTTAATCAGAGAATAACCGAGTATGAAGAAAAAATCAGACTTCTCAACGAAAATACTGAAAATGCCAAAGCACAAATCCTTTCAATGAAGGATGATGTTGAAAATTTGAAATTCGCCTATGACTATTTTACGGTGAAGCATCAGGAATACACCAATCTGTCAAAGGCGGCATTCTCCCAATCTTCAATGTTGCTTAGAGGATATGTCCCCGAAAAGTACAGCGAAAAGCTTGTTAAAACGGTGGAAAAGAGCGGCGGTGCAATAGTGCTGTCTCAACCTGATGAGGACGATGAAAATGTACCCGTACTTCTTTCAAACGGTAAGTTTGCACAGCCTGTTGAAGGAATTACCGAGATGTACGCTCTTCCCGGCAAAGATGATATTGACCCGTCGGGAATTATGGCGTTTTTCTACTATCTGCTTTTCGGTATGATGCTGTCGGATGCAGGCTACGGCGTGCTGATGACTGTCGGCTCGTGGTTTATCCTGAAGAAAACAGGCGTTGAAGGAAGTATGAGAAGAACAATGAAAATGTTTTTCTATTGCGGTATTTCAACTATCTTCTGGGGAGCACTGTTTGGCAGCTGGTTCGGCGATATTGTGCCGATAATCTATACAAACTTTTTGGGCAAAGAGGCACCAAATCTTGCTTTGTGGTTTGAGCCGATAAAAGATCCCATTAAGCTTTTGCTGTTTTCATTTATAATCGGTATATGCCACCTTTTCCTTGGTCTTATTGTGTTCGGTGTAATGCAATGGAGAAAAGGCGATAAGGTGAGTGCAATTCTTGATACGGTTCCAATTATGATGACGGTACTGGGTGCGGCACCCTTGGCGGGAAGTATTCTTGCCCCCGATATTCCGAAAATTGTAATGGAAATAGCAAAGTATCTTGCATTGGCGGGTGTTGTGCTGATAGTGCTTACAAATTCTCGCTCATCCAAGAATATTCTTGCACGTCTCGGCGGCGGTCTGTACGGACTTTATAATATCGCCTCGGGGTACCTTTCCGATATTCTTTCATATTCAAGACTTCTTGCCCTCGGTCTTGCAACGGGAAGTATAGCATCGGTAATAAATATGCTTGGTTCCATGGTGCAGAATCCCGTGGTGAAGGCAATACTGCTGATTGTGGTATTTATAGTAGGACATGCATTGAATATGGCAATAAATGTTCTTGGTGCATATGTGCACACAAACAGACTTCAGTTCGTAGAGCTGTTTTCAAAGTTTTATGAAGGCGGAGGCAAAGCCTTTGAGCCTTTAACATTTAATACTAAATTCTTTAAATTCAAGGAGGAAAATGATAATGTTTAGTACAGGATTGGCAATTGCAATTATAGGAGCTGTTATGGCAGCATTGGTAGCAGGTATAGGCTCAGCTAAGGGCGTTGGCATGGTTGGTGAGGCAGCAGCAGGTGTTGTTGCAGAGGATCCTTCAAAGTTCAGTAAGGTTCTCGTTCTTCAGCTTCTTCCCGGTACACAGGGACTTTACGGACTTCTTACAACAGTGCTTGTACTCAGCCAGCTTGGTGTTCTTTCAGGTGCACCCCTCAATCTTACTGTAGCACAGGGCTTGGGTTACTTCGGTGCATGTATGCCTATTATGATTGTTGGTTACTTCTCTGCAATAGCACAGGCAAGAGCGGCTGTAGCGGGTGTAGGCATTGTTGCAAAGAACCCCAGCCAGAACGGTAAGGCTATCACTATGTCAGCGATGGTTGAAACATATGCGATTCTCGCACTTCTCGTTTCTATCCTCGTTGTAAACGGTCTTAAGTAATTGAATTGGAGAGTTCCTATGGACGGACTTACAAATATAATAACGAAAATTTCACAGCAAAATGATGAGCAGTGTGCTTCGGTAATTGCTTCTGCAAAAGAAAAAGCACAGGCTGTCATTGATAATGCCAAAAAGGAAGCGGATGAGTTTGTTGCAAAGCAGAAATCTTATCTTGAAGAAAAGAACGCTTCCGAAAAAAGCAAGGCTGAGTCATCGGCGGAATTTGAGTATAAAAGAGTGCTTCTTGAAAAGAAGTGTGCGCTTATTGACGAGTGTATGAAAAAGGCACTTGATGAAATGTGTAATGCACCTTGCGAGCAGTACTTTGCAAATGTTAAAGCACTTGCCGTAAAGTATGCACTTAAAGGAGAGGGAACAGTTCTTTTCAATAAAAAGGATTTGGATAGACTGCCCGATGGCTTTGAAAGCCTTCTTAACGGTGCACTTGAAGAGGGAAAAACACTTAAGATTTCAAATGACAGCTCCGACATTGATTCAGGCTTTGTAATAAACTATCCCGAAATGCGTGTAGACTGTACATTTTCTTCACTTATGGAAGAAAACGCAGACAGTATAAAGGACGCAGTGAACAGAATTTTGTTTTCATAGGAGGTACTTTGAATGAAGGATACCGAGTATGCATTTGCCGTAGCCAGAATACGTTCAAATGAAAACAAACTTCTTTCCTCACAGACTGTTGAAAGTGCAATAACTGCAGCAGATTATAATGAGGCTGTCAAAGTTTTTGCGGATAGCGGATATGCTGATTTTTCGGCTGCTGATGAAGAAATTGTTTTGTCTCAGAAGCAAAGAGAAGCCTTTGAGCTGATTTACTCCTCGGCTCCCGATAAAAAGTGTATTGACTTTTTGATAGTCAAGAATGACTTTCATAATTTCAAGGCTATCCTTAAAAGTATGGTTGCAAATAAAGATACAGACGGTCTTTTACTGACACCCTGTATGGTTGATACAAAGGTTGCGGTAAAAGCAATATCCGAAAAGCAGTTTGATATGCTTCCCGAAGCATTCAAGGATACGGTGAAGAATGCTTACGAGCTTCTTGTAACAACTCTTGACGGTCAGAAGTGCGACTGCCTGCTTGATAAGGCTTGCCTTGAAATGATGCTTACACTTGCCAAAGACAGCGGTGACAGCTTCTCTGTAGGTATTGCCAATAAGATGGTGGCACTGTATGATGTTAAAATTGCACTTCGCTGCCTGAGAACCGGCAAAGATAAGGCTTTTCTTGATAACAGTCTTGCAAAGTGCGATATCGTTGATACCGAAAGACTGTCTCAGGCTGTGCTTGACGGCGAAAATGCTTTGAGAGAATATGTGAAATTCCTTTCCTTGGGAAATCTTGCCGACTGCATAAATAAATCCTATGCGGCATTTGAAAAGGAAATGGACGATATCCTTATTGACACAGTTAAGGATGCAAAGTTCACAAGCCTTGGCATTGCGCCGCTTGCGGCATACTACTTTGCCGTTGAAAATGAGGTCAAGACGGTAAGAATTATTCTTTCCTGTAAAAAGAACGGAATGAATGTGGACACTATCAGAGAAAGGGTGCGTAAACTGTATGTATAAAATGGCGGTTATAGGCGATAAAGACAGTATATACGGCTTCGCTTCTTTGGGTATAGGCATTTTTCCGTGTGAGGACGAAGCACAGGCTTCAAAGACTTTGCGTGAGCTTGCAAAAAGCGGATACGGTGTAATATATGTTACCGAGGCTCTTTTCGAGCTTCTCGGCGATGAGGTAGAGCACTACAGAGATATGCCGCTTCCTGCAATTATTCCCATTCCCGGAGTTAAAGGCAATACAGGCGTGGGAATGAGAAATGTGAGTGTATCCGTTGAAAAGGCGGTAGGCTCAGATATTATATCTTAGACAATAAAAAATCCGTATTGAGAGGTAAAAAAATGGCAATCGGAAAAATATTGAAGGTGTCAGGTCCTCTTGTAATAGCAGAGGGTATGCGTGACGCAAATATGTTTGACGTTGTCCGTGTCAGTGATAAAAGACTGATCGGAGAAATTATTGAAATGCACGGCGATAAAGCGTCGGTGCAGGTATATGAAGAAACCAGCGGACTTGGAACGGGAGAGCCTGTGGAATCAACGGGCGAGCCTATGAGTGTTGAACTGGGTCCCGGTCTTATAGGAAGTATTTTTGACGGTATTCAGAGACCTCTTGACGATATCATGAAGGTGTCGGGCAATAACCTTGCAAGAGGCGTTGAAGTAGCTTCCCTTAAAAGAGAGCTTACCTGGAAGTTTACACCCACAGCCAAGGCGGGGGATAAGGTAACTGCAGGTGATATTGTAGGTACTGTTCAGGAGACCGATGTTGTTCTTCATAAAATTATGGTGCCTTACGGTGTTGAAGGTACAATTGAGAAAATTAACGAAGGTGAATTCCACGTTACCGATACAGTATGCGTTATAAAAACTGCAAAGGGCGAATATAATATGAGCCTTATGCAGAAGTGGCCTGTAAGACGAGGAAGACCTTATGCTAAAAAGCTGTCTCCCGATAAGCCTCTGATTACGGGACAGAGAGTTGTAGACACAATGTTCCCCATTGCAAAGGGCGGCGTTGCTGCAATTCCAGGTCCTTTCGGAAGCGGTAAGACGGTTACACAGCATCAGCTTGCAAAGTGGGCTGAAGCTGATATAGTTGTATACATCGGCTGCGGCGAGCGCGGTAATGAAATGACGGACGTTCTTAATGAGTTCCCTGAGCTTATTGACCCCCATACAGGCAAATCCCTTATGGAAAGAACTGTTCTTATTGCAAATACCTCGGACATGCCTGTTGCGGCACGAGAAGCATCTATCTACACAGGTATCACAATTGCCGAATACTTCAGAGATATGGGATATTCCGTAGCACTTATGGCGGATTCCACATCAAGATGGGCAGAGGCGCTTCGTGAAATGTCGGGAAGACTTGAAGAAATGCCCGGTGAAGAAGGTTATCCCGCTTACCTGGGAAGCCGTCTTGCACAGTTCTATGAAAGAGCAGGACGTGTTATTTCTCTTGGCAGCGAGGGCAGAGAAGGTGCTCTGTCTGCAATTGGTGCCGTATCTCCTCCCGGCGGTGATATTTCCGAGCCTGTATCTCAGGCAACACTTCGTATTGTAAAGGTGTTCTGGGGACTTGATGCAAACCTTGCTTATAAGCGTCATTTCCCTGCAATAAACTGGCTTACAAGCTACTCACTGTATCTTGACCTTCTTACAGATTGGTTTAAGACAAATGTAAGCGAGGACTGGATGGAGCTTCGCGGAAGAATGATGGGAATTCTTCAGGAAGAAGCAGAGCTTGATGAAATTGTAAAGCTTGTAGGTATGGACGCACTTTCAGCATCTGACAGACTTAAGATGGAAACAGCAAGAAGTATCCGTGAGGACTTTTTGCATCAGCTTGCTTTCCATGAGGTTGATACTTATACCAGCCTTGAAAAACAGCTTCTTATGATGCGTCTTATTCTTAAATTCCACGATGTAGCAGATAAGGCACTTGCCGATGGCGGCGATATTGAAAAGATTGCTTCGCTGGCAGTTCGTGAACAGGTAGGACGTTTCAAGTACGTTGAAGAAAAGGATATCAATACCGAGTTTGAAAAGATATCCGAAGAAATAGTAAAACAAATGCAGACAACTATCGTAAAGGAGGAATTCTGATATGCCAAAGCAGTATAGAACAATTGAAGAAGTATCGGGTCCTCTTATGCTTGTTCGTGACGTTGAGGGAGTTACCTATAACGAGCTTGGCGAAATCGAGCTTGAAAACGGAGAAAAGAGAAGATGCCGTGTACTTGAAATTAACGGCACAAATGCCCTTGTTCAGCTTTTTGAAAGCTCAACGGGTATTAACCTTTCCAACAGCACCGTAAAATTCCTTGGAAGACAGATGGAGCTTGGTGTTTCCGAAGATATGCTGGGACGAGTATTTGACGGTCTCGGCAGACCTATAGACGGTGGTCCCGCGATCATACCCGATGAGCGAATGGACGTAAACGGAACTCCCATAAATCCTGCGGCACGTCAGTATCCCAGTGAGTTTATCCAGACGGGCGTTTCAGCCATCGACGGACTTAATACCCTCGTTCGCGGACAGAAGCTGCCTATTTTCTCAGCATCGGGACTCCCTCATTCCAATCTTGCGGCGCAGATCGCACGTCAGGCGAAGGTCCGCGGTACGGATGAGCAGTTTGCGGTGGTATTTGCCGCAATGGGTATCACCTTTGAGGAATCCGAGTATTTCGTAGAGTCTTTCAAGGAGACCGGCGCTATCGACCGTACCGTGCTCTTCGTGAATCTTGCAAACGATCCTGCAATAGAGCGTATCGCAACTCCGAAAATGGCACTGACTGCCGCTGAGTATCTCGCATTCAAAAAGGGAATGCACGTGCTGGTCATCCTCACGGATATCACCAACTACGCAGATGCGCTCCGTGAAGTATCCGCCGCACGTAAAGAGGTACCCGGACGCCGTGGATATCCCGGATATATGTACACCGACCTTGCTTCTATCTATGAGAGGGCGGGACGACAAAAGGGCTGTGACGGCAGTATTACTATGATCCCCATTCTCACCATGCCCGAGGACGACAAGACTCACCCCATCCCCGACCTTACGGGATACATTACCGAGGGTCAGATCATCCTTGCCCGTGATCTCTACAGACGCGGTATCACTCCTCCCATAGATGTTCTTCCTTCGCTTTCGCGACTGAAGGATAAGGGTATCGGTGAAGGAAAGACCAGGGAAGATCACAGCGGTACAATGAACCAGCTCTTCTCCGCATATGCGAGAGGTAAGGATGCACGTGAGCTCATGGTCATCCTCGGTGAGTCTGCACTTACCGATATGGATAAGATCTACGCAAAATTTGCTGACCGCTTTGAGAGAGAATATGTTTCTCAGGGCTATGAGTGCGATCGTTCCATTGAGGAAACTCTTGATATCGGATGGGAGCTTCTCCGAATGCTGCCTCGTTCCGAGCTTCGCCGTATCTCCGATAAGCTTCTTGATAAGTATTATTGAGGGTAGGTTATGGCAAGAAAAACTGTAAACCCTACCAGAATGGAGCTGCAAAGCCAGAAACGGCGTCTTGCAACAGCAAGAAAAGGACATAAGCTGCTCAAGGATAAAAGAGATGAGCTGATGCGCCGTTTTCTTGAAATGGTACGGGAAAATAAGGCTCTTAGAGCAGAGGTGGAATCGGCTCTTGCAGAATCTGCGGGGAATTTTGCTGTGGCAAGATCGTCCATGGCGCCGCAGATTATGGATACGGCACTCCTCATGCCATCCCAATCCGCAGAAATTGCCGTCTCATACAGAAATGTCATGAGC
>JAZQFS010000043.1:0-5081 GCA_045539625.1 Eubacteriales bacterium | reverse complement strand
CCGTAATCGTCAGAGCCGAGAACAACACCTGCCTTATAAAGCATCATAAGGTCATCGTAGTATTCTTCTGTTTCCGCAACGTCGGGAATATCCTTGATGTCATTCTTAGCGGCAAAATATTCGTCAGGCATTGCCTTTGCGAACATCACAGCCATTTCATAACGCATAATGTTGCGGTCATAGTTAGTATACTGACCGTCAGCAACAAGACCGTTTTCCTTGGCGTAAGCGATATACATATCGTACCACTTGCCGCCTTCAACGCTCTTGATTTCCTTGCCGTTGTAAATTGAATGTACACGGCTTGCCATGGTGATACCTTCTGCCACGGTAACGTTACCGTCGGGAGCAAAAAGTGTATCGCTCTGACCGTTCATAAAGCCAAGCTCATAGGCTGACTTTACCTCAGCCGCATACCACTGCTTTTCGGGCACGTCCGTAAACTTGCCTTCGGTATACTCATTTGTTTTTGTGAAGCCTTTTGCACCAATTACCACCGTCAGTGACAACGCTGCAAGAACGGTTGCAGAAAGCTTGAGTAATGTGGATTTTTTCATAACCCGTCTCCTTTTCAAAATTTTGCTTAGAGTATCAAAATAATATCATAAAAAAATTTGAATTTAAATATACAAATCGATGTAATATTTATGAAATACGATACTGACTCAGCAAGATAATTGATTATACCACATCGCTTTTTTCATGTCAAGGTTATAGAAATATTTTTGTAACAATGAACAATTTTATGGCAATATTTTTGACAGGCAAGTCGTTTTTTCTCTACTTTTGAAGTCGTTTTTTAGTACCTCATCAAACATAAGCCAATGTTTTTTATGCTGTATACAAATCAAAATGCTGAGCACACTATTTTCGTAAGCATTATGCTTATACACAACAAAAGACAATTGGAAGGAGAATATTTATGACAAGAATTTCCTGCGAAGTAAAAAAATGTATGTATAACACAGACGGCGGCTGTAAGCTTTCAGCCATTGAGGTGGGCACACACGGAGCAAGAATGACAGACGAAACCAAGTGCGAAAGCTTTGCTCCCGGCAAGGACAGTGCCGCCAATGCCTGCGGCTGTTCAAAGGACGCCTGCGACATTTCCGAAATTTCCTGCAGTGCCGAACACTGTAAGTACAACGACGACGGCGTGTGCGAAGCAAAGAAGATTGAAATCTGCACCTGTCACAGCGGCAATTGCGGCGAAACAGAGTGTTCAACATTTAAGCCTGAATAAGCTGTAAATAAATGCAGGCAGGAAGCCGTTTGAACTTCCCGCCTGCTTCAATTATTATATGCCTGTCTGTGCCTTGACAAAGCTGTTGGGAGATATTCCCGTCTCAGCCTTAAAAGCTTTGTAAAAATGACTGAAATCGTAGTATCCAAGCTCTTGTGCAACCTGTGAACAGCTCATTTTACCCTCTGACAGCATCATCTTGCCGTAATGGATTTTTTCTTTTCTGATTAAGTCTGACAGAGTTATTCCGAAATTCTTTTTGATAATGGTATTCAGGTAGTTTTTGTGATACCCGAATTTTGCCGAAATGGTGTCGGGACTAAGTGATGATGTTACGTTTTGACGTATATAGTTTATGATTCCTTCAGCATTTTTATCATATCCGTTTTCGACTGCACTATTATTCAATATGTTACATAAAACTGACATAATACATGATTTTGCAAATAAGCCGCTGTATTTTCCGTCAATCAAAGCCAAGAGAAGCCTTTCAACTTTTTCACCGCTGTATGCACCTTTAAAAACTCCGCTGTTATTAAAACACTCGGCGTCTGAGAAAGAAACAATCTCCGAGCAAAGCTCTTTATTGAATTTATCGGAAAGCCAATATATTTTTTCAATTCCGCAAAGTTCCTTTCTTGCACCCTCAAAAAAGTCAAAAAACACCGTTACAACCCTGAAGCCGCAGTCAGCTGGCAAAATCGTATACTTTTCTCCCGGAATAAGAAACACCACATCACCGCCGTCACAGCCGTAAACTCTGTCGGCTATTTTTATATTCGTTTTTCCACGGCAAAAAAACATCAGCCTGTAAGTATACTGCGTTTTTTCGTGCCCTATGTCACGGTATTGCTTTTCGGGGCTGTAGGTAAAGTAATTAAAGTTATAGGCAACGGGAGCAATATCATTGATTGTCAAGTCATCACCTTCTTTGTATTTTACATATAATTGTTTGAATAGTACAATTAATTTAACAATATTCCAAGTATAATGTCAATACAAAATATTTATTTTTTACATATGAGGAAAGAATTATGCACATTTACGACACACTGATAATCGGATCGGGTTACTCTTCGCAGGGATATGCCTTAACACGAGGCAACTGTATAATCTGCGAAGAAAACCAGTGCTGTGACACCCACTTTTATCTTCCGCTGTCAAGCTTTTTGTGTGACAGTTACACGCCTGTTACCGAGAAAGGAAAAAGACTTTCACAAATCTTTGACAAATACAACATTATTAAGAACGGATATATGTATACAAACGCCCTTGAATGTGCTTTCTGCGAATTTTTATCCCGTGAAAAGATGCAAACGCTGTTAAAATGCAGAGTTGTAAAAGCAGAAAAACAGCATGATGACTTGTTCAAGGTTACGGTTTACACAAACGAAGGTCTGTCGAGTCTATACGCAAAAAATGTTTACGATACTACAGAAAAAATTCCCATGTGTGAAAGCTACTTAACCGTCATTTACATGACAAAAGACGGCGAAAAAACACAAAAAGAGCTGTCAAGCGTATTTAACGGCAGCATTTTTACCCCTGCTTTCTGCGAAAACAGGTATGCAATGCACGTTCCTGCTCGCAAAATCATAGATGTTAACGAAATGCTTTGCTTTATTAATGACCTATGGCTGTCAGCAAATACCGACGGAAAAATACTGTATACTGCTCCCGTATTCCACGGCAGATATTCAGAAAAAACACAAGCTACAGATAATTTTCCAAAGGATTACAGCTTTTCAAATCCCCTGCAGGCATTTGAGGAAGGAATTTTCTTTGCGGGAGGTGACAGATAATGAAGCTGTACACACTTGAAAACGGAAAAGAGAAGGTTTCACAAGTATCGGAAATCGTAAATTTCAGCTATTCCTGCGATATTCTGTGTGTAGGTGCAGGCTCTTCGGGGGTATACTGTGCAGAAAGTGCCTCTCGTGAAGGCTGTAATGTTATTCTTCTTGAAAGCACCACCTGCATCGGCGGAACATCGGTAAGAGGAAATGTATGCTCCTACTACTACGGCGACACAGGCGGCTCGTATACCGACACCGACAGAAAATGCGACAGAAAAGTGTTTCTTGCAGGTGAACAGCAGCCTGAAACAAGACAGGTTATACTGTACAAACGTTTAACAGAAGCAGGTGTTAAAATACTCTGCCGTCACACACCTGTCGGCATATATTTTGAAGACAACAGAGCCGCGGGGCTTGTTGTACTGACAGACAGCGGCACAATTTCAATAAAGTCAAAAATGATTGTGGACAGCACAGGCGACGGTCACATAATCAGAATGTGCCCCGTGAACAAATCCTACGGCAGAAGCATTGACGGCAAGACCGTACCCTTTACCGTAAGAACTCAGTACTTTACAAAGGACGGACTGTACAAGAGCATTAACACCGACAGCGGATACACAAATCAGTACGACAAGCTTGATTGTTCAAAAAAAACCGTGCTTGCCCACGCAATCTGTGCAAAATATATAGAAAAGGGCGACTTTATCAATGAGGCGTTTATTACGGGAATCCGTGAGGGACTTTCCTTTGAAGGTGAAGAAAAGCTGACCTACAAAAGCTTTATAATGAACGAAAAATGTCAAAAAGCGCTGTTCTATGCCTATTCCGACCTTGACAAGCACGGTCGCGACTATGCCCTTGACGAAGAACTGTTTCAGAACTGGTTTGTTATAAGCAACCTGTCAACCGTAACAAAGCCAATCCCCGTTCCCATGGGAAGCATCGTGCCAAAAAATCTTAAGGGAATTGTTTCATGCGGAAGATGCCTTAGCGCCGACAGCTACTCAATGTCTGCTGTAAGAATGAACAGGGATATGTTCAGAATGGGAGAATGTACGGGAGTTGCCTCGGCTATGGCAGTGAAGCAAGAGTGTGACATACTTGACATTGATTACGAAGAGTATCTCTGTAAGGTTAAACACCTCGGCTGTTATTTCAGCGGAAGAAACGAAAGCTTCGGCTTTGACCACCCTAACTCTTCACATGCTTTCCCCTACAAACCTGTCACCTTCGATGCCAAAAGAAATATGCCCCTGCTTGAAACCTCAACTCCCGGTGTTGCAATATGGTCCTGCTTTATTTCGCACAACAGAGATAAAACAAGAGAGCTTGTATATGATAAGCTTGTATCTCAGCAAAGCGGAAAGCTTACAAAATATAATTGTGCCATTGCCCTTGGCATTATGGACGACGAGCGTTGTGTTCCTTATCTTTGCAACATCGTGCAAAACCGTGACGCCTTCCGTTTTACCGATTGCAGGCGGACAAACCAGCTTCGTACATCTATTGCAATCTGTCTTCTTGGAAGACTTGGCACAAGAGAACAAATTCCCCTTCTTGAACAAATTGTCTTTAACGATTTGGAGTATCAAAACCCGATATACGGAAAGTGTCAAAAAAGCATAAACGGCTATTACAATGAAGTGTATTTTGACATTTTCACTCACGCCTGTATGTCACTTGTTAAGCTGTACAGAAAAGCGGGAATTGATATATCTGTTCTCAACGGAAAACTGACTAAACTTTTTGAAAATGACACAATTATAAAACGTGTCACAAACGCAAAGTACGGCGAGCCTGAATTTATGGAAATTTATGACTTTCAGAAAATTGTGCTGTGCGAAACCTCAAAAGAATAATAAACCTTTGCCGTCTGTGCCATATTTGGTACGGACGGCTTTTTTTGGTGTCTTTAGACGTGGAAATAAACCCCCGGTTCTACCGGGGGCAAAAACGAGCGGAGCTACAATAAAACGGGCGAGCTTTAAGCAAGCCCATATAATGATACAAAACGTCAATAGGAGCAGAAAGAACAAATA
>JAZQFS010000042.1:0-64793 GCA_045539625.1 Eubacteriales bacterium | reverse complement strand
CGTCCGCAGACGGCGAAACTCCTTATGCTTCATAAAGCGCAGGAAAGGTGAATTTTTCGTCCTAAAAGGACGAAAAAGAGGAAAACCCTCGCCGGGGGTTTTCCTAAAACGTGAGATAAAACATACTTTTTCAACAGGCTCGGCAGCTCGGGTAAAACCGAGCTGCTTTTTTGATATGAAAGTTATAATTGTTTACCGACATAAAAAACAACCCTTGCACCAAAAAGGCGTAAGGGTTGAATATTTTTTTAAAAGTTGAGTAGTCATAGTGCCGCCTCTTGGCGAAACGACGAATGTACGGGCACTTAAGATACCTCTTTGTTCCGTGGTTGCCTGCGACATTCTTTTCTCTTTGGTTACTTTCTCTTTTCAGTAAAGAGAAAGTAACTTATCTCTGGACTCTGCCGCTGCCGCCGTTTTTAACGAGGGCTTCAACCTCGGAAACGGAAACAAGATTCATATCACCTTCAATGGTGTGCTTGAGTGCGGAAGCTGCAACAGCAAATTCGATGATGTCCTGACTGCTCTTTCCTGTAAGCATGGAGTAGATAAGACCGCCGCCAAAGGAGTCGCCACCGCCAACACGGTCAACGATATGCAAGCTGTACTTGTTGGAGAAGAAGTAGTCTGTGCCGTCGTAGAGCATAGCACCCCAGTTGTTGTCGTTGGCACTGATGCTTTCACGAAGAGTGATTGCAACATACTTGAAGCCAAATCTGTCGGCGAGCTGCTTTGCAACGCTCTTGTAGCCTTCGTGGTTGAGCTTACCTGCATTTACGTCTGTGCCCTCAGCCTTGATGCCGAATACGTCGTCAGCGTCCTCTTCGTTGGCAATGCAAACGTCAACATAGGGCATAAGTGTTGCCATAACTTCTCTTGCCTTTTCCTTGCTCCACAGCTTCTTTCTGTAGTTGAGGTCGCAGGAAACGGTGATTCCCTTTTCCTTTGCAGCCTTTAAAGCTTCAAGAGTAATTTCTGCAACATTGTCGCCGAGAGCGGGAGTAATACCTGTAAAGTGGAACCAATCAGCACCGTCAAGGATAGCGTTCCAGTCGAAGTCTTCCTTTGCAGCTGTTGCAATTGAAGAATGAGCTCTGTCATATACAACCTTTGATCCGCGAACGGAAGCACCCTTTTCAAGGTAGTATATTCCCACTCTTTCGCCGCCTCTTGCTATATCGCTTGTGTCAACGCCGTATTTGCGAAGACTGTTAACTGCCATCTGACCGATTTCGTGGGTGGGAAGCTTTGTTACAAAGGAGGAGTCAATTCCGTAATTCTGAAGTGAAACGGAAACATTGGCTTCGCCGCCGCCAAAGCTTGCACAGAATTTTTCGGTCTGCACAAATCTGTCGTAAAGGTTGGGTGTAAGTCTTAACATGATTTCGCCGAAGCATACTGCTTTCATTTTTATATCCCTTTCTGCCGTTTTGGCAATAAATTATGATTTTTTTGTGGGGTGGTTGCATTACGTTGTTTTTGGTGGTATAATGTAAAAAACAGTAAAATAACACAAACTTCCCTCAATATCATTTTTAGTCTACCACATTTTTAATTATAAGTCAATAGCGGGAAATGTAAAGATTGAACTATCTTGAACATTAAGCCGGGAAAAGGAGTAAAAATGCTTAGTATAACCTACCTGTACTTCGGACAGCAGAAGGATGAGTATTTCAGACGTGGAATGGATGAGTATATAAAACGTATCGGCAAATATGCAAAATTTTCGGAAAAGGTGCTCAAGCCCGAAAATATTCCCGATAATCCTACTGGGAATGAAATTAACACAGCACTTGAAAAGGAGGCAAAGCTTGTTTTGCCGTATCTTACGGGAGGTGCTTATAAAATTGCCATGTGCGTAGAAGGAAAAACCATGTCAAGCGAACAGTTTGCAGACCTTTTTGAAAAGTCGGCAAATATGGGAAGAAGCGAGATTGTTTTTGTCGTAGGCTCGTCTCACGGACTTTCCGAGAGTGTAAAGAAGGCGTGTGACTTAAGGCTTTCTTTTTCGCCCATGACCTTTGCACACGGACTTTTCGGGGTAATGCTGTGTGAGCAGATTTACAGAGCGTTTACCATAAATGCAGGGGAGAAGTACCATAAATAATTGTCGTATTTTGTCATAAAATAACTAAAATCGGTTGACATTTTTGTGTTAGTGTGTTAATATAATTGTAAGCGTACAGCTAATATTTATTAAGGAGATATTTTTATGTTTATCAAAGCGTACTCTATGGCATTTTCCGTTCTTGCCAAAAAGCCTTTAAGACTTCTTGGTCTTTCACTGCTCAGCACTTTAATCTGTGCAATAGCATCAATCGTAACCTTCCCCGTAGGAATTGTGGGAACAGCATTTTCACTTGTAATCACCGCAGGTATGGCTAAGGTATACCTTGATGGACTTGACGGCAAGGAAGTTTTTGCTGACCAGCTTTTTGAAGGAACAAAGAAGTTCTTCAGAGTTGCAGGCGGTATGGCTTGGCGCCAGCTTTGGTCTGTTATCTGGACCCTTGCAGGTATAGGTGCATCAATTGTAGTGGGACTTGTAATCAGCCTTCTCTTCGGATGGCTTCCCTTCGGAATGGGTACAGCTCTTGCTATTTTTGTAACGGTTGTGTGTGCCCTTGCTTCCATTGTTCTTGTGGTATATAAGAACTATTCTTATGAATTTGTTCCCTATGTGCTTATGACACAGCCCGAAGTAAATGCTACAGAGGCTCTTCGTATTTCTATGAAGATGACAAACGGCAAGATTCTTCATATGTGGCTTGCAGACCTTGTTTGCAATGCAGCTGTGTTCTTTGCAGGACTTATTCTCGGCGCACTTGCAGGTGCAACAGGTCGTATTCCCTTTGTTGGCGGAATTTTCGGCATTATTTCACTTTTGTTTACAATTGTTTGCTTTGTTTTCCTTCCTATTTTCCAAGGACTTTATAAGGCATCATTTTATAAGCTTCCCAAGCCTGTAAAGAAGGTTCGTGTACAGCCTCAGTATCAGCAGCCTGTACAGCCTCAGTACCAGCAGCCCGTACAGCCTCAGTACCAGCAGCCTGTGCAGCCTCAGTATCAGCAGCCCGTACAGCCTCAGTATCAGCAGCCTGCACAGCCTCAGTATCAGGCACCCCAGCAGCCTGCACAGCCTCAGGCACCTCAGGCTCCCGTACAGCCTCAGAATCCTGTACAGCAGCAGTAATTGATTTATGATACATACGCCGTCGGTTAATGCCGACGGTGTTTTTTTGCCTTTTTAATAAAACTTAAACATTTCTCAAAAAAATCAAAAACAAACAGCAGATATAATGTGTGCGTAAAATAAAGAAAGAGGTAATGACAATGAACAAAAACGACAAAGAATTTCTCGTACAGAAAATCCGCACACAGTACACGGAAAAGGAAAATACACAGCTTGATGAGCTGAAAAAGCTTGACAGAACTGTAAGAAGACCTGCCGAGATTTTTGCATATGTGTTCGGAAGCATCTCGGCTCTTGTAATGGGAAGCGGAATGAGCCTTGTTATGACGGATATCGGAAGCACTGTTGGTATACAGAACAGTATGACAACAGGCATTGCGGTGGGAATTGTGGGTATGCTTATGGCAATAGTAAACTATCCCGTTTATAAGAAAATTCTTACAGGCCGCCGCCAAAAGTACGCAGGAAAAATCGTGGCGCTCAGCGACGAAATAATGAAAGGTTAAGGTGTGGAATATGGGAATTGTGAAGTTTTTCGAGAAAGCGTTTTCCGATATGAAGGAAAGTGCAAAGGCACAGCATAAGGTTGATAAGGCAAATTTCGCGGCAGCAAAAGCAGAATCCAAGGCACAGTGGGAAGAAGCAAAGGCAATGGGCAGTGCCGAAAGACGTAACGAACTTATGCAGAACCAAAGAAATGAGCAGATTGCCAAGGCTAATGAGCGAATGGAAGCGGCACAGGAGCGAATAAAAGAGGCAAAGGGCGAATAATTTCAAGATGAGCTGAATAAAATCAGCTCATTTTTTTTCGAAAAACTGAGTATTTAAACAAAACAGAAACATTTGGGTGTTATAATAGGTGTCAGATAACAGAAAAATGTTGCGGAGGCTGAAATGTTCAAGATACTTGTTGTGGAAGACGATAAAGAACTTAATAAAACGGTGTGCTCGTTTCTCAATCATTCGGGATATGAAGCGGTAGGCTGTCTCGGAGCAAACGAAGCGTATGATGCTATGTACGAGAATATGTTTGACCTTATAGTGTCGGATATAATGATGCCAAAAATTGACGGCTTTGAGTTTGCAAGAACGGTGCGTGAGCTGAATTGCGATATTCCAATACTGTTTATGACGGCACGTGATGATATTGCTTCAAAGCAGAGAGGCTTCCGCATAGGCGTTGACGATTATATGGTAAAGCCCATTGACCTTGATGAGCTGTTTTTAAGAATAGGGGCACTTTTGAGAAGAGCAAAAATAGCACAGAGCAGAAAGCTTGAAATCGGATTGTTTGTTATGGACGCCGATGAGCATACCGCATACCTTGACGGCGAGGAAATATCCCTTACCAACCGTGAATTCAGTATACTTTATAAGCTCCTCAGCTATCCCAAAAAGACCTTCACAAGAACACAGCTTATGGATGAATTTTGGGATGCCGATTCCGATACAGCACCAAGAGCTGTGGATGTTTATATGACAAAACTGCGCTCAAAGCTTTCGGGGTGCTCGGATTTTGAAATCAAAACAGTACACGGACTTGGGTATAAGGCGGTGATTAAGTGAAGGGCAGAATAAATGTAAAAAAAGCACTGAAATGGCTTAATCACTATATGACATTCTTTTTGATTGTGGCTTTTGTAATTACCTGCTGTACAATGCTTTTTGTAACAATCCTCAGTAATACTTTGAATGTTACGCTGACAGATGAAAACATAAGCCTTGCGGCAAAGATTACATTTCTCAATGTAATACTGTTAAGCCTTGTTTTTACCGTCCTCGATTCGGTGAGAAGAAGGTATACCGTGGAAAGACCTGTAAAGCAGATAGAGCAGGCGGCTGAGAAAATAATACAGGGGGATTTTTCGGTAAGAATAAAGCCTCTGGGACGGTTTGGTGCGGACGATACCTTCAATAAAATCATAGACAGCTTCAATAAAATGGCAAAGGAACTGTCGGGCGTTGAAACCTTAAGGTGCGACTTTGTTTCCAATGTGTCTCACGAAATGAAAACACCGCTGTCGGTGATGGGTAATTATGCAACATTGCTGATGCAGGAAAACTTAAGCGAAGAAAAGCGAATGGAGTATGCCGTGGGCGTGGCGGACGGCTCAAAGAGACTTGCGGATATGATGACAAATATTCTGCGTCTCAACCGTCTCGAAAGTCAGAAAATATATCCCAATGTACAACTGTACGATTTGGGTGAACAGCTTTGCTCCTGCCTTTTGCAGTACGAAAATGTGTGGGAGAGTAAGAATATTGAAATAGAAACCGATATTGAGGAAAACGTCACGGTAAACGCCGACAGCGAGTTGTTGGCACTTGTGTGGAATAATCTGTTTTCCAATGCCTTCAAGTTTACGGACGACGGCGGAAAGGTGACGGTGAAGCTTTGTGCAACACAGCACCATGCAACCGTTTCGGTAGCCGATACAGGCTGCGGAATGTCGGAGGACGTGGGAAAGCATATATTTGAAAAATTCTATCAGGGCGATACTTCACGCTCATCACAGGGTAACGGACTGGGACTTGCTCTTGTAAAAAAGGTTGTGGATATTTTACACGGCGAAATAGGTGTTGAAAGCCTGCAGAACTCAGGCACTACCTTCACCGTCAGAATTGGCAGAGGCTTGTATGAAAAAAACAGTGAAAATACTTAAGCTTCTGCTTTACCCGAACACAAAAGCTTTGGTGCCGTTGCTTGTAATATCCGCAGCCTTGACGGCGTATACCTCGGTAAAATTCGGCGCAAAATCCATTGCGGCGGCTGTTTCTTATGCCACATCTTTTTATACACTTGTTGTGTGGTGCATAAGGATACCTGAGATAATACGCTTTTTCGCAAGCTTTAAAAGCAATAATAAATATGCAAAAATATACTTTTCAGACCCGAGAGTGCGTGTGATAATATCGCTGTACGGAACTTTTGTATGGAATACGGCGTATGCTCTTATGCATCTGGTGCTGGGCTTGCGCCATAAAAGCTTTTGGTTTTTGTCGCTGTCGGTGTATTACATTCTGCTTGCGGTAATGAGGTTTTTTCTTGCCTGTCATTCAAGAAAGTATAAACCGGGACAAAGAATGTATAAAGAGCTTGTGAAATACCGTATGTGTGCTGTTGTATTTCTGTTTCTGAACGTTATTTTGTCGGCGGTGGTTTTCTTTATGGTGTATTGGAACAGAACCTTTAACCACCATCAGATTACCGCAATAGCCATGGCGGCATATACCTTCACATCGTTTACGGCGGCAACCGTGAATATTGTAAGATACAGAAAGTATAACAGCCCCGTGTTTTCGGCATCAAAGGCAATAAGCCTTGCAAACGCCTGTGTTTCAATGCTCACTCTTGAAAGCACCATGCTTACAGCCTTTGGCGGTGAAACGCTGACAGATAAAACACGGCTTGTGTTCCTGTCATTAAGCGGCGGCGCAGTATCGGTATTTTTAATAGTGACGGCAGTTTATATGATAGTCAACAGTAACAGAAAAATAAGGCTTATAAAAAATCAGAGGAGAAGACCGAATAATGGAGAATAATGTAAATAACTCATTTAACTATACTTACAGTGCAAAACAGCAGGAGGAAATAAAAAGTATACGAAAAAAGTACATTCCCCAAGAGGAGGATAAGCTTCAGAGGCTGAAAATGCTTGACTCGGCTGTTTACGGGAAGGCGACGGCATTTTCTCTTGCGGCAGGTATTGTGGGAATACTTGCTTTGGGGCTTGGAATGAGCTGTTGTCTTGTGTGGCAGAACAGCCTGTTTGCACCCGGCGTTGCAGTGGGAATGATCGGAATTGTGCTTGTAATTCTTGCGTATCCCTTGTATAATAAAACACTTGCCCGTGAAAGAAAAAAGGCGGCACCTGAAATAATGCGCCTGACAGACGAGCTGTTAAAATAATGAACTGATGATGAAAAAGTCCGCAAACAGCGGATTTTTTTGTTATGGAGCAGGGGAGTGTGCAGTGGAAACGTCCGCGGTAAAAGTGTGCTTCAATGCATAAATCGAAAAAAACATAAAGGCAAAAACACCGCCGTTTTGTGCGATTGGTATGAAAGTGTCAAAACAGCAAAAAAACACTTGATTTTTTGATTATTACGTGCTATAATGTAAATTGTTGAAAAAATGTCAATCTTTAACAATTATTTCGAGAGGTGACACAAATGGGCAAAACATACGGAAAAAAGACATGGCTTATACCTGACTGCTTCCTCAACTCCGTTTCAAAGAATGAGAACGTAAGCCACGAGGCTATATGCGTTATCAATACAAGCGACGTTGATGCAGAAATTAACCTTACTCTTTTCTATGAGGACAGAGATAAGATTGAGGGCGAATTTGTAAGCCAGTGTAAGGCAGGCAGAACACATCATATCAGACTTGATAAAATGGTGTCAAAGCACGGCGAAAAGATAGCAAGAGACGTACCCTATGCAATTCTCGTTGAATCAAACACCGAGCTTGTTGTACAGTATTCAAGACTTGATACAAGCGCAGTTGAAATGGCACTTATGACAACCATTGCATACCCTGTTGAATAATAAAAAATAAATAACATATATTAAAGGAGTCAGAAAAATGGCACAGGTTTTAGTTGAAACATCAGCAAGACACGTACATCTCACAGCCGAGCACATCGAAATTCTTTTCGGTAAGGGACACGAACTTACACATAAGAAGGATTTGTCACAGCCCGGTCAGTTCGCTTGCGAAGAAAGAGTAACGGTAGTAGGTTCCAAGAAGGAGCTGGCAGGCGTCAGCATTCTCGGTCCTGCAAGACCTGCATCACAGGTTGAAATTTCTCTCACAGATGCAAGAAGCATCGGCGTAAATGCTCCAATCAGAGAATCAGGCGACATTGCAGGCTCAGGAGCTTGTAAGCTGGTTGGTCCTTGCGGCGAGGTAGAGCTTTCCGAAGGCGTTATCGCTGCAAAGCGTCACATTCACACAACACCCGATGTTGCTGCAAAATGGGGAGTTGCAGATAAGGAAGTTGTTTCCGTTAAGGTTGAATCCCAAGGCAGAAGCCTTGTATTCGGCGACGTTGTAGTAAGAGTAAGCGAAAAGTTTGCTCCCGCAATGCACATCGATACAGACGAATCCAACGCTGCTTGCTGCACACCCGGCATGATGGGCGAAATCATTAAGTAGGGTACGGCGTCCTCGACGTCCCGTTTCTTGGGTTGACAGTCGCATGATATTGCGAAACAAAAAATGTAGGGACAATTCACGAATTGTCAGCAAAGAATTTGTTTTCAATAAAATTGAAATACATGAAAAATCAGAAAGGAAGTATACACATGAATTACACATCTGAAGTAAACAATATGTGCTGTGTAGCCAAGGGTCCCAACCACGGTCCCGCTCCCATTCCCGAAGAAGGTAAGTGGGTACAGGCTAAAGAAATCGCCGACATTTCCGGTTTTACACACGGTATCGGCTGGTGTGCTCCTCAGCAGGGCGCATGTAAGCTTTCTCTTAACGTTAAGAACGGCGTTATCGAAGAAGCTCTCGTTGAAACAATCGGTTGCTCCGGTATGACACACTCTGCAGCTATGGCAGCAGAAATTCTCCAGGGCAAGACAATCCTCGAAGCTCTCAACACTGACCTTGTTTGCGATGCGATCAATACAGCAATGCGTGAGCTTTTCCTCCAGATCGTTTACGGACGTTCACAGTCCGCATTCTCTGAAGACGGTCTTACAGTAGGCGCAGGTCTTGAAGACCTTGGTAAGGGCCTCAGAAGCCAGGTTGGTACAATGTACGGCACAAAGGCTAAGGGCGTAAGATACCTTGAAATGGCTGAAGGCTATGTAACAAGAATGGCTCTTGACGAAGACGATCAGGTTATCGGTTACGAATTCGTATCCCTCGCCAAGATGACAGACTTCATCAAGAAGGGCGACGATCCCAACACCGCATACGAAAAGGCTAAGGGCAATTACGGTAGATTCAATGATGCTGCAAAGTACATTGATCCCCGTCATGAATAATAAGTGAAGGAGGAAAAATACAATGGCATTATTTGAAAGCTACGAAAGAAGAATTGACAAAATCAATGCAGTTCTTGCTGAATACGGCATTAAGTCCGTTGAAGAATGTAAGGAAATCACCCTTGCAAAGGGCATCGACTGCGACAAAATCGTAAGAGAAACACAGCCTATCTGCTTCGAAAACGCAGTTTGGGCATACACAGTAGGTGCAGCTATCGCAATCAAGAAGGGTTGCACAAAGGCTGCTGACGCTGCTGCTGCTATCGGTATCGGTCTTCAGGCTTTCTGTATTAACGGTTCCGTTGCAGAAAACAGAAAGGTTGGTCTCGGTCACGGTAACCTCGGTAAGATGCTTCTCTCCGAAGAAACAGAGTGCTTCTGCTTCCTGGCAGGTCACGAATCCTTTGCTGCTGCTGAAGGCGCTATCAAAATCGCTCTCAACGCAAACAAGGTAAGAACAAAGCCTCTTAAGGTTATTCTTAACGGTCTCGGCAAGGACGCTGCATTCATCATTTCCAGAATCAACGGCTTTACCTATGTTAAGACACAGTTCGATCCTGCTACAGAAGAAGTTACAGTTATTTCTGAAACTCCTTACTCCAAGGGTCCCAGAGCTGACGTTAAGTGCTACGGTGCTGACAGCGTTCCCGAAGGCGTTGCAATCATGAGACTTGAAAACGTTGGTGTATCCATCACAGGTAACTCCACCAACCCCACAAGATTCCAGCACCCCGTTGCAGGTACCTACAAGAAGTGGTGTACAGAAAACGGTAAGCAGTACTTCTCCGTTGCATCAGGCGGCGGTACAGGACGTACACTTCACCCCGATAACATGGCTGCAGGTCCTGCTTCCTACGGTATGACAGATACTATGGGTAGAATGCACGGCGACGCTCAGTTCGCAGGTTCTTCCTCAGTTCCTGCTCACGTAGAAATGATGGGTCTCATCGGCATGGGCAACAACCCCATGGTTGGTGCTACAGTTGCTGTGGCTGTTGCTGTTGAAGAAGCAAGCAAGTAATTCCTTGATTTTCAAGGCTTTTGGAACTTTTTGAAATTTCCTTAAAGCATCGAAAAAATCCGATTACTGAAATTTAATAATAAAAGAGTTGGACACATCATTTGTGTATTTTTGCACGGTGATGTGTCCAATATTTTTTCGCATATAAGGAGAATTTTTCGATGAAAAAGATTAAGATGGCGAAAGGTGCAACGCTTACTTTCAAAGAAGGTTGCGATAAGTATCTGGAGTACTGCAGACAGAGAAATTTAAGAGATGGAACTATAAGACATTAATGCAGGATAAAATCAATCAGATTTGTACAAGTAAATAAAGTACTTTGGGCGGATATTCCGTCCTTTTCTTTTGTCATTGTATAAGATCCACCCTTTTATAGTGTCCTTTCAAAACTTGTAAAAAAACGGTAAAAATAGCTATTGTTTTATGTTTGTTTATTAAAAAAATGTTCTTTGTTTATTGATTTTTTTGTAATTATATGATATACTGGAGTATAAAATCAGGTGGACTGTACATTTGTGATGTTAAATGGTGTATAGACGGATGATATTTTATGTTAAAATTACTGTCCTATGAAAGAAGATGTATGTAGTTGGCAATAACCTACGAAAGAAAAAAACAAAGACAAAATAACATTGTTTATACCGTTGTTACAACGGTATTGATATGTGCCGTTTTCTTGGCAATGGTTACGTCTTTTTATATAAAGGCAGAAAATGATGCCTATGAGATGCTCCACATCCAGACAAAGCAAATTAAGGATCATCTTGAACTGCAGCTGGAGTCTGATAGAGAAAATCTTGTAACAATGGCAAACTTTGCCTCAAAGCTTCATACTAACGGGGAAAGCTATAATATTATGTTTGAGTCCTTCAAGCCCATAGGTCTCATATCAAATATCGGTATTCTTAATCCGGATAATACTTTTGTTACCAAAAAGGGAGAAATTGATCTTAATGGTATTATTTCCTTTCAAGACGAAGCGGCAAGAGGAGAGTATATAAGCGGCAGAATTCCCGACCTTACAGGCGCAGATAAAGATATTGTCAGAAGTGCTGTGCCCATTAAAGTAAACGGTGAAACGGTTGGAATTCTTTACGGTGTAATTCAGCTTGATGTTATAGGCGAAAAGTATAATGCTATGGCAAAAGAGCTTAATGCACAGCTTTTTGTATATGATAAAGAAACAGGAAAATTTGTTATTGATACCCTTGATGATAAACCGGGTGAACTGTCAGACTTTAAGGATAGAGTTTATAATGATGACTATTCTTATGAAGCTATGGCACAAGGCGATAAGGGATTTTCTTCATTTAAGTCAATCATTACCGGTGAGGATTTGTATATCCATTATTCTACCATTGAAGATTTTGACTGGGGAATCATGCTTGCCCGTTATGAAACACAGGTTTTTGAGGAAACACATAAGATTTCATATAGTGTTATGATAGTTTTTGTAGTGATTATTCTCATTATGGCTGTATATCTTGAACTTATACTTAAGAATGAAAAGAAAAGGGCAAAGTTGAATTCCGAGTCTTCTTCAATAAGACACCTTCTCCTTGAGATTAACCAAAACCATGAAAATATAAATACGGCTCTTAAGAGAATAAAGGAATTTTCAAGTGCACGTTCCTGCTTTTTCGCCGATACCGATGGAGAGTACTATAACTATATCAAACCCTCGTTAAAGGAAAAAGAGATAAAGGGCGAGGAAAAAACATATTTAATAGGCGAGTTGTTCAGATATGCGGCAAATGTGCATACAGACAGCCTTGTGACAGGCTTTATGCAGATTCTCCCTAACGGACATCTTGCAAAGACAAATCCCGAACTTTACGAATTTCTTACCGGGCATGATATCAGAGATATATCCTTTGCAATTATCTCTGATAAAAATAATCATGTAAGTATTCTCGGTACAATTAACCCTAAAAAGAGCATCTTTATAAGAAAGCTTATCGGCGATGTTGCAGTATGCTTCTCAATTGCTATTTATAATAAGAAACACCTTAATAAAACTGAACTTGCCGCAACAACCGACTCTCTTACGGGAGCAATGAACAGGGTTGCTTATAAAAAGGATATTCTTGTATTTGATGAAGAAAATCCTGAAGATTTTTCGTGCATTTATATTGACGTAAATGAGCTTCATATCAGAAATAATAAGTACGGTCACGCCGCAGGTGACGAAATGCTTATCTTTATTGCAAACTCCTTGAAGGAAGTGTTCTACGGACAGAGCATTTACCGCATGGGCGGTGATGAATTTCTTGTATTTGCAAAGAAAATATCCCATGACGTTGTCAAACAGAATATTGAGACCTTTGTAGAGCAGCTTAAACCCAAAGGCTATACTGTTGCAATAGGTATGTCCTTCAGAAGCTGTAATATCAACTGCGAAGAAATGGTTCGTGAAGCTGAGATAAGAATGTATGAAGCAAAGGCTTTGTACTATCAGAATAAGGAACAGCCTTCGGTTTCTGATGATTCAAATACGAATTTCAGCCAGATGAAGACAGGTATCAGAGAAATTGATACAATGATTTCCGTGCTTAAAGAACACTATAACGGCATATACAGAGTGTCTCTTGATACCGACAGTGCACAGGGAATTCTTATGCCTTCATATCTGGGCTGCGGTGAAACTGATACAAGCTTTTCAAATGTGCTGAAAAAGTATATCAGTGACTATGTACATCCCGATTTTCACCGTGCAGTTTCCACTTTCCTGAACATTGATGCAATAAAACGTCAGTTGCTTGACGGTAAAGCCGTGTCAATTACATATAAAAAGGTAAACGGAGAAACAGTAATTCTCAGTGTACATAATCTTGATGATAACAGCGGTGATGTAAAGGATACTCTTTGGGTATTCGCAAGAGAATAACGGAGGGTTTGTACGTGATTCTTCAGCTGATAAAGTTTGCGGTAGTGGGCGTTATTGCAGCAGTTGTGGATGTAGGGGTGCTTGTTGCACTGAAAGAGCTTTTGCATATTGACGTTCTTGTCGCTTCGGCACTTTCCTTTACTGCATCTGTTGTGGTTAATTACATATTAAGTATGAGCTTTGTGTTTAAAAGCAAAAATCAAAGTAAGCTTCGTGAATTTGTGCTGTTTGTGCTTCTCAGCATCGGTGGACTTTGCCTTAACCAATTCATTTTGTGGGTAGGCGTAAGCTTTACGAAGATTTACTACCTTGTAATCAAATTCCTTGCCATGGTAATTGTGCCTGTGTACAATTTTGTAACAAGAAAGATTTTTCTTGAGTCCAAAGAAAAATGAGTGTGAATTATGAATAGTATCTTCAAAAAAGACCTTTACCGCTACTACGGTGAAAAAGGCGAGCCTTTCCTTAAAAGAGTGTTCCGTCCCTTGGAAATTAAATACATAGCAATGTTCAGAAAGGCAAATAAATGCTCTTTTTTGCCTCTTAAGCTTTACTATATGTTGAGACTTAGACACCTTTCGGCAAAGACACATATACAGATTCCTGCACGCACAAAAATCGGAGAAGGATTTTATATCGGACATACGGGAAGAGTTATTATAAATCCAAATGCGGTTTTGGGTAAGAATGTGAATCTTGGAACAGGTGTTACAATCGGTGCTGAAAACCGTGGCAAAAGAAAAGGTGCTCCCACGATTTTGGATAATTGCTGGATAGGAACCAATGCGGTTGTTGTGGGAAACGTAAAGATTGGCAGCGATGTTCTTATAGCACCTCTTGCCTATGTTAATTTTGATGTACCCGACCATAGCATCGTTGTGGGAAATCCTGCACGAATAATTGAAAGAGAAAATGCCACCGAGGGATATATTGATAACCGTGTGTGATGTTTTCGGTAAAACGCAGTAAGTACTTTTCGGAGGTGAGAACTTGGCTTTTAAGGATTCAAGAATAAAGCATAACCTGATATCGTCACTTGTGTATCAGGTAGTTCTCATATCCTTGAGCTTTCTGCTTCCGAGACTGTATCTTGAAAACTTCGGCTCAGAGGTAAACGGTGTACTTTCCACAATAAAGCAGATTTTTACATACCTGTGCCTTCTTGAAGCGGGCGTAGGACTTGCCACAACTCAGGCGCTTTATAAGAGAATAGGCGAGAAGGATTATGAAAGTGCAAGTGCCGTTCTTTCAGCAACCCATTCCTATTATAAAAGAACAGGCGTAATATATGCTGCAATAGTCCTTGCAATTGGGGTGGTGTACGCATATTTTGTTCCCACATCAATAGACAGTAATGTGCTGTTTGTTATGGTAATATTAAATGCAATCCCTTCGCTTTTCAACTATTTTGTGCAGTCAAAGTACAGAATCCTCATGGAGGTTGACGGCAGAAAATATGTAATAAATAACTCGGAAACATTTTTACAGCTTGCATCAAATGCAGGTAAGATATTGGTGCTGTTTCTCACAGACAGCCTTGTTCTCATACAGCTTGTGTATTGCGTTATTGCACTTTTTCAGCTTGGCTTTCTTTATTTTTACGCAAAACGCAGATATACGTGGCTGGACCTTAAGGCAAAGCCTGATTTTCAAGCAATATCACAGAAAAACTCGGTGCTTGTGCATCAGCTTTCGGGAATGGTGTTCAATAATACCGATGTAATACTTATTTCCGTTCTCTGCGATTTTAAAGCGGTAAGTATTTATGCAATATATAACATCTTCTTTTCACAGGTGCAGAACTTTATAACAAGTGTTGTTTCTTCTTTTACCTTTGCACTGGGTCAGATGTTCAATACCGACAGAGAAAAGTTTGATAAGCTGTTTAATGTTTACGAAACCTTTTATATAACCGCAAACTTTATTGTTTATACTCTTATGGCAGTTTTTCTTCTGCCGCTCATTCAGATTTATACAGGCGGAATAGAGGATGCTCAGTATACAAATCCGCTTCTTCTGATTCTTTTTGTTGTTATGAATTTGATTGCCGCTTCAAAACTTCCCATAAACGGAATTATTGAATACTCAGGCGATTTTCAGAAGACACGCCGCCACGCCCTTTGGGAAATGATTATAAATATAACAGTGTCAGTTGCCGCAATTTACTATATGGGTATCTGCGGTGCTATTGTGGGAACAATTGCGG
Source organism: Eubacteriales bacterium (assembly GCA_045539625.1). Classification (GTDB taxonomy): domain Bacteria; phylum Bacillota; class Clostridia; order Oscillospirales; family CAG-382; genus UMGS1387. The sequence goes on along the minus strand of JAZQFS010000042.1, from coordinate 49,483 downwards.
CACTTGTGTACCGTTCGGTTGTGACGGTTTACCACTCAAATAAAAAGATTCTGGGCAGAAGTGCGTTTTGTACATATAGAATAATCCTTGTAAATACAGCGGTTTTTGCCGTAATTATGTCGGTGTTCTTTGTTGACTCCTTCAGTAATACTCCGTTTTTTAAGCTGTTGCTTTACGGAATGGCAAATGCCGTATGGATTGTGGGATTGTATTTACTTGTAAATTTCGTATTTAACAGAAAAGCATTTAAAACAGCTCTTGAGCTTTATAGGGGGAAGAAAAGTAAATGAGTATTCCAAAGGTAATACACTACTGCTGGTTCGGTAGAGGCAAAATGCCCGCGCTTGCACAAAAATGTATAAAAAGCTGGCAGAAGTATTGCCCCGATTATGAAATAGAATGCCATAACGAGGATAACTTTGACATCAGTCATAATAAATACGCAAGACAAGCCTATGAAGCAAAAAAGTGGGCATTTGTCAGTGACTACGTACGATTGAAGGTACTTTATGACCAAGGTGGAATATACCTTGATACAGATGTTGAGATTATAAAACCCATTGATGAGCTTGTAAAAGAATCCGGCTATATGGGCTTTGACGATAACGGCGTTATTTCAACGGGGTTGGGCTTTGGCTGTGAAAAGGGCAATGAGCTGGTGGGTGCACTTTTGGCAGATTATGACCATATCCCTTTTGTCCTTGAGGACGGAAGCTTTGATATGACTCCCTGTCCCGACAGAAATACCAAAACCATGGAAAAGCTTGGTTTGGATATAACCAATCAGAATCAGGTTTTTATGGGAATACACATGCTTCCCGAAGACTATCTTTGCCCTATGAAATATTATACGGGAAAGAAAAAGATAACAAAGAATACCTATTCAATACATCATTTTTGTGCTTCGTGGACATCCAAAACATCAAAACGCACATTGTTTTTAAAGCGTATTGTGGGTGTTAAAATGTACGATAAACTGTACGGAAAATTTTTGCATAAATTCAAATGGCTGGAGTGGTAGTTTTGCCTGAAAAAGTATTGAAAAAACTGAATAAAAGTATCCTGCCCCAATGGAAAGTGTGCTTTTTTGCAGCATTGCTGACAGGACTTGCGGCACATCTTTATAAAATAACAAACTGGCTGCCAAACTGGGACTCGTTGGTGTTCAGATATGATTCCCAGAATATGATAGGTCTTGGCAGATGGTTTCTGCCTGTTGTGTGCTCCTTCAGTTCATTTTATGATTTGCCGTTGTTGAACGGTTTGCTTTCAATAGTGTTTCATGCTCTCGGTGCTGTGTTCATCTGCGGTATGCTTGATGTCAGAAAGAGGATAACTGCTGCAATAATCGGTGCAGTTACCGTTTCCTTTCCCACAGTAACCTCTGTTATGATGTATAACTATGTTGCAGACGGATACGGTATATCATTCTTCCTTGCAGTTCTGGCAGCATATTTTCTTACAAGACCAAAGCCGAAGTACCTGATTTCAGCAACTCTTATTGCACTGTCCATGGGCATATATCAGGCGTATGTAACAGTGACAATAATGCTTGTTTTGCTTCACCTTACAGATGAGCTGGTGTTCGGCGGTGCAGCCTTTAAGAAGCTTTTCAAAAAGGCAATGCAGATACTGCTGTCGGGTTTTGCAGGAGCTGTTCTGTATGCTGTTGTAATGAAAGCAGTACTTGCACTCAGCAAAACAAATCTTCTTGAATATCAGGGGCTTGACAGTGCGGCATCCCTTTCGGAAATTGATATTTTTGCATCACTCTATACCGTTAAAGAAACCTTTGTTAAGTGCTTTTTTGACGTGTCGGACGGCGTAAACGTGTATGTGGTGCTTAATGTCATAATCATGCTGTTTACACTTGCATATTACATAAAGAGCATTATAAAAAATAAGGTTTATAAAAAACCGCATAATCTTGTGCTGCTTGCCGTTATAGGTGTTATGCTTGTTTGGGGTGCATCGGCACTTGCATTTGTAAATGCGGGCGTTGATTATCATAACCTTATGCTTATGGGCTACAGTGTGTTTTATTTGTTTTTTATCCTTGTGTATGAAAGAGGAAGTGAAGCAAATGAAAACAGAGGTGCGGTTAAGTGCTGGTGCGTGCTTGCAATATCTGCTTTGCTTGTTGCAAATCAGATTGTTATTGCAAATGTCAGCTATCATAAAGCACAGATGGCTTACGAAAAGTCCTACGGCACTCTTGTGCGTATTGCTGACCGTATAGACCTGACAGACGGCACAAAGGAGTGCGGCAGAATTCTGGTAGTCGGTGCGCTTAGTAACAGCCGTGACTATAGTGTAAACCTCACCCCCGATATTACCGGCATCACCGACGGATATATACTTCGTGCCGATGATGAAACGGTGGGACAAAGCGTGCTTTGCAGTGCTCTCAATGATTACTGTGATAAGAACTATAACTTTGTTTACGGTGAGGAAAAGAAGTCCTTCCTCCAAAGACAGGACGTTAAGACTATGGAAACATGGCCTGATAAAGGCTGTATTGCCGTAATTGAGGATGTTATTGTCATAAAGCTTGGCTCGGAGTGTGAAAACAAGTGATTTATTACTGTGCCGATGATTTCGGGCTTTGCAGAGATACATCGACAAATATAAAAAAGTGCCTTCGTGACGGGGTACTGAATAAAATAAGCGTATTTCCAAATTTCGGTGAAGTTGATTTGAAGGAGCTTACTGAAATAAAAAATGTAAGACTTTCACTTCATCTTAATCTTGTTGAAGGAAAGTGCATGGCAAATCCTGAGGAAATAGACCTGATTGCCCATAAGGACGGTAATCTGAAGCACCGCTTCGGAGGACTTTTCAGGCTGAATTTCCTGTGCGGTAAAAAGCTTGAAGAACAGCTGTATAAAGAAATTTTGGCTCAGGTCAGATATTGGCAAAGCATTTTGCCAAAAGATATTCCGTTTTGCATCGACAGCCATCAGCATACACACATGATACCTGCGGTGTTCAGGGCATTGGTAAGAGTGCTGAAGGATGAGAAAATACAGGCGGACTATGTGAGAATACCTGCAGAACCGATGTTGCCTTTTGTTACAACACAGTCACTGTATTTTACCTATAACGCAGTGAATGTTATAAAACAGTTGCTATTGAAATTTCTTTGGCTGTGCAATAAAAAGCATACAAAAGATTATGAGATAAAAACAGCGTACTTTTTCGGAATACTGTTTTCGGGAAAAATGGATGAAAAACGTGTAAAAAAGCTTTTGCCGAAATACGAAAAGCTTGCCGAAAAACAAGGAAAAGACGTTGAGGTTCTGTTCCATCCCGGTTATATAGATAAGCTTGAATATCAGTTGGCAGATAAAAACGTTGTATTTAAGGATTTTTATTTTTCCTCGGGACGGAAAACCGAATTTGAATGTGTACGAAATATATCAGAAAGAAGTGTTAAAGAATAATGCCTTATATTGACCAGGAAAAGGTTGACGCCAGAACAAGAGAAAAGCTGGAAAAAATCATTGAAAAATCATATTCCACATTTTGGATGAGTAAGAGACTTTTCGATATCTTTTTTGCAACCTTGATTTTGCTGTTTTTCCTACCTTTGATGATTATAATTTCCATTGTCATAGTTATCGACGACCCAAAAGCAGGTCCATTTTATAAACAGATAAGAGTGGGACGTCACGGTAAGGAATTTTATATGTATAAGTTCAGAACCATGAGAAAGAATGCCGACAAGATGATTGAAGAGCTTGCAAAGCAGAACGAAATGGACGGTCCCGTGTTCAAAATCAAGGAGGACCCGCGTATAACAAGAGTTGGTAAGTGGTTGAGAAAGCTGTCGCTGGACGAGCTTATGCAGTTCTTTAATGTTCTTAAAGGAGATATGACTCTTGTAGGGCCGAGACCTCCGCTGCCAAGAGAAGTGCAGCACTATACCGACTATCAGAGGCTGAGACTTCTGGTAACACCGGGCCTTACCTGTACCTGGCAGATTTCCAAAAACAGAAACGATATTCCTTTTGAACAGTGGGTTGAAATGGATATCGAATACATACAGACAAGAACCTACCTTAATGACCTGAAGATTATGCTTAAAACACCTATAGTTATGCTGACGGCTACAGGAAGATGATGGAATTTTGGAGTGATTAAAATGAAAATTGCCATGATAGGGCATAAGGTTGTTCCGTCAAGACGCGGCGGAATTGAAAATGTGCTGACAACGCTTTGCCCCATACTTGTTGAAATGGGACATGATGTTACCTGCTATAACCGATCAAGCGATAAGGTTGAAAATGAATACATTGGAACGGTGGTGGACAAAAAGTATAAGGGAGTAAAAATTAAAAAAGCTCCTACACTGAATGTGCGAGGCTTTGCTGCAATGATAGCATCATTTACTGCGGCAATAGCGGCATCCTTCAGAAAGTACGATGTTGTACATTTCCATGCCGAAGGTCCTTGTGCGGCACTGTGGATTCCGAAACTCTTTGGTAAAAAGTGCGTAGCTACCGTGCACGGACTAGACTGGCAGAGAGAAAAGTGGGGTAAAGGATTTGCTTCCAAGTATATAAAATTCGGTGAAAAAGTACTTGCAAAGCACGCCGATGAGGTCATAGTGCTCAGTAAAGCCGCTTATGACTACTTTGAAGAAACCTATGGACGCCAAACCACGATTATTCATAACGGCATAAGCCGTCCCGAAAAGAAGCAAGCACAGATAATTACCGAAAAGTTCGGACTGAAAAAGGATGAATATATTTGCGTTGTTTCAAGACTTACCGCCGAAAAGGGAATTCATTATCTCATTGATGCCTATAACAGCATTGAGACAGATAAAAAGCTTGTCATTGCAGGCGATACCAGTGATACCGACGATTATGTTGAAAGCCTTAAGCAAAAAGCAAAAAATAACCCCAATATTATATTTACAGGCTTTGTGTCGGGAGATACACTTTGTGAAATATATTCAAATGCGTATATAAACGTGCTCCCCTCAGACCTTGAAGGAATGTCACTGTGCCTGCTTGAAGCACTTGCATACGGTAATGCACTTCTTTGTTCGGATATTCCCGAAAACACGGCAGTTGCAGAAGACAGGGCAATGTACTTCAAAAAAGGTAATGTTGAGGACCTTGCTCAAAAGCTGCGGCAATTGTGTGAAGACTTCACACTTGTGGAAAAATACCGTGAAGGCGCAGATGAATTCATTTTAAATAAATACAGCTGGCAGGATGTTGCCAAGCAAACAATTGAGCTTTATCAAAAATAAAAGTGAAGGACATTTTTATGGATAATATAAAAAACATAGAGAATACGGAAAAGTATCAGGAAAAGATAAAAGAGCTTTTCAAGGAGCTTGCACCGGTTGAGCTTTATGACTCGTGGGCGGATGCTTTTGACATTGAAACGGATGATGAAAAAACTGTCACAGTTGTGTATCACGGCAGTGAAAGCATCGGAAAGTTTAAGAAAGAATGTAAAAAAACAATTCTTTCCTGTATTTGCTCTGTAATGGGTGAAGGAAAGAAAATTAAAATTGTAAAGGTCAGCGGCTATAATGCACTCAGTCCTAAGGTTAAAAAGAACATCAGGGCATTTAAATTCTTTGTTATCGGTATGATTTTTGTGTGCATAGCTTCTGCGGTTATAGTTGTGATATGCAGCTATATCGGTAACCGTAATTTCAGAGAAACCTTTTACAGCACAAGCAGTATTAAGGTTGACAGTAATATACGTGTAATTCAGCTTTCGGATTTGCATAATACCTCATACGGTAAAGATAATGAACAGCTTTTGAAACGTGTTGCGGCACTTGAGCCGGATATAATAATCTGTACGGGTGATATTGTTAACTCTGTTGAGGAAGATGCCCAATATGCTGTTTCTCTTGCAAAGGGACTGTCGGAGATTGCACCGTCCTACTATGTGTACGGCAATAACGAAGTAGAAGGTATATACGATTTTGCCCTTAATGAAAAAGAGCTTGATGAGTATTTTGAATTTGACAGCACATACCGTGATGAAAATGCTTTGCTTGAAGTAGAGGATAGCTTTGAACAGCAGCTTGAAGAAGCAGGTATCAATGTGCTCAAGAATGAAAAGGATACAATTACCGTTAAAAACATGAAGATAGATGTTTACGGTGTTTTAACCTCCAATCCTTCCTGCTTCTGGTCTTATTCTGAAAAAGCATTTGCAGATTATATCTATAACGATACCGATAATCTTAAAATAACGGCGGTACATGAGCCTTTCATTTTTGAAGAGTTTGCCCCTGAATTCTGGGGTGACCTTATGGTGTGCGGACATACACACGGGGGTGTTGTACGTGTACCGGTTCTCGGACCTTTATATACCTACGAAGGCGGCTTGTTCCCCGAAAGAAGCGGAAGCTTTGTGTACGGAAGATACGATGCGTCAGGAAAACCTCTGATAGTAAGCGGAGGACTTGAAAATTCAAATGTACTTCGTATAAATAACCAGCCTGAATTGGTTGTTATTGATATTAACAAATTTTAGTTTAGAGAGGGGATGTAATATGCTTACCGATATACTTCAGAAAGTAATTCTTTTAATTGTCGGTGTGCTGTTTGCGGCATCGGCTGCGGTGATATTTTTCAGAATGAAAAATGTAAACCGTAATGAACGTGCACGTATTTTTAAAACAGCGGAATACTTTAACGCATGGGTAATTCTTATATGCTTTGTTGCAACCGTTCTCTACGGAGTGTTTAACCACTTTGAAATGAAAAAGTCGGTACATGCAGTGGTGGCACTTAATTATTCCGAAGCATCACAGGCACTTAATTCCAACGGTACAAGATATAATATGGCGGAAATTATAAGCGACGAGGTTGTTGCAAGAGCAATAGAAAAAGGTGCTCTTGAGGATGTAACGGTAAAACAGCTTAAAAGCTGTCTTGTGGTGTATCCTTGTGTGCAGGGCGGTGTAGCAGATGAATCGCAGTACCATATTTCAACGGAATTTGCAGTTGAATATCACGCATCAAAGGATACTCAGCATCTTGATTCGGAAAATGTAATTAAGCTTATAACAGCAGCTTATAAAGAGTATTATATCGAAAAATATACCGATAATTTCATGCTTGATGCTGAAAAGCCTGACTTTTCCAAAATGGAATATATGGATATAGTGCTGTATTTTGAAAAAGAAACACAGGCTGTACTCAATTACCTTTACGGAATGGCAGGAAAGAATCCCAGCTTTGTTACTTCAAACGGAAGCACCTTTAATTCAATTGCAGGAAAGGTTTACCAGTTTAAGGAAACACAGATAAATCAGAATTTGCGTTCTCTCATTTTGCAGAACGGAATTGTAAGAGACGAAGACGGCTACGTTGACAGACTCTCATACCATAATAAAAATGTGGATTTTGACAGACAGAAAAACGACGCTTCCTATAGACTTTGCAACGAAGCAATTGCAATGTACAGCGAGGAAATGACACGTATTGTTCTTGTTCCTACATGGGACAAGTCCGGAAAATACTACATGGGAAGAACAAAGGTCGGAATTGATGAGCTGTCTGTAATGGCAACAAATTTCAGTAATTATGTTGCTTCCAATGAAAAAGAAATCATGGATAATAATCTGATAATAAATAAAATATATTCAGGTAATAAGGATACACAAATTGCATCTTCCGCAGATTTGCTGATAGAGTCAATTTATGACAGCATAAAGGATTTTGAAAAAGAAGCCATAACTGCAGGCAGAGAGTATTCACGTCATAAGATGAATCAGTGTATAGCAGTAAGTATTTACGGAATTTCCATCATGAGCGAGCTTAAAACACTTGTGGTGTTTGCCGTTATTTCATATTTGTCTGTAATGCTGTACCTTATATCCCGCAAATTTCCCAAGAAGGCATAAAGGAGGATGACAATGAAAAATCTTCAGATTTTAAGATATTTAAAAAAGCTTTTGCCTGTCATCTTTGTTGTTTGCCTTCTGGCAACTTGTGCAGTATATTTCAAGCTTTCAAAATCCAACACCTATATTGCCTCAGAGGTTATTCACTATAACGACTCTCAGGCAGAGCAAGGTCTTGCACCTACAGGCGAAAAACTGGATGTCAATGAAATAAAGTCATCGGCAGTAATGTCAAAGGTTGTTGACAGAATGGGACTTACAGGTATTTATTCGGTAGACAGCCTTATCTCACGAATTGATATATACCCGATTGAGGATGCCGATAAGGTGGCTCAAAAGGATGCAAAGCTTGAAGAAGGCGAAGAATATGTTTATAAGCCAAGCACATTCATAGTGTCTTTCGCTGCTACAAGCGGAGAAGGTCCTGATTTTGCAAGAACGGTACTTGATGAAATACTTGATGTTTATTTCGAGCAGTTCAGCCAGAAGTACGTAAATGTAGCTCCTGCAAATAATACCATAGATAATCTTGATAAAAACGACTATGATTATATTGAAATGCTTGAGCTGATAGATACAAGTATTGATAATACTCTTGCAACCTTGTATCAGAGAATAGACCAGAATAATTACTACAGATCAACAGAGACCGGATTTTCATTCGCCGAGCTTGCTGATGACTTTAATTATTTAAGACAGGTAAAAGTGTCGGCACTTTTCTCAAAGATTTATAAGTATCAGATTACAAAGAATAAGCCTGTGCTTGTTTCTGACTACACCACCAGAATAGACAATAATAATATTTCCAATGAAAAGGATGAAAGTATTATTGAGGACGTTGTAGAAGTAATTGATGCTTATGTCACAAAAATGAGAGAATCGGGCAATACGAATATTACATACGAGTATATTCTTGATAATCTTCATGAAAGAGACGTTCAGGATTATTTCGGAGATCAGACGGTTACTTATGACGAACTGATTTACAGTTGGAGAGACCTGAATGAAAGCAGAGAACACGCAATAATTGATTCAGCATACTGTAATTATGTTCTTGAGACATTTACAAGCTGTACAGGTAATTGCGGCGGCATCTGTGCAAATTCCAATATGACGTGCAGAGAAATCTGCGATAATCAGTATGCTGCTGAAAGAGCTGAGGTAGAAAGCGGAATTGATACCCTTCTTTCAGAACTTAATGTGCTTTACGATATTACCATGAAAACCAATGATGAGTATAATAAGTATCTCGGTGCAAGCTATATTTCTGTGCTTTCGTCGGCATCAATCAGAGAAAGCGTAAATGTAAAGCTTTATACGGCAATTGCATTTTTCTTCCTTATGATTCTTTGCTGCGGCGGTACAGTCGTGCTTGGCAGAACAGGCGATATTATAAGCTATATCTTCTATACTGACCACCTTACGGAACTCAATAACAGAGCATACCTTGATAAGTACTTGAAATCCAAGGATAAAAAGCTGCTTGATGACGGTAATGTTTACTGTGTAGTTGATATAACAAATCTTGTACATATCAATACCGAGTATTCAAGAGAAACAGGTGATGAAATCATAAAGATGTTCACACGTTATCTTAAAGAGACCTACGGTAAATCCAAGACTGACTATATATATAACGGTAACGGAAGCTTTGTTATGCTGACGGAAGACTCGGATTATATCACGGTTGAAGATATAATGAGACTGTTCAGACTGAGACTTGATGAAAGAGAACAGTTTGATAATGTTGTAATTGAGTATAAGATTGGTATTGCCGAAACCTTCAAGGAAAATAAAACGGCACGAAAGCTGCTTTCTGAAGCAATCCGGGACAAAAAGAACTATAGCTCCGATATGAGGGATAAAAACGCATAGTACATAAACAAGAATCAGGGAATGGAGGGCAAATGCTTGGAGAATAAATTGGTTGAAAAAGCTAAAAAGGTTTATTTTGTGGCAGTAGCCGTAATGATGTATTATTTTCTCAATGAATATATAGACATAGGCTTGCACGTCACATTCCGCCACGCATTTGCTCTTGTTCTCTTTGGCTCGGCAACACTTCTGTTTTTGTATAAACCCAATATTGCAAGAGGCTTCACATCCTTTGCGGATGCCTGTATTTACAGTGTTCCTTTGCTTGTGACAACGGTAGTATCCCTGTTTGTGTGGTTTATGGAAACGGTGGATGTGGGAGTTATGTCAAGAGGACTTTCAAGCTCCTTTATATACGCAAATATGCTGTCCTTTGCATTGGCATCGGGAGCACTGCTGTATGTGTTCGGAAAAAAAGGAATATGGTATAACCTTTTGGCAATAATTATTGCAAATCTGCTTATGATACTGACGGTTATCGCAAGGTACGGACTTTCAAGCTATATGTCTGAATTTATCACCCTTGTAACCACCTTTGCAGGTGTTACGGGAGATATTATCGTTCAGGCGGAAATCCACGAGCTTGCCTTTTGTCTCGGTGCATATCTTATTTATATGCTGTATAAGCCGAGAAAAAATATAGTGTATTTTGTACTTCTTGCTCTCAGCGGATTTTGTTTTTTGTCGGCATTCAAGCGAATTGCCATGATTGCAATAGTTCTGGCTTTGGTATTTGGGTACTTTCTGAAGTTTGTTGCAAAGTATAACGGTAAAACGGCAAGCAGACTTGTGACTTTCTTTTCGATTGTTGTAATAGCACTGCTTATCGGATATATTGCCCTTATTAAAATGGATGCTTTTGAACTGCTTGAAAAAGCGGGAATAAACACCAGCGGACGAGTAGAAATCTATAACGCCGTGGATAAGTTTTATGAATTTGATCCCGGCTTTTTAGGTAACGGTATCGGTTTTCTCACATATCAGCTCAATACCTTTATGAATGTGGGCGTTGCATCTGTGCATAACGACTTTCTTCAGCACTTTATTGACCTTGGATTTTGGGGATATATTGTGTGGCTTGTGTCAATGACCTTGGTAAGAGTGTGGTATTTCGGCAGAAAAGGCAGAGTTGATGATGCTATTATAACCTTTATGCTTACCGTTTATCTTATAGTTGTATCGTCAACCGATAATACCATGAACTATCCCTTGCTTACAGGCGTTCTTGCAATGCTGATGATGGGAAATTCCTATGAAGATAACGTAATACACAACGAGAAAAAAATATTCGGCGTTGTGTCAAAGGCTAATCAAAAAGAGGAAAGTGATGCACTGCTATGAAAATTCTGATGGTTAATAAATTTCTCTACCCAAGGGGCGGAAGCGAAAGCTATATGTTATACTTAGCTGAGTGTTTTCAGAAAATGGGGCATGAGGTACAGTTTTTCGGAATGTACGATGAGAAAAATACAGTGGGTAATGCCAAAGGCTTGTATACAAAAAATATGGACTTTCATTCCACAGGGCTTGCAAGATTTCTCTATCCCTTTAAAATTATCTATTCCTTTGAAGCAAAAAAGAAGATTATGCAGGTAATAGACGATTTTAAGCCTGATATCGTCCATATGAACAATATTAACTTCCAGCTTACTCCCTCAATTATTCATGGCGTAAAGAAGAAGGGCGTTCCTCTTGTTCAGACAGTTCATGACTATCAGATGATTTGTCCCAATCACCTTCTTTATAATTTTGATAAAAATACCCCTTGCGAAAAGTGCCTGAAGGGCTCGCATATCGGATGTATCAAGAATAAATGTATCCACGGCTCTTTGGTGAAAAGTATACTGGGAGTTGTGGAAGCAAAGCTTTATTCACTTCTTAAAACTTATAAAAAAGTTGACTTGTACGTGTGCCCAAGTAATTTTCTTGAGAATAAACTGCTGTCCTCAAAGACGTATTATAAAGGTAAAACCAAAACAATACATAATTTCATAAATAAAGAAAAGTTTTCAGGTTCACAGCGGAACAGGGAAGATTATATAGCTTATGTGGGCAGACTTTCCAAGGAGAAGGGCATCGAAAATATAGCAGGTACGGCAAAGCTTTTGCCGCAATATAACTTTGTTGTTGCAGGAAACGGTCCTGATGAGGCTGTTCTTAAAGATATACCCAATGTAAAGCTTGCAGGATTTCTTACCGGCGATGAACTGACAAAGCTTGTCGGAAATGCAAAGGTGCTGCTGCTTCCGTCGGTATGCTATGAAAACTGCCCGCTGTCAATTCTCGAAGCACATGCCATGGGTGTTCCCGTTGTCACAATGAACAGCGGAGGAATGGCAGAGCTTGTGAAGGACGGCGTTACAGGAACTCTTGTAAATGAACCGACACCTCATGGAATTGCTGAAAAAATCAAAGCGACACTGGAAAATGAGGATTATTATAATACCCTTGAGCAAAACTGTAAAAACGAAAAAGATAATATTCTCAGCGTAGAAAGCTACGCCAATATTCTGTTCGAGGAATATGAAAGATTAACTAAGAGGTGAGATACTTGTCACAGCCTAAGGTCAGTATTGTTGTTCCCGTGTACAATGCTGAAAAATATCTTGAAAGATGTGTAAGCTCGTTGCAGAATCAGACACTTTGTGATATTGAAATAATCCTTGTTGATGATTCGTCAACCGATTCTTCACTTGAAATGTGTAATAAAATGGCGAAGGAAGATTCCCGAATCAAGGTTATACATAAGGTGAATGAGGGTGCAGGCTATGCACGTAATGCAGGACTTGAGCTTGTCAGCGGAGAATACGTCGGCTTTTGCGATTCCGACGATTATGCAGAGCCTTGTATGTTTAAGACTCTGTATAATAAGGCAGTACAGTATGACAGTGACCTTGTAATGTCCGGGGTAATATTTGTTGACGGAAATATGTTCAGCGAAAAGGGTGGCTGCGACAGGAAAAGCTACTTCGATAAGGATACTCATTTTGATACTCCCGAAATGCTGAAAAAACTGAGAATGGGTATTGTAGGTGCATTGCCGGGGGATGACGACGACAGTAAATACGGCATGAGTATCTGGAAAAATCTTTTCAGAACTGAGATAATAAAGAAGAATAAAATAACCTTCAAATCTGAACGTGAAATGCTTTCGGAGGATGCACTTTTCATGATTGATTATATTTCCAATATAAGTAAGGCTACGGGAATAGACGGTGCATATTACAATTACTGCCGAAATGAAGATTCAATTTCAAAATCCCGTAAACAGGATAGATTTGAAAAGAGCCTTGTTTTTGTGAGTGAAGTTGAAAAGAATTTTAAAAACGACATTGATGAAAAAGAATACGGTATCTATATAAACAGATTTTGGCAGGCTATGTGCAGAGTTATCTGTACACAGGAAATAATGTACGGTAAAGTTAACGGTATCAAGTTTTCTGAAACAGGGAAAATGCTTAAAAAGATTTGTACCCATAAGCAAAGTATAAAAGCTCTGAAAATGTATCCCATTGCAACACTTCCGCTTAAACAAAGAGTGTTTGCATACTGTATGAAGTGCAGATTGTATTTTCTTATGAAATTACTGGTTGAATTAAGAAGCAAATAGGAGTAGTCTATGTTTTTTTCGGTAATAGTTCCGGTATATAAGGTGGAAAAGTACTTGAAGGCTTGTGTTGACAGTGTGTTGAAACAGAGCTTTTCAGATTTTGAACTTGTTCTTGTGGATGACGGCTCTCCCGATAACTGTCCTGCAATCTGTGACAGCTATAAAGAAAAGGATAGCCGTGTAAAGGTTGTTCATAAGAGCAACGGCGGTCTTGCAAGTGCAAGAAGAGCGGGGATAAAGGAAGCTGTGGGTGAATACGTTTTTAACCTTGATTCCGATGACCTTATAGAAAACGATACACTTGAATGTGCGTATAATAAAATATGCGAAACAAAATGTGATATTGTATCCTTCTCATATAGATGGGTAAAAGGCGAAAAAATGGTAAATGTCACCAATGACGGTCTTGAAGAAGGCTTTTATGACGAGAAGGGAATACAGCAGTATATTTTCCCGAGACTTTTAATGGATAAGAATATGAATCACGTTTCCTACTATTTGTCGGGAAAGGCTGTAAGAAGAGAACTTCTCACACCAATTCAGCTTAGTGTCAGTGAATCAATCTCTCTTGGCGAAGACCTTTGCTGTGTTGTGCCTTGCTATCTTGCGGCAAAAAGCGTGTATATCAGTAAAAAAGAAACTTATTTGTATACAGTAAGAGAAGATTCACTGTCAAAGGAGTTTAATACTAAACAGATTTTCCTTGTGGAAAACGTGATAAATGAAATAGGTAAAAATGACTTCACAGTGATTCCTGATTTTGAAGAACAAATTTGCCGTTATTCCTGCTTTATGTGCTTTGCAATACTTGCATCGGCAGCAGAAGGTAACCATTTTAAAAGCATAAAGCCGCTTAAAGAAAATATCAAAAACTCCATACATGGAGAGAGAATCTCTAAAGCGAGATTTGAGAGTATATCACGTAAAAGTAAAATAACCGTGTTTTTAATGCAGAAAAAATGCTATAGAACAGCGTTTTACTTTCTCAATATGTGTAAGAATATAAAAAGAGTCCTCAAGAAAGGATGAAGCACCCATCATGAAACCCGCAATTTCAGTAATAATGAGCGTATATAACGGCGAAGCATATCTGAAAGAAGCTGTAGAAAGCGTCATAAACCAGACCTTTAAGGACTGGGAGCTTGTGATAATAAACGACTGCTCCACAGACTCTACAGCTGAAATTCTTTGTGAACTGTCCAAAAGTGATGAAAGAATAAAGGTACATAATAATGAAGTTAATCTAAGACTTCCCACATCCCTTAATAAGGCAATTTCTCTTTCTGAAGGAAAGTACATAGCAAGAATGGATGCCGATGATATCTGTCTTCCCGAAAGACTTGAAAAGCAGTTTAAGTTTATGGAGGAGCATAATGATGTAGCTTTGTCCTCCTGCAGATTTATGACTGTAAAAAACGGAGTTTATATGTCAGGCGGAGCAGGCGGACGGTGCGACGATAGAGCGGTTCGTGCAATGCTTTTTGTGGCAAATCCCATTCTTCATCCCGGTGTTATTGCAAAAGCTGAGGTTATGAAAAAATACAATTATGATACTACTCTTACCTGTACCGAGGACCTTGAACTGTGGACAAGAATGGCAATGAACTCACAGAAAATGCAGATTCTTGACGAATGTCTTCTCATATACCGCCTCCATGATAAGCAGATTACAAGCACAACCCTTGAAAGACAGCATACCGAAGTGCTTAAAATACAGGATAAGTATTATGGTACTCTTGCTTCTTCTATGGATGAGAGCATGAAAGAGTTTTATATAAGCGGTGTTTATTTTAAAGAAAAGGCGGATGTTTCAAAATATCTTGAATTTGCAAAATGGTTCAAAAGAATAAGCAGTGGTAAAATAGATAAAGAAACGGTAAACTATGTGCTTATTGAAATTCTTGCAGAATATAAGAGAAGCGGCGTATCAAAGAAGGATGTTTTAAGGGCAATGCTAAAATTCAATCCTTTGTTTGTTGTAAGAGATATTGTCAGAAGAAAGCACAGTGCAAAAAAAGACATTGAAAAGTGCTGTGCCGCAGCAAAGGCAAGAGGTCTTCGCAGAACAGCGGGAACAGATGAATTCCCAATTTTTGAAAACTGATATCGGGAGCATAAATGATGAAATTTTTTGAATCACGGATTTTTCAATTTCCCTATGTAATATTGACTATACTGGTTTTGATTTTTATAGCAATGGGACTTGTGGGACTGTACTTCACTTTTAAATCCGTAAAAACTGCAAAAGGCACTTCTGAAAAGAGCTTTTGCGGTATAGGAAAAATAGAAAACGATTTTGAGAAAGCGGCATCACTTCGAAATACAAGGTGTATTGTATATGTGTCGGTTTCTTTCGACAGTATGAAAAGACTGTATTCCGAATCAAAGGCATCAAGAATGTATGAACGTATCAAAAAGATACTTTTCAGCCATTTGAGCCTTAAGGCAGACGGCGAGATATCAATTTACGGAAGTGAAAACTTTGTTGCTTTGACCTATCTTGAGGCGGATAAAACAGAAGCTTGCATAGATAAGTGTATGGAGGAAATAAACGAAGCCTTTGTTAAACACGGTGCAGTAAATGCTGTTCGTGTAAACTTCGGATACCATGTCACAAGCTCAAATGAGGTTAACTTCAAAACCGCCCTGTCAAGAGCAAAACAGGCTTGCAGTATGGCTGAGGATAAAGACGTGCTTCATTGTCAGTGGGATAACACAAGCGGTAAGGCTTTTGAAAGAAAAATCAAAATTGAAAACAATATTCAAAGCGAAATTGATAATAACAGATTCTTTCTTGAGTATCAACCTATAATAGATGCAAAATCAGGTAAGATTATAGGTGCTGAGGTTTTGTCAAGATTAAACTCCGAAACCGAAGGCGTGCTGTCTCCCCGGCATTTCCTTTCTGCGGTTAACAACGTGGGACTTAATGAAAGATTCGATTACTATATCTTTGAGAAAAACTGTAAATGGATATCAAGCGATAAAGCAAAACGTGCAAAGTATGTGTATACCATTAACTTTTCAAGATTTACTCTTTGCGATATGGAGCTTGCAGACCGTATTATGGGAATAGTCGATAAATACGGAGTTGATTATTCTTGTATTGCAGTTGAAATTCTTGAGGATAAAGACCTTAATGATGACGAAAAATCGGTGATGACAAAGAATCTTAAACGTCTGAGGGAAAAAGGCATGCGCATACTCTTGGACGATTTCGGCAAAGGATATACAAGCTTTGGCGATCTTACCGACTTTGACATTAACATCGTAAAAATTGATAAATCAATATCCCAGAATTCAATAAATAAAACGGGATTTGTGATTCTTAAAAATATTATCAACACCGCCCATGACCTTGGCTTTAAAACGCTGTGCGAAGGCATAGAAACCGAGGAACACAGAAAAACGGTTGTTGAAGCAGGCTGTGATATGCTTCAGGGGTATTATTTTTACCGTCCCATGCCTGTCACAAAGCTTGAAACATTATTTGAAAAACAGTAAGGTGATTAAATGCTATCCGTAATTATTCCCGCCTATAATGAGGAAAAATGTATAAAACGTGCATATTCCGAAATACATAATCTCCTTTTGGAAAATAATATTGATTGCGAAATTATTTTTGTTGACGACGGTTCACAGGATAAAACCTTTGAAATGATAACAGAACTGTCAAAAGAGGCAGAAAATGTTTCGGGACTTCATTTTTCAAGAAATTTCGGGAAAGAGTCTGCCATAACCGCAGGTCTTTCCAAAGTAAAAGGCGACTGTGCCGTGGTAATAGACTGCGATCTTCAGCACCCTGTGAAGAAAATTGTGGAGATGTACCGCCTGTGGGAACAGGGATATGAGGTTGTTGAGGGAATAAAAAGCAGCCGAGGACGGGAAAAAATGCTTCACGGAATAGCAGCAAAAATGTTCTATTCTGTAATCAGCCGTATGGCAGGCTTTGATATGGCAAACTCCTCTGACTTTAAGCTGCTTGACAGAAAAGTGGTTGATGTTATTAACAGTATGCCTGAAAGAGGCTTCTTCAGAGCATTGTCCTATTGGGTTGGCTATAAAACAGCTACTGTAGAATATGATGTTGAAGAACGAGTTGACGGCGAGTCAAAGTGGTCAACGTGGAAGCTTATAAAGTATGCGGTTTCCAATATTTCCTCGTTTTCAACTGCACCAATGCAGATAGTAACGGGTCTCGGTGTTGTGATGCTTGCAATATCGGTCATCTTCGGCGTGTGGGCACTGATTGATAAAATAATCGGCAGAGCACTTGAAGGTATGACAACGGTAATCATAATCACTATTTTTATCGGTAGTATAATTATGATAAGTCTTGGTATAATCGGCTACTATATTGCACGGATTTACGAAGAAATAAAGGGAAGACCCAGATATATCATATCTTCCAGTGTAAACAGTGCAGAAAAGAAGCAATAGCATTTGGAAAGTATAAATAATATATTAAAATTGGAGGTGTACAGAAAATGGAGGAGTTAATTCTTACTATACTCATATTAGTGTTTTTTGTGCAGTCTGCTGTTGTCGTATCGTTACTTTTTCGCATAAAACGAATTGAAAAAAGAAGCTTTGAAAATATCAATCCGTCTGAGGAGAACAATGCCGATAATGCAGGCAAAACCGAAGATAACGATGCTGCAGAAAGTATCTTGGAGGGAATCCGAAACAATGAATTCAAGATGTACTTGCAGTTTGTTGTGGATAATAAAACAAAAAGAATTGTTTCTGCCGAAGCTCTTTCAAGATGGGATAACCCTAAAAAGGGAATCTTGGGACCGGGTAATTATATCGGACATATGGAAACATCAGGACTTATCAGTCAGCACGATTTCTATATGTTTGACCTTGCCTGCCGTCAGCTTGAAAAATGGAAGGATACCGAGTATAAGGATATTACAATTTCCTGTAACTTTACACGGATAACACTTTCTGAAGAAGATTGTATTGATAAACTGAAGGCTATATCAGAAAGCTACGATTTTGATAAATCAAAGCTTGCCATTGAAATTACAGAGGATGCAATAGAAAAGGATAGAGAAACGGCTAAGAAAAATGTCAGACTTTGCCGTGAGCTTGGATTTAAGATTTATCTTGATGACCTTGGAAGCGGATATACCTCTCTTGCAAATCTGTGCGATTATCCCATAAATATAGTTAAGATTGACAGAGATATTCTTCTTAAAACGGGAACTCAGCGGGGTAAGGAGCTGTTCGCAGGTATTATTGCACTTGCCCATAACCTTAATTTGTCAGTTATCTGTGAAGGTGTTGAAACAGAGGAACAGAATGACCTCGTATCTAAGTCTAAATGCGATTTTATTCAGGGGTGGTACTATTCTAAACCCCTTCCTCTTGAAGAGTGCGAGTCTTTTATCGAGAAGTATTAAATACTTGAAATGTTTACTGAGAGCGATACAAAAAACGTATTGCTCTTTTTTTTGCTCATAATTGACATTCCTTCCATAAAATGCTATAATACCATCATACGAGGTGAATGATATGAACTGCATCCAACAAGATAATATATTCTACGCCTGCGGTACACTATAACCGTGGCACAAAACGAAAAGGGCAGCGTTGAAGAAAAAATATCCCTTTCACTTGAAGGCGGAATGATTGGTGGTTACCTTTTCGGCGGCGGTACAGGACGTACACTTCACCCCGATAACATAGCTGCAGGTCCTGCTTCCTACGGTATGACAGATACTATGGGTAGAATGCACGGCGACGCTCAGTTCGCAGGTTCTTCCTCCGTTCCCGCTCATATAGAAATGATGGGACTTATCGGCGCAGGTAACAACCCCATGGTTGGTGCTACAGTTGCAGTGGCTGTTGCGGTTGAAGAAGCAAGCAAGTAATCACGTAATATCAAGGTTTTTACAACTTTTTAAAATCTCTTGACATTAAAATAGTATATTTTTTTTGTTGGACACATCATTTTGGAATTTATTCCTATGATGTGTCTAACTTTTTTTGTCTGTTTGAAAGGGATTTTAAAATGAAAAAAATTACAAATGTCAGAAGCCAGAGCTATCACTTTTGAGGAAGGCTGTGATAAGTACCTTGAGTACCGCAGACATCGGAATTTGAGAGAAGGAACAATAAGACATTATGACCGATACCGCAATATCCTCCGCAGAATCTCCAAGTGCTCCGCCACACCACTTTCCAACATAATAAAACACAAAGCTTCGATTCAACCGAGTCAGAGCTTTTTTTCGTAAAAAATCCCCGTTGTCTTGCCGTAATTATAACATTATGACAAATTTTGTCCGTATCTTCATAGATTTTAGCGGGATTTGTCCTGTAATTTGTGTTAGAATTGATTTGTACAAAAACAGTGTTGCTTTGTTACTTGACTAAATAGAGAAATTTGTGTAAAATTAAAATAAAAGATACTGTGCAAATATTATCAGAGTGGAGATTTTGTTATGAAAAAGCTTTTAGGCATACTCCTTTTGCTTGGTTTGATTTTTTCTTTGACGGCGTTTTCGGCTACCGTACCTTCAGAAAACACAGGAACGGCATCGGAACAGGTAAACGCAGACCTTTCTGAGCTTTACGGCGAAACCGTTGTCAGCCGCGGAATCAATATTCTGACAGGCACAAAAGAGCCGCTGACAGGAGAAAATTTTGATAGCCTTGCAGTGAAAATTGATTCGGGAAAGGGTGTTCTTTCAGCCGTAAAGAACCCCGATAACGAAAAAGATACCGTTATCAGATGGCTGCTTCCCGAAGATGCGAATGCAGATTATTTTTATATGATTGTTCCTTTCGGCTCAGATCTTGGCTCGCTTGTAGGACATAATCATCTGTATATCGCCTTTGATTATGATAAAGCGGTGTCGGAGGAAGGAAAGTATACCGACAAGAAAGCTTTCTGGATAATGGGAGCAAGAGCGGTTCCCGCCGACTCCATTCAGAGCTTTTCCGTGGATTATACAAAAGGCCGGCAAAGCTACGGAAAAATAGTTGATGCGCTTTCGCTTAACCAGACCGGTTCTCCCGTCAGCAGTACCTACTGCCACAGACTTGTGTTTACATCACAGACTACGGCTTCGGATACGGCAGATGTTATGTACTACTTTGATAATATGATTGTGGCACCTGCATATAAGGTGACCTATTACAGTGCAGACGGAAAGAATGTAGTAAAAACAGACTATATTGCAGCAGATGAGGAGGGAAACCTGCTTACAAGCTCTACACCCTCAGAAATTTCTGCAGGACTTACTACATACGCAGGCTGGGCATCAGAGGTGGGCGGTGTGCCTGTTACCTCAATTGCTTTGACGGCAGATAATAATAAGGATATTGTGCTGTATGCAACAAGGGAAAGCTATGCCTTTGACGGAGCATATATTGAACTTGACGGAAAGCTTGACAAAATAGATAAGAGCGTAATAGCAAGTGCGGCTCTTTCGGGCAAACCTGAAATTGATGTAAGTAAAATATCCTGGTCAAGCAGTAATTCGGACGTTGTAAGTGTTGAAAAAAATACCGACGGCACCGCAACTCTTACGGCACTTTCACAGGGTAATGCAGTAATTACGTTTAGCTATGCCGATACCGAGGTGAAAACCTTAACAAGAACCGTCACCGTTGCAACAGAGCCTTGTGTGCTTGATTTTGCTTCGGCACAGCAGACAGAATTTTCCGCTGATACCTTTGCTTACGATTATATTACGGTAAAGGCAGACAATTCATCACAGCTTGACGGAAAGCTGGAATTTACCTTTGTGACGGATAAAACAAGCGTAAAAGCGGAAATAACCGTTCCTGCCGAAACAAAAAAACGTGACTTTTTCCTTCAGCTTCCTTTGCTTGAAGGCTGGCAGGGCTGTATAGAAAAAATCACACTTTCACAGACAGGCGACGGCATAACGGTGCATGGCACAAAGCTTTATCCCACGCTTAATGTCAATCCTTCCTATATCTTCAGCAACGATGTTACATATCTTACAAAGGCAGGGCAGGAAATAGACCTTAAGGCATTGTTTGCGTGCGAGCTTGAAGGTGTGTACGATACCTCTTATACCTGGTCGGTGAAGGACGATAATGACGTTGTTTCCTATAGAGTCATGGCGGATAATACTCTTAAAATCAGAGCCAAGGCAAAAACAGGTGTCGCTACCGTTACCGTAACAGGCAACGATAAAAATTCGCCTGTGTCGGTGTCACGTGATATTTATGTAGGCGTTGATGAATCAAAGTACGGCTATTATATAGATTTTCTGGAACAGACATCGGGTGCTCTTGAATTCGGAACCTATTATAACGATGTGTTCCTTATGAAAAATACAAACGGAGTACATCACACAACAGCAGATTTTACAACCGACGGTAACCTTAAGGTCACCTATACCAAAAATACCGCAACAAGCGGCGGCATCAGATTTATAAATACAAGCGCCCCTGCAACTCAGAAGTATTTTGTGATAACCATTACCGAAGACAGCACCGCCGATAATTGCATAACCGTGTACTATAAAACGGATAAGGAAACAGGCTTTGATAATAACAGAAAGTGCTGGGCATATATTTCGGAGTTTGTGTCAAACGGCGACGGAACAAAGACGGGCTTTTGCGAGCTTACCAATATTACAGAGGGTGCAAAGTATATCGATGACTTTATGCTTGCCTTCAACCTCAACACGTCGGGCACAAATACCGAGTTTGTAAATGTTTACACAACAAGCGAAGAGCCTGACATATCTGAAAATGTTGCATATAAATGGGATTTTAACGATCCTTCAAATACAGGCTTTACTTCAGGCGGCTACCATAGCTTTGCAACAACAAATACAGGCACTTCCGTGAATATTGTGTCAACCTTTGCAAAGACACCCGATCTTACCTCTGCCGCAGGTGCAATGCTCACCGAAACCACCGTCAACGGCGAAAGCGTGTATAAGGTGAAAAAGCATACAAGCGGAAGCATCAGCAATCCTGTATCCATACTTTCAGAAAAGGTGTCTATTGCTACCCATCCCTATCTTTGCGTTGTTGCAAGAAGCGACAGCGCAGGTGAAAGAGGTATCTCCGTATACCCGGGCTTCGGCTCAAACCCTGTGTATACCGCAGCTATGAAAGTGTCTCAAAGCTTTTATATGACAACGGATTATAAAACCTACGTCCTTGATTTAAGACCTCTTGTAAGCGGTGCAAACGGCGAATATTTCGCAAAAATGATGTTTGCCAATATAACAGGCTCAATCATTTCCAACGAATACTTCCTGTATGACGTTGACAGTGACGGAGTATACGATGAAAAAGACGGCGATTTTTACTATGTGAAAAAGCCTGTAACTTATCAGAAAATGAATAATATAGAGGTGGACGAAATGTATTTTTCCAAAACCAACCCTAACGAGGGAACGCCGTTGCAGGCGGCACTGAGCCTTACAGCCTCTGATGATAAAATCACACTTGACGGCGGCAGTGTAACGCTGACCTCTCGGCTGTTTTCAAATATTGCACTTGAAGATGAATCGGTTGACTATACGTTAAGCGATACAAATATTGCAAGACTTGATATTGCCGATGACGGTACGGTTACACTTACTGCTCTCGGTAACGGAACGGTTGTTGTAACGGCAACAGCTTTTGCCGATAAAAACGCAACCGACAGCGTTGAAATAGAAATATCGGGACAGAGAAAAAAGACGTTGGTTTATGACTTAAAGCTTATGAGTATCGGTAACTCATACCTGCGTCACGGCTATAATCCAAACTATTCAATATGGATGAAGGCAGATGAGCCGCTTCGAGGAATGGCGGCATCAGATCCTGAGCTTGACTATTTCCATAGAATACAGTATTACTTAAGAACAGAGCTTAATTCAAAGGTGACAGGCGAGGTTTTCGCAAGCTCCGATACAGAGGCTGCATGGAAGAAGGGACTTGCCGATTCAAACGATACCACAAACTTTGAGGGCTGGGATAAGGAATACAGTAAGAACAGTATTGTAAATTCACTTGCCGACAGAATAGAGCACCTTGAAACCGAAAAGCCCGATATTATCACAATCCAGCTTGGTGAAAACTTAAAAACCGATAATTATGAGGTGGCGTGCCTGTTCTACGATACGCTGTATGCTAAAATCAAAGAGCATAAACCTGAAAATTCCGTTGTTGTGATAATCACAAGCTTTTCCGATTGTAACAGAGCAAGGGCTGCAATGGAATACGCAAAGGTTTACGGCTTTTACGTTGCCGATATGAGAGATATTAACTCCTACAGCGTGGTTAATCCTGATAACAGGTATCTTGTAAAGGACGGCGTAACCTACGACAGAGGAAATAGCGGCTGGAAGTATAATCCTTACCTTGCATATGCTCAGTATCCGGGCTATGATGACCTTCTTGGCGACGGAAGAATCGAGTTCAGAAGCCATCCAGGTGACCTTGGTATGGACGAAATTGCAAAGCGTGTATTTGCACAGCTCCGACAGGCAATACCCCGTGTAATTGAAGCTCAGTATATCTATATGCCAGACAGCATTGAAATTTTGGGCGATGATGTAATAAGCAAAGAAACATCTCTTTCCGTCAGGGTAACACTTGACGATGCAACGGATAAGGTTAACTGGAGCGTTGATGATGAAAGAATTGCAACAATCGGTGCTGACGGCACTGTCACACCCGTAAATAACGGTACGGTGACGGTAAAGGCAGTATGTGCATATGACGATACGATTTTTGCCGAAAGAACATTTACCGTAACAGGACAGACACCCTGCTATACCGTTTCATACTCGGCAGGTGCAGATGATGAGGTTACAGGTCTTCCCGAAAGCGATGCTTATGCCAAGGGAGAATATACACTCTCGTCAATTGTTCCCGAAAGAACAGGCTATAAGTTCAAGGGCTGGACAACGGAAGAGGGAAGCGAAAAGACAGTCAAGACGGTAACTGCCGATAAAAACGTGACAGTGTACGCTGTTTGGGAATATGCCGATAGCTGGTACTTTGAAACAGACGGCGATACAGAGGGCATTTCTCTCGGCGGCTTCCACGGAAAGGTGCAGAACGGTATTGCAAGCGTTACCTCCTATGAGGGCGGTGTTTCCATCTATGACAGCACCCTGCTTGTTGATGCTGAAAAATACTCCTGCTTTAATACAAAGCTTGCAATTTCCATGATTGACGTTGTTCCTGCATCTCTTACACTTGTGCTTACAACAAAAGACGGAGAAATAACCTGTACAAAGAGTATTCCCGATACATTAATGAATGAGTATTCCTTTGATATTTCAGATGTTACGGGCATAATAACAGGCTTCAGACTTGTTCCAAACTGTATTGATGCGGCACTTACCGTTGACTATATTGAATTTGAAAGAAGCCTTGAAAATGTGACGGGGGATATGAAGCTTCGTGAAATCAATATTCATAAGAATACCGTAATTTCTTCGGGACAATACCTCGTGACGGCAGATAAGGTGAATATCCATAAGGACGCTTGTATGACTTTGGGTGCAGGAAACTATATCTTCGGGGAAATTGATGCACAGGGCACACTTTCGGCAAGTGGCGATGCAAATGTAGTTGTGACAGGAACAAATAAACCTCAGGGCTATGTTGAAATTGATCTTGGAGAAAAAACACTTGAAGCAAATTCAAGATACGTAAAAGCACAGGGCAGTCAGACTCTTGTCAGAGAATACCAAAATAAGCTGGGTTTGATAGCCTCTGACAGTGCCGTTGTGACGGTTGCAGAAGTGAACGAAAACGGCGAGACGGTAAAAACGCAGTATTTCTGCACTTATAACGCCGTACTTGACGAGGGCGTGGATAATGCCCAAGCTGTCCTTGCACTTTACGGCGAAAACGGCAGTTATATTGGTATGCAGATAAAACCCGTATCGGCACAAAACACGGCGGCAGTCTTTAATTTTGATGCCGAGGGTGTTTGCAGCTATAAGATTATGCTGTTTGACAGTCTTGGTTCATTGAAACCCCTTTGTGAAAGCGTTGATGAAAGCTTTTCGGTAAGCTGAGTATAAAACTGTGACAAAATAATATGTTTTTGCAGGTAACGGCAAAGTGCTGTTACCTGCTTTTTCTTTTATATGCCGGAAAGCTGACAGTTACTTTTGCCCTAAACAGGGACGAAGAAATCGGTGCCCTCTGAACTGTGCAAAAACAATAAAAAAAGCTGTCTCAAAACAAAGTAATGAGACAACTTAAATCAGTCTTTAAATTCAAAAAGCTTTTTCAGCGGAATGTTCAACGCATCGGCAATGTCAATAAGCGTGTCAAGTGTGCAGGAGCAGGCGGCGGTTTCGATTCTCTGCATATGATTCTTGCTTATGCCCGTTTTGTCTGCAAGCTGCATTTGAGTCATTCCTTGCTCTTTTCTGTAATGCAAAATATTTAAACCGATGCTTAACCAAATATCGAAATGCTCATTTTTCACTTTCCTCACCTCTACATACATATTATACCCCTGTTTCAAAGTATAATCGACAATCTGTAAGGTTGATAAAACAACAGAATTGATTGACAATAGCACTTAAGCGTGGTATAATACACCAAAAAAGATTGCTTTTACAATGATGTAAAGTGTTTTATTGAATGTGAAGAAGGTGTAAAAATGATAAAGATATGTTGCTTTGCAGGTCACTCGAAGCTTTACGGAACAGATGAAATATATAAAAACCTCAAATCTTCGGTTGAAGAATTGATTTTGACGGAACAAATAAACGAATTTTGGGTGGGAAATTACGGTGCTTTCGATAAGCTTTGTGCAAAAGCAGTAAGGGAACTGAAAGGAAAATACCCGTCCTTGATGCTCAATCTTGTCATACCTTATCTGACTTCGGAAATTAATACCTGTAAAGAGCAGTATTATAAAGATTATGATAATATTCTTGTTGCGGATATGCCGCCGAAAACACCTAAGCAATTGCAGATAATCAAAGCTAATCAGTATATGGTAGATAATGCGGCTGTTTTGGTTTGCTTTGTGCAACACTCCTTCGGAGGTGCGGCGAAAACTCTTGAATATGCAAAGAAACGGCAGTCTGTGAGAATTGTAAATATCGGTGAGATGTAGTATGATGTTGACATCGCACCTCAGCCAAAATATATGTTATAATAAAACACTGTACATTGACAACCACCTCTAAAAATGCTATAATGAACCTAAGAAGGTGACATTATGAATTACTTACAGGAAGATAATGTTTTCTATGCCTGCGGCACACCCATAACCGTAGCACAGAATGAAAAAGGCGAAACCCACGTTTATTCCACACAAACAGGAGAGCAGCTTTCAACGTCTGACCTTAAATTCGGACGTGTTTTCGGCGGCGGTAAGGAAATTGCCGTAAAAAAAACCGAGGTTGTTATGAAGTCGGGCTTTCTCTACCTTCTTTGCGGAGGAAGTGAAAAGGGAAGTGTGGAAGAAAAAATCTCTCTGTCCCTTGAAGGCGGAATGATAGGCGGCTACCTTTTCGGCGGCGGAATAGAGGACGAGGTTGGCGACATTGAAATAAAGGTGTCGGGCGGAGCAATAAAGTACGGATTTTTCGGCGGCGGACGGTGTAAAAAACACGGAAAGATAGACCTTGATTTTTCGGGTATCGTGTGCACCAATGTAAATACGGGAAGTAAGGATAAAACAGCCTTGGCTCTCGGCGGTACTTACCTTAAAATGACCGACGGACATATTCTTACAATTACCGCAGGCGGCGGTGATAAGGATACCTGTATTGAGATTTCGGGCGGATATATCGAAAAGATGATTGTCAAGGAAAACACAGGCGAGCTGTACCTTAAGCTGTATGAGAATATCTTTTATCCCAACGGCGTTGGCGGGCAGTTTCCCATGCTTCCGGAAGATGCACACCTGGAGTACCTGCCTGCAATACACCGTGAGCCCGAAAACAAGCTTTCGGGAAGCGATGAGGAATTTTTCTCAACAGCCGACTGTGACGGAAAGCTTGTTGTAAGACTTTTTGAGCTTCGCCACCCCGATGTGCCTGCCGAGGTTACTCCTTTTCCCACACCCTTTGTGGGGGACTGCATTTATATAACATTTCCCGACGGAAAAAATATGCTTGTTGATACGGGAAGCGACTATAGCTATGATGAAGTAAAGGACGGTCTTGCAAAACTTTGTGTAAAAGAGCTTGACTGCCTTGTTATAACACACCCGCACGGCGACCACATGGGTTGTGCGGCAAAGCTGCTTGAAAATGTTTTCGCAAAAGAGCTGTGGATACCCGATATTAACGCTCAGCCAGTAATTGAGGCGGAAAAGCAAAGACTTGTGGAGTATTATGAGCTTATAGATAACGCAGAAAAGAACGGTACAAAAATCGTCCGTGTTGCAGACGGCGATGAATTTGATATAGGCGGCTGCAGTGTGCTTGTGATAAATCCCGTAAGAACCGATGAGCCTGCTGTTGATATGAACGAAAACTCTGTGGCATTTAAGCTGACGTATAAAGAAAACAGCGCACTTCTTTGCGGAGATATATCCGATAAGTCAGAAAAACGCCTTGCCGAAAAGTATGGCTCACGTCTTAAATGTGACCTTCTTAAGGTTGCCCACCACGGCATTGTATATCAGAGCTACTATAAGTTTATAGATAGCTGTATGCCTGCCTTTGCGGTTGTACCCAGTATGCGTGAAAAGGGCGTTTTTCTTAAAACCACACGCTACGCACTTACCCACGTTAACGGCTTTGATGTAAGTAAAATGTACACAACGGGAAGATACGGTAAAATCAAGGTTGTTATGAACGGCAAGAAGGACAAGACATATCTTGTAACACAGTATAAATAACAGTTTATCGGGAAACGTCATCGAAAATTATCACGATGGCGTATTTTTTGTGCAAAAAAAGATTGTTTTTCTGTATGTTTTTCAGTTGCCGAAGCACCCATTGATGAAAATGATTTGCAGTCATTGATGCGTGTTTTATACCTAAACTGTGACAAAAAGCTTGAAATAACGGCGCATTTTTTTGAAAAACGCAAGTTATCTACATTTTAGTGCAAGTATTATACATTCACGAAAAGAATATTTGGTGATAGAATATAGATAAAAAATGATGGCGGAAGATTATGAAAGACGAAAGGAAGAAAGCACGTGAAAAAGAAGTATGATGTAGCGGCATATATATGGCCCTCTTACACAGGCGATGAGCCAAGAAGCAGAATATTCTGGCCCGAGGGCTACGGTGAGTGGCAGACGGTGAAGGCGATGCAACCAAAGTTCCCCGGTCATCAATGGCCGAGAAAACCTCTTTGGGGATATGTAAACGAAGCCGATCCGTATGTTATGGAAATGGAAATTGAGGCGGCAACAAGCCACGGTATCAATGTGTTTATATATGACTGGTATTGGTACGATAACAGACCTTTTCTTGAACAGTGCCTTGATAACGGCTTCCTTAAGGCGAGAAATAACCATAAAATGAAGTTTTTCCTCATGTGGGCAAACCACACCGCCGAAAGCCAGTGGGATACAAGAACCGCTGACCTTCATACACCCATATGGGACGGTGCGGTAAACAGAGAAACCTTCGATAAGATTATCGTAAAGCGTACAATTGAGAAGTATTTTTCTCACCCTTGCTACTATAAGATTGACGGCAAGCCCGTATATCTTCTCTTTGACCTGCAGAATCTTGTACGAGGTCTTGGCGGTGTACAGCAGACGCTTGATGCTTTGCAGTATTTCCGTGAAGAAACGGTAAAGGCAGGCTATCCCGGTCTTGAGCTTCTTCTTACCATCAGAAGAAGAAATAACTATATGGACAGAAAGCTTGACGAAAATACCACCATTTTTGACTTTATCAATATGGCAAACCTTGACGGCGTAACACATTATAATTTTGTAGACTATATTCCCATGAACAGAACCTACGACGAGGTGCTTGAAGATGTAAGAGCAGAGTGGGACTATATTGAAAAGAATATAAAGCATCCCTTCTACCCTCATATTTCAATGGGATGGGATCCAAATCCCAGATACAAGAAGCTTTCAAATAATATCTGCCATGACTGTAAGCCCGAAAGCATAAAGAAGGGCTTTGAAATGATGAAGGAATATATTGATAATCACCCGGAGCTTGAAGCACCGCTTATTACCGTCAACAGCTGGAATGAATGGACGGAAACAAGCTATCTCCAGCCCGATGACCTTAACGGCTACGGATATTTGAAGGCTGCCAAGAAGGTTTTTCTTGACGAAGAATAATGAAAGAAAATACGGCAAGGCGAAAATATCGGTATTTTTTAAAAAATGTCCGAAAATAAGGTTAAAACGCCTGTTATATACATCTTGCTGCAAACAATATCCATTCACGATGGCAAAAAATGATGATAATATATACTTATAGGAAAGGAAGTGGGTTTTGTGAATAAGAAAAAATATTTAAGTCCCCAAGTTGAGACGGTACTTTTGACAATTGAAGACATTCTTAACGGCAGCGATGTTCTCATTGACGGAAGTGAATTGTTTGGCGAAACCCAAAACTAAAAAATAAAGAATAAAAGGAGTAAACAACCATGAAAAGAAATTTTAGCTTAATTCTTGCATTAGTGATGCTTTTATCAACTCTGTCCTATGCGGCACCCACTATGGTAGGAACGGTTGAAACAACAAGTGAAGCGGTAGATGTACCGACTTTGCCGGAGGTTGGTGAGGAACAGGCAGAGCTTTCAATGGAGAGCTACACCATTCCCGAAGGCAGTAAGCTTGTATTTGATGTGCCCTATAATAACGGTGCAGCAATTGCAAACTATCAGGCAGTAACAAAATACGGTACATACGGTGCTGATTTTAACGAAAACGGCACAGTACCCTCAATTGTTACGGGAACAAACGGCAATAATAAAATTTATATTGACTGGCAAAGTGCAACAGCGGGAGAATATGCTTCTGTTTCAAACACAGGCTTTACAACTGCAGACGATGCACTTGCTATTAAAAACACGGCAACAGCCGCAGGTGAAAATTATCCTCTGTTTTACTTCAGAGCAGGTGACGGTGAAAATAATGCTTTTGCAGACGGTCACTACACAATCTGTGCAGAGCTTTCCGTAAATCCCAACACAAACCTTGAATATGTTCAGTACAGCGCACTGTTTTATAACGGCGGTGATAGTGGACTTGGCACAGCATACAAAAAGAATCTTGATACAGTAAACGGCACAGCAACATATATGTCCATGGACGTTTTTGTATATGAGGGCAAGGCGTATGTTTACAATAACTCGGGAGCATTGGCTGCAGTTCAGACTTATACAAATTCTACCGTGAAGAAATTCGGACTTATTTTTATTCCTAAGTTTACGGCTGCATCAACTTCCTATGTATATATTGATAATCTGCAGATGTACTACAAGCCTCTTGAATGTGCACCCACACACGCAGTTGTGACATTTGATGCAAACGGCAAAACAGTTACAGATCTTCCCGCAAAGCTTACGGCACAGAAGGGAACACTTGACCTTTCGGCAACAAAGCTGAGTGATGTGGGCACAAGCCGCTTTGTAGGTTGGGCAACATCACCCAAGGGTAAGGTTGTAACCTCCATTACATTGAGCGAACATACAACACTTTACGCAATCTGGGACGATAACTATTATGCTCCCACAGAAGTACCTGCAGGAGGAAAGCTTCTGTTTCACGCACACTTCAATCACGGTATACATTACACTCATTTCCAGAATAAGACACTTGAAACCTCAGGCGGTTATAAGGGCGAAGCGTACAGCAATGCAATTCCTTGCGATATTCAGTTTACAACACAGGGACTTTCAAGAGCAAACTACGAACTCAAGGACATTTCGGCACTTGACGACGAATTTGTATCTGCCGGTGATACAAATGCAAAAGCAGACGGTGAAGTATGGCCTAATATGACTTTGCAGCTTTCTGACACAACCAAGACCTTTGCAGACGGTATTTATACAATGTATGCAGAGTTTACCGTTGAAGCCAATGACCTTGTAAAATACGTAAAGGTTTCACCCTATGTTAAAGCGAAAAAGACAACAAACGGAACAACAAAGACTGCCGATATTGCAGGTTCAAAGATTGACCTTGAAAAGGGAAAAACCACTTATGTTCAGGCTCAGCAGATAGTTGTTTATGACGGTAATGTTTATTTTAACGGCGGCTCAGCCAGAGCGTATGATAAGGATACACTTTTTGCCATGGGCTTCAGCTACACTGTAGCTTCTGCCAGTACAACTCAGACACGCTACAGACTTTTTGCCGATAACTTCAAGGTTTACTATCAGCCTATCAATGCACCCACTTCCTACAGCGAAAACTCAATCCGTGTAGACGATCCCTCGGGACTTCGCTTCAAGGCAAGTGTTCATAAGCTTGTAAGAGAAAACGCAGACCTTGCGGAATACGGCTATATTGTAACAAGACAGACAATTCTTACAACTCTTGGCGTTGAAAAGTCAGACTTCACAATGGAAAACATAAACCTTACAAAGGGTACACACTATGTACAGGGCGTAAGCTACGGTACGGTAGGAGATAAAAAGGTAGACAGAATCTTTGAAACGAAGGAAAATGAAACCTTCTTTACAGCAGTTGTATATAACATTCCCGCAAATATGTATAAGGACGTAATCGTTGTAAGACCTTATGTAAAGATTGGCGAAAATGTAACCTACGGCGAAGCAATGTCCGCAAGTATTTATGAGGTTGCTGAAAGACTTAAGGCATCTGATAAATATGAGTCTTTCAAGGATGCAGTAGATAAAATACTTGCAGGCGAAGAGCTTTAAAAGACAATAAGCAGGGCAGAAGCATAATTTCTGCCTTGCTTCCCCAAAATAAGGAGAAGAATATGATTAAGAACAAAATGCTTAAAGCAATTCTTTCGGTGTCACTTGCAGCAGCGGCACTTGTTACCGCTTCCCAGGCAAAGGGCTTTACCAAAACAAATACCTACACAGACGGTCAGTTTGCAGATGTAAAAAGCACGGCATGGTATGCTTCTGATGTAAAAAGTGCATATGAACTTGGTTTTGTAAACGG
The DNA here is from genome assembly GCA_045539625.1 of Eubacteriales bacterium. Taxonomy (GTDB): domain Bacteria; phylum Bacillota; class Clostridia; order Oscillospirales; family CAG-382; genus UMGS1387. The sequence goes on along the minus strand of JAZQFS010000042.1, from coordinate 17,065 downwards.
TAAGAGCGACACTCTTTATGTTCCCGAAGGAAATGTTACCGTTGCCGAAGGTATTACAATGGCAACATGTGTACATTCCATTTATAACGGTAAGACAATTGCCGAAAAAACAGGCGGCAAGTGGTATGATATGTATGTCGAATATGCTAAGGCTAACGGTCTTATAGAGGAAAATCAGTACACAAACTATGACCGCAATATTATGAGATACGAAATGGCTCTTCTCTTTGCAAATGCAATGCCCGAAAGCTATTTCACACCTAAAAACGATATTAAGGATATTCCCGACGTAGCAGAAACAGAAGATTACTATGATGAGCTTATGATGCTCTACCGTGCAGGTGTTGTTCTCGGCTCTGACGATTACGGTAACTTCTATGCTACAAACTCAATCAAGAGAAGCGAAACAAGCGCAATTATCAATAGAGTTGCACTTCCCGAAAACAGAGTATCGGGCACTTTAAAGGAATACGGCAATAGAGAACAGGCAGTTTACCTCATTGATGATATGACAATGGTGAGAACTGTTCGAGGAACAACCATGGTTGCCTCCGGCTGGAGATATGAGAATATGGGAACAATGGTGGTAAGCACCGAGGAAAAAACCTCAAACTCCATTTCCGATGTATCAGATAAGGCAAGAACAGCTCTTCACAGAGATGTAACCGTTCAGACAAAAGGCATCGTTAAGGTTGAGTCTGCGTTTACGGCAAGCTCGGATAACGGAGCTGAGGTTATCTTTACCGACTCAGAGGGAACAGATTTGTTCAAGCTGTGTATTACCGACGGTAAGTATGTGGCTTTTGGAGATAAAGAGCAGGCGACAAACACGGCGGTAAGTGAATATACAAAGCTGAAAAAGCTGTATTTTGAGCTTGACCTTGATAAAGATGAGGCGACAGTTGTTGCAGACGGTAAAAATATAGGTACATTTTCCATGAATAAGTCTGCAAAAGACCTTGCAAGAATGAGCTATGCCACAACAAAAGAGGATAAGCTTGCTTTAACTGCGTCAAAGACAAAGATGTATGTTAACTATGACGTTAACGACTCCTTCTTCTATTCAAATTTGGGTGAGACGCCATGGGGCTGGAATGTAAGCGGAAAAACTACTGTTGAAAACATTAAGAGCTCGGATTATGATACAAACAGCGTAAAGCTTGACGGTGCGGGCAGTGCAAGCAAGAAGTTTGCTCCTGTCAACGGAAAATTCGTGTACGAAACCTTTCTTCTTCCCACAAAGCAGGGTAAGGGCTACGTTGCACTTAAAAACGGTGCAAATGATGCATTGAAGATAGAATTTGATGCTCAGAAATTCACCTGTAACGGCAAGCTCCTTCGTGAATTTGACGCAAGAAGCTGGCAGTCGGTAAGAATCGAAGGCGATACAGAAGCGGATAAAGCTGTTATCAAGCTCAATAATAAAGTGTTTGCAACGGTTGACCTTTCGGCAGATGCAGTTGACGGTATTGAAATCGTAAACAGCGGCAGCGACGTGCTTTGGTTTGACGACGTTGAATTGTATAATGTGTATGATTACGCAGACTACGTAGCAAAGCCTGTTCCCGTAACAGACGACGAGTGGCTTGTTGGTATGAGCGTATGCTCGCTGTGGAGAGAAGGCTCTCACTACGGCTGGGACTGCATTTCACCCTATGACGAAATCACCCCTGTTCTCGGCTACTATGATGAAGGTCTGCCTGAAGTTGCCGACTGGGAAATCAAGTTCTTTGTTGAACACGGCTATGACTTCCAGCATTACTGCTGGTATTTGGGTGCACTTGGCAGTGAGCCTATTAAGGATACCCGCCTTTCGGATGCTATCACAAACGGCTTTATGAACGCAAAGTATTCCGATATGATGGATATGATGATTATGTGGGAAAACCAGAGCTGTACTTACAGCAATCCCGACTTTTTCTATAACTACGTTTGGCCCTATTGGTGCGAATGGTACTTTAACGATTCAAGATACCTGAGAATTGAAAACAGAGCACCCATTACCATTTACAGTCTGGATATCTTCGTTAAAAATATGGGCGGTATGGAGAGTGCAAAGCAAGCTGTAGCCTTTATGAACGAGGATATAAAGCGCCTTGGCTATGACGGCGTTGTGCTTTTTGGCTGTCCTACCTTTAACGGCTATACCGAAGAAATGATGAACAAGGCAAAGGAGCTTAGCTTTGAAGGACTTCTCAGCTATACCTTCGGAGAATTTGCGTACGACGCACAGTATCAGAAGGATGCTATGATGAAGGCGTATAATATGAACGGTGTACCGCTTGTTCCCGCAATCGGCGTTGGCTTCAATGATATAGGCTGGACAGAGGAAAGAGCTCCTCTTGCAACGGTTGAAGCACACAGAGAGGTTATGGAGTGGTCAAAGGATACTTATATTCCTCTCATTGCCGAAAGGGCAGAGAATAGCTGGATAAGCAAGATGGTGTTCCATACAACCTGGAACGAATACGGCGAAGGACATTATATTATGCCTTCAAACCTCAATAAGTTCGGCTATGTTGACTGTAACCGTGCAGTATTCTCCTCTGTTGCAGGTAAGGACGATAAAGCACACTTTGACGTTGAGCCTACAGATAACCAGAAGGCAAGACTTGGCTATTTGTATCCTGCAAAGAGCGTTCCCATGAAGCGTGAAAGATTTATGCAGGATGCAGGTTCCGACATTGAGTATCAGCCTGTTAAAATATGGAATTTTGAAAATCAGAAGGACGTCTTGTCTTGGAGTAAGATGAACCAATGCAAAGACATCTATTTTGATGAACAGGAAAAGGCACTTGTAGGTGAAACCACAGGCACAGACGGCAATATCAAAACGGTAAATACAGGAGTGGCTCTGTTTAATGCCGATGAAGCAACAAAGCTTCACCTTTCCATCAAGCTTGAAGCAACACAGCCTACTCAGGTTCAGCTTTACTTCGTAAACAGAGCAAATGAAACGTGGTCAGCCGATAAGGGAATTTTTTCCAATGTAATTGCTGACGGCGAATATCATGATTATTACATTGATCTTACCAAAAATACATTCTGGAAGGGCGATATTACAGGCGTTCGCTTTGATCCTGCACAGTATGCTTGTAAATTCTATATTAAGTGCTTTGAATTCTTGACAGATAAGGAAATCGGCTCATATACCCTTAACGTAGACGGCACGGAATTCCCGATTGGCAAAAACTTTATTGAAAAGCTGGATAATGAATACTTAATTGCAGCAGAACCCAAGCTTGGCTTTTATTCGGGACTTAACCTTTACTACGAGTATAACAGAGTAAACGGAACGCTTGATGTTTTCGGCAATAACGGAAGCAAAATGCACCTTGAGGTGGGCAGCGATAAGGTAATTGTTGACGGAAAGACCGTAACGGTTGCAAAGCCCATATATAAGGTTGACGGAATTGTGACAGTACCCTTTAAGCTGCTTTGCGAGACCTTCGGCTATAAGCTTGAAGAAAACGAGTACGAGCTTAAGGTAACTGTAAGAGAAGACGAGGTAATCAGTACGGAAAAGGTTGAAAACAGCTTTGAATTTAACATTCCCGGTGATACCGAGGGCTTTACTGCAAGCTCGGCAACAGGTGCTGTTTTAGACGGAAAGTATGTTTTGACCGCAACTCCCGTAAGCTATAATAAAACAGGATATGATCCTCAGATAGTCAATAAGGGTGTGTTTATTAACACCGATGTTTACAACGTAATTGAGATACGTTACAGACCTTTGTATTCGGAAGGTGTTGACTTTGGAACGGACGGCTTGGCGGTATATTTTGCAACAACAGCGGAAACAGGTCTTGACGAAAAGAAAACCTTCAGGTCATCCTATAAGTCTCTTACACCTGATGCCGAAGGCTTTGTTACCGTAAGGTTTGATTGTAACAAAAACGAAAAGTGGACGACAAACGTAACAACCTTAAGAATAGATCCCGGCAATTACGGCGGCTTCTATGAAATCGACTATATCCGAGTAACTCCCAATGAGGAAACAAAGGATTATCTTGCAGCAGAGCAGGAAATGCAGAAAAAGCGTGAAGAGGCTGTAAAGGCAGGTCTTGAGGGCGGTCCCTTCTTTATTGAAAACGCCGATGCCGAGGACGTAAACAGCAGAGCAAATCTTACAACAGGCTCAACAACCGTAACAATAGTTGAGGATGATTTGAGAGCCGGTAACCACGCATATAAGCTTGTTCCTGCATCAGAAAAGCAGACCTGGACATACTTCAGAGCAAAAACAGGCTTCAAGGCAGGCACAACCTATAAGGTTGAATTTGACCTGAGAATTATTTCCGACCTTGACGGAAATGCAGGCGTTGGCGTTACGGCAAAGGTAAATCCCAGATATACAGACGTGAAGAACGGTGCTGTCACAGGCTCGGTAGACCATCCTCTTAATAAAGAGGTTGTGACACAGAACACCTCCGACGGCTGGGTAAGACATTCCTTTATCTTTACCGTCAGCGAAGCAAGTCCTGCACGTGAAACAGATGAATTTACCGTATTTGTTGACCCCAAGGGTGATAAAACGACATTTACCAATTACATTGCAATGATGGATAATTTTGTTGTAACGGTTGTTGAGTAATAAGTGTCGGGATTAAAGTGAGTCTCAGCTTACGGCGGCTTGGCTAATAACTCTCCTTTTCATGATTTTTCATGTTTTTTGCCAAGATGTTCCGCTTTGAGCTTGACTAAAATGCACCGCCGCAGTAATTTGCGGCGGTGTATATAAATATGTGTTAGAAAGAAGGTGAAGGTGTGGTAATTAAAAAGCATCCTGATTCAGGCGGTTTTGAGGATATATACTATATTTCACAGACGGAGCTGAGCCGCTCTCTTATCTGGACATCTGCCTGCGGAATAACATTTCCGTCCGAAAGCTATAGAATTCTGAGAAATCACTCTCTCACAATGTGTATAGAATATGTTGAAAGCGGCGAGGGTGTAATATGTGCCGATAATGAACGGTATAATCCTCACGGCGGAGATACCTATATGCTCCAGGTTGGAGAAAATCATCATTACTGGTCAAGCACCTCAAACCCTTGGAAAAAGTATTGGGTTAATATAAGAGGACCTGTGTGCAAAAAGCTTTGTGAGGCATATAAGCTTACAGGCTCACACTATTTTCCCGGACTTGACATAAAAAAAGACCTTGAGCAGATAATAGAGCTTGCCAAGGACACAACGGCCGATCACACGGTGACGATGCTTGAGGTAATCAACAGAATTTTCTTTAAAATGTATGAGTATAATTCAAAACGCAGCCCCCAAAGTGATGCTGTGAAAATCAAGGACTATATTGATATGCGTATAACCGAGGATTTTTCTCTTGATGAGGTTGAAAAGCTGCTCGAAAAGTCCCAGTCGCAGATTATACGAATTTTCAAAAAACAATACGGAATAACACCTTATGCTTACCATCTCGATAAACGCATAGAAGCGGCAAAGGAGCTTTTGCTGGGTACAAGCCTTAAGGTAAAAGAAATTGCGGAAAACCTAAACTTTTACGATGAGTATTACTTCAGTAATATATTCCTTAGGAAAACGGGACAGACTCCCTCACATTACAGAAAACAGAGCACAGAAGGATAAACACCTGCTTGTCTTAATTGACGGCAGGTGTTTTTATAATCAGTTTTCAGATTGCTGCATATCTGCAAGCCTTACCACAACGTCACTTACAATAAAGCTTACGCCAAGATCCTCTAAGGGCTCTGAAAAAATTGAAAAAAAGTCAATAACCGAAGGGGCATAGTAGTCGGGAACGGTGTAGTATGTTTCGTGCTCAAACCAACCGTCGCCAAGGTATGTGTCGTCGGTTTTTCCGGGAAAGTGATAAATATTGTTTGTTTTGCTGTCACGGAACTGGAAGGATATATGGGTTGTGTTTTTTGACGAGGGAGTGCCCACGGAATTGAAAAGCAGCTTTGACTTGTAACGTACATAATAGGTTTTGCCGGGGAAGAATAACATTCTCAGCATCAGGTGGCACCATTGATTGGCATACCTGTTTTCGTTGTTTAGAAGCAGCTAATTGTTGCTTTTGTCAAATGAGAGCCGTACGCTTTCCTCGTGACTTGTAAACCACTTGAGGTCAAAAATTTTACTGCCCACAGCATCTATGGAGGTGTTAATGCCCGAATTGCCTTTTTTCTTGACGGTGCTTATAAAGTCTGTTGGCGTAATACCCATAACGGATTTGAATACGTTGTTGAAGGAGCGGATTGTTTCAAAACCGCAGGAATAGGCAATTTCGGAGATGTTTTTGTTAAAGCCGTACATAAGCTCAATAGCGTGCTCAATTCTTAATCTGTGAAGATACCGGGTGAAATTGCTGCCCGTAATAATGGGGAACAGGGTAGACAGAAAGGTCTTGTTTATTCTTGAATATTCAGACAGGACAGTAAGATTGATGCCTGTGTCGCAATAGTTGTTGTTTACGTAGTCAAGCATACTGTCAAACTTCTGCAGCGTTTCAAAGCTGATGTTTTTGTGCTTGCCCTCGTGAACAAAGGTGCTCTGGGTACTTCTTGAGGAGCGGATAAGCCTGTTGTCGTACATATCGATAAGAAGGGTGTAAACGGCAGAGCAAAGGCTTTTTACAAGTCCCGAGCAGGTGTCGTTTATGTCCGAGCGCTCCTGAAGCATTAAAAAAAGACTGTCAAGAAGAGCCTGTGCCGTTCCTCGGCTTTTTAAGGCTTCACGCGGGATAATAAAGCTTCTTCTCACAAAGCTTTCGCCCGAAAGTGTAATAAATGAAACGGGGAAGCTGATGCTCTCCACCAAAGCTCCGTCAAAGGGATTTTCAAGACGGTGCATTTCCGAGTCAATAATTACGGCATAAGAGCCCGATGCTAAATCGTATATTCCGTGATCGTTTTCGATTTTCAGCTGGGTTTTGCTAAAGGCGTGAATAATTTCGATGTGCTTGTGGTAGTGCATAAGCTCACTGCCTGTTTTGTGTTCTTTTGAATACTGAAAGCCTTCGGGCTTTTCTGTTTTTACACTGTTCATAAAAATCGCCTCCTTCATAGAAAATACTACTATAAAACAAAATAAATTTCAATAGCCGATTGAAAATATTTCTATATTTTGATATTTCTTTTCTTGAATTTATTTTAATGAAGTCGTACTATAAAATCGTATAGATATTTTATTCATATTTGATAAGCGGAGACGGTAAGAAAAATGAAAAAGTATCACAGTCCCCGGCTTGAAATCTGTGTGCTGACACAAGAGGATATTCTTAATAACAGCGATACTCTTATTGATGTAAGTACTCTTTTCGGCACAACACAGGACGAAGAATGATCAAAAAATAATTTAAAGGAGAAAACTACCATGAAAAAACTTTTAAGCGTACTTCTTGTACTGGCAATGATTTTTTCCACAGCGGCATTTGCCTCGCCCGTTCAGATGGGTACAGCCGCAACAACTGCAGAATTGACTGCTGCTTCGCAAACAGCTCTTCCCGAAGCACAGACAGCGGCGGAAGAGGATTACGGCACACTTATCTATAATATCACCTTTGACGGAACTGAAACAGTGCTTGACGGAACACGTAGACCTGTTTCGGGCTACGGCTATGTCAATACCGAAGTAGCAGGCTTTGCCGATGCTAAACTCAAAAGCTCATTCACGGATAATGAAATAAAGGACGGAGCAGCTTACGTTGGAGCAAGTGCAAGCTATCCCAGAATTGTAATTTATGCAAACGGCTCATTCCCTGAAGGTAAATACCGTGTAAGCGTTGACTTTACAAATAACTGTACCGACGGTAAGAGAGATGTTACCTTTGCCTTGGATAACAGCTGGCTCGGAGGTATGGACGCAGCGGCAGGTGCTACGGTTACATACACAAATGAGCTTACATTTATAAATAACGAGCTTACTCTTTTAAGTAATAAGCAGAAGGTAAATACCACAAACTTCGGACAGCTTGACCTTTATACAAGTATCGGTGAAAAGGGTAAGTCTTCATTTGTTTACGATAGTATCAAGCTTTACTATATTCCCATGTAAGACGTAACCTTTGATTGCACATCAAATACAGCACAGACACTTGAAGGTGTTACGGTAAACGGCGGAACAAAGCTTGACCTTTCACAGTATAACCTTGACAATACCGACACCATGCTCTTTGCAGGCTGGCAGGATAAAGACGGCAATAAGCTGTCAGGCAAGGTTGCAATCACTTCCGATACAACCTTTACAGCAGTATGGGTTGCAAAGGAACACGCAGAATACGGCACACTTATTTACAGCCTTGACTTTGACGATGATATGGCTCTTAATCAGCCTGTAGCAAGCTACGGTGTTGTAAATATCCCCGAAGGCTTCCCTGCAGCAGCTACAACAAAGCTTGTATCGGGCTTTACATCAACCGAGATTAAAGACGGTGCTGTATATGCTAAAAATGAAGTTGAAGCTGTTGCGGGCAAAAGATACTATCCCGGATTAGGAATTCAGGCAAGCTCCAAATATCCTGATGGCAGATACTACATCACCTATGATGTTGTTTCAAACAAGACAGCAACAGGAGCGTGGACACAAGCCAGTGCAAGACTTCGCGGCTCAGGGGACGTTGGTCTTGACACAATGGATTTGGAGCCTGACGTTCAGAAGAACTTCAGTTGTTACGTAACAGTGCTTGACGGTAAGGTATATTTCCATGCATGGAATAAGGATTACGTATCTGATTATAAGTCGGTAACAGAATTTGATGTGATGATGATTATAGGAGAAACTGCTTCATTTGTAGTCGATAACATCAAGCTTTACTACAAAGCACCCGTTACCGTAACCTTTAAAGACTCCACAGGCAATGCGGCGACTGTTCCCGAAGCAGTCAAGATGATTAAGGGCGATACACTTGACCTTTCCGAAATCACCTGCACAACCGAGAACAGCACGCTGAGCTTTGAAGGCTGGTCATATACAGCAGGCGGCGAGTTAATCGAGGGTAACCCCGTTATCAATGAGAGCAAGACTCTTTACGCAGTATGGTCAGATAAGATAAAGCCTGTATCCTATAACGAAAACTCCATCAGAGTAAACGATCCTATGGGTATCCGCTTTAAGTCAAGCGTAAAGAACGAAATCAAGGCAGACAGCAAAACTACCGAATACGGCTATATCGTAACAACACGTGCACGCCTTAACGGTAAGGCTGATGACTACCTCACCTTTGAGCAGAACGATGTATTCTACCTCACAGGCGTAAACTACGGCTATGACGAAAAGCTTGAAGCAAACGTAAACCGTGTATTCGGAACAGATGATAAGAATACATACTTTACGGCAATTGTCTACGGTATTAATCCTTCAAAGAAAAACTATGAAGAGGTTATCGTGGTAAGACCTTATGTAAAGTATGACGGACAGACAGTATACGGCGATCCTATGGCAAGAAGCGTTGTTGATGTGGCAAAGGCACTGAGAGACGGCGGCTATAACGGACTTGATAAAAACAGCAAGAAGTTCGTAACAGACATTCTTGAAATCTGCGGAGAAAACGTATAATCAAATACATTTTTGCACCGTCCTTGTTTAAAGCTGGGACGGTGCTTTTGTTTTTGTGGAGGAATATTAACATATAACCCTTGAATTTTGCGCCGAAAAGTATTATAATTCTCAGGTATCGGAATGGTTTTGGAGGAAATGGTTTGGAAAGCAAAAAATACGAAATTAATATGACACAAGGCTCAATACTGAAAAGTATTGCTCTTTTTGTCATACCGCTTATAATAGGAAATATGCTTCAGCTTCTTTATAATGCGGCAGACCTTGTTGTTGTCAGCCGTTTTGCGGGAAGCAGTGCCATGGCATCGGTTGGTGCGACAGGCGCACTCAGCGCACTTATAGTAAACCTTTGTGTCGGCTTTTCGCTGGGTGCAAGCGTTGTGGTGTCAAGAAGCTTCGGAGCAGGTGATGAAGAAGGCGTTAGTAATGCGGTGCATACTGCGATGGTTCTAAGCATAATTTTAGGTGTTTTTTCACTTGTGTGCGGAATTTCCTGCTCAAAGGTAATGCTGACACTGATGGGAACACCCGAAGGCAAGGTGCTTGATGGAGCTGTTCTGTATATGAGAATATATTTTCTCGGAATCCCTGGAACTATGGTGTATAACTTCGGCGCATCAATTCTGAGAGCTGTGGGGGACACCAGAAGACCGCTTTATATACTGTCGCTGTCGGGAATAATAAATGTGTTGCTCAATCTTGTTCTTGTAATATTGTTCCATCTTAATGTTGCAGGCGTTGCAATTGCCACGGGCGTTGCCAATTATGTGTCGGCAATTGCCGTTACGGTACTGCTTATTCGAAATAATACCGCCTGTAAGTTGTGCCTCGGCAAGCTGAAAATACACAAGCAGGAGCTGAAGGAAACAGTTAAAATCGGGCTTCCTGCAGGGCTTCAGAGCTCGGTATTCAGCCTGTCAAACTCGGTAATACAGTCGGCGGTAAATTCCTTCGGTGAAATTGCGGTTGCGGGAAATGCTGCGGCAGGAAATATAGAAGGCTTTGTTTATGTTGCAATGAACAGCGTATCACAGGCAACAATAACGGGAGTCAGCCAGAATAACGGAGCACAGAAGCCCGACAGAGTAAAAAGGACGGTAAGTATTTCGGCACTGCTTGTTACGGTTTTGGGACTTGTGCTGGGAGGACTTTGTATACTGTTCTCGGACAGCCTGCTTAAAATATATATTACCGACTCGCCTGATGCTGTCGCTTTCGGAAGGCTGAGAATACTTTGCGTGTGCCTGCCTTATTTTCTTTGCGGATTGATGGACGTTTTGGCAGGAGCTTTGCGAGGAATTGGCTGCAGTGTTGTGCCGATGATAAACTCGCTGATAGGTGCATGCGGACTGAGAGTGGTGTGGATGTGGCTTGTGCTTCCTCACTTCAGAAGCCCGCAAATGCTGTACTATGTGTGGCCGATTTCATGGGTTGCGGTAATTGTTATGCATCTTGTTTGTGTTGCTGTTATGAAAAAACGGGGAATGGATACGCCGTTCTGATGAAAAAAGCATATCACGAAATTTAAGTATAAAAAAATCCACACCCGTAATGAGTGTGGAGCAGGGGACGATGGATGCATCGTCCTTTTTTAATACTTTTTCGACATCAACGCTCTCTCGGTCTGTTTGATTGACTCAAGCGCCGTGTCCGATTTGCTGAGAACAATGTAGTTGTAAATAACATCGATAATGGCAAGCTGAACAATTCTTGAATTGAGGGCGAGAATGTTGTACTGCGTTTCGTCCGCCGAGGTAAACAAAGCAATGTCGGTGTACTTGAGAATGGGGGATTTTCCGCCGTTGGTAATTGCTATGGTAACGGCACCGTGCTCCTTCGCAAGCTTTAAGGCATCAACAATGTCCTTTGATGAGCCTGAATGGGAAATGGCAAGAGCAACGTCGCCTGCCGATAAATGGGAGGCGGCAATAACCTGCATATGGTTGTCGCTGTAGGCAACACAGCTGAGACCTGCACGTAAAAACTTGTGCGCGGCATCCGTGCTGATTGCGGCGGAGTTTCCAAGACCGAATACCACAATCCTGTGGGCATCTGCTATGGCACGGCACGCCTTGTCAAGACAGACGCTGTCAAGTACTTTTTTTGTTTTCTCAAGTGATAAATATATGTCACCGCAGATTTTGGAGTATATGTCAAAGGGACTGTCGTTTTGGGAAATCTCACTGCTGATGGGAGAAATATCTCCTTCCGCCGCAAGTGAAATTTTTAATTCCTGATAGCCCGAAAGCCCCAGTCTTTTTGAAAAACGTACTATTGTCGCCTCCGAGCAACGGCACTTTTCCGCAAGCTCTACAATGGATAAAGATATGATTTTGTCGGGGTTTTCGCTTATCCAGTCGGCAATCTGCTTTTCGGATTTGCTCATTTCGTTGTATATGAGCCTCATTTTAAGGCTGATTTTTTCCATAATTACCTCGTGTTGAATAAATTTTCATTTATTATTGTATCACATTTTGTAAAATTTGTCAATTATGAAAAAAACTTTCGTAAAACTATTGAAAAATATTTTTATATATGTTATACTGTGTTTGCGATTAAGTAGCAAAAATGAAAATTATTTTCAGAAAAAGAGGTGCTTTAAATGTTGGATTACAAAGTAAAAATCGGACTTGTGCCGGATGTGCGTGATCTTTTCGACTTTGCTACACGAAAGGGTATTTTCGAGCCTGCCAAGGGCGTTGAAAGCAAAAATAAGCTTGTGAAATACCTTAAGGAAAACTTTGCGGACGAGATGACAGAGTTTGTTGACCTTGAATGGCTTAATGAATACGGCGTTGTCTATAAGAACGCAGATGCCGATAAGGTTGCCGACTATATGAAGAGCGAAAAGGTTGATGCAATCTTCATCATCAACTGTAACTTCGGTAATGAAGAGGTTTGCGGACAGATTGCAAAGAAGGTGAATGTTCCCACGCTTCTGTGGGGCCCTCAGGATATGGTGTTTGAGGAAAACGGACAGAGATATACCGACGCTCAGTGCGGACTTTTCGCCATCAGTAAGCAACTCAGACGCTATAACGTACCCTTTACATATATTGAAAACTGTCAGGTTGAGGACGAGGTTTTTGCCAAGGGCTTTGCAAAATTCTTGTCTGTAGTTACCATGGTAAAGAATTTCAAAAACCTCAATGTTGTACAGGTGGGCACACGATTCCCTCAGTTCAAGAGCATTATGTGCAATGAGCTTGAGCTCAATCAGAAATTCGGCATAAACCTCAACAATATCAATATGGCTGTCGTTGCCGATAAGTTCAAAAAGAACCTTGAAGCACGCGCCGATGAGCTTAAAAAGGATATTGCAGACCTCAAAGAAAAGTACGATACGGCAGGACTTGACGATGAGGTTCTGGGTAAAATGCTTAACCTTGTGTATGTTTATAAGGAAATCTTTGACGAAAACAACGCAAGCGTTATGACAAGTGAGTGCTGGACGGCAATGCCTCTTGCATTCGGTGCAAATCCTTGCCTTGCAATGAGTATTCTTTACGATATGGGATATATTGTTACCTGTGAATCCGATATTCACGGAGCTATTACAAACGCACTTCTTATGTGTGCCTCCCGCGGTAAAACACCTCCGCTTTTCGGCGAGTTTACGGTAAGAAATCCTCAGAATAAAAACAGCGAGCTGCTGTGGCATTGCGGACCGTTCCCGTATTCCCAGAGAGCAGAAGGCGTAAAGCCAAAGCTGTTCAATACAAAGCCCTCCTTCAGAGTAAAGGACGGTACCTATACAATAGCACGCTTCCAGGGCGATAACGGTAAGTATACACTTCTCGGCGGCTCATTTGAAACATGTGACGGACCGCTTACCTTCGGTACATATATGTGGGCACAGTTCAAGGACTGGGCAAAGCTTGAAAGGAAGATTATAGAAGGTCCGTATATCCATCATATGAGCGAGCTTTACGGCGACTGGACTGAAGCTCTGGAAGAGTTCTGTAAGTACGTTCCCGAGCTTGAATACGATCCTGCCGAATAATACAGTTTATAATTAATTTTAACGAGGTATAGAAATGACAGACTTTTTATTTGATGTAATTGCCACCGAGCTTGAAGATGCGGTAGGCAGAGAAAACTGTTCAACAAGAACAATCGACAAAATTTCCCACAGCGTAGACTTCTTCTGGCTCTCAAGAATGTGGGCGGACAGAGGTCTGAGAATGCCCGAGGGCGACTTTATCGTAGCACCTAAAAATGCCGAGGAAACCTCAAAGGTGCTTAAAATTGCAAACTATTATAAGCTTCCCGTTACCACATGGGGTGGCGGCGGCGGCTCTCAGGGCGGTGCACTTCCCGTATGCGGCGGTATCGTGCTTGATACAAAGAGAATGAATGAGATAACCGAGTTCAATGAGCAGGCTCTGTATATTGAAACGGGAACAGGTGCTATTTATAAGCATCTTGAGTGGGCGGCAAATGAAAGAGGCTATGCAACAATGCACTATCCTTCCTCGCTTACTTGCTCTACCGTCGGCGGCTTCCTTGCCCACAGAGGTATCGGTGTATCAAGTACAAAGTACGGTAAGATTGACGATATGGTAATGCAGATGGAGGTTGTACTTCCCAACGGCGATATTATTGAAACCTCGCCTGCACCAAAGCACGCAGCAGGTCCTGACTTAAATCAGATTTTCATTGGCTCCGAGGGTACTCTCGGCGTTATCACAAAGGCACAGATGAGAATTTACGAGCAGCCTGAGTCACGTCAGTTCAGAGGTTTTCTGTTCCATAATATGACAGATGCCTTTAATGCGGGACGTGAGCTTCTTCAGAAGTTTAAGCCGTCTGTTATGCGTCTTTACGATGAAGCGGAAACCGCAACACTTATCAAGAAGATAGTGGGCGTTGAAAAGAAGGGCGCATTTATGAATGTTGCCGTTGAAGGCATTAAGGAAATGGCTGACCTTGAAATGAAGATACTTCTTGAAACCTTCAAAAAGTACGACGTTGAGGATCTTGGCAGTGAGTACGGCGAAAAGTGGTGGAAGGAAAAGATTACCTTCTTCTATCCCGGTCATATGATGGATATTCCTCAGTGCTTCGGTACCATGGATACAATCGCACCCTACGATAAGATTGAAAATATCTACTGGAAGATGAAGGAAGCTATTGAAACCAACTTCCCGCAGGCACGCTTTATTGCCCATTTCTCACATTGGTATGAATGGGGCTGTATGATTTACGACAGATTTATTGTTGACGGCGAGCACGTGCCTCAGGATCCCCACGAAGCCTTCAGACTTCATCAGGAAATCTGGAACTGCGGCGTAAGAACAGCACTTGCAAACGGCGGTGTTGTAAATGACCACCACGGCGTAGGTATTAAGCTTGGCAGACTTATGAAAGAGCAGTACGGCCCTGCAATGCAGGTGTTCGAAGGCATCAAGAAACAGCTTGACCCCAACGGAATTATGAATCCGTTCAAGCTTGGTCTGTAATTTTAGGGAGGTAATATTATGCAGTTTACAACAAAATCAAAAGAACATATAGATGCCTGCCGTTTCTGTTGGATGTGCCACCACGTATGTCCCATCGGAATTGCAACAGGTCTTGAAAGAAACTCGGTAAGAGCAAGAGCTATGTCACTTTCTCTTGTTGCAAGAGATGCAATTGACTACTCCGACGATATAGTTGATAATGTATACGAATGTTCCCTTTGCGGCGGCTGTATGACCGACTGCGTAACAGGCTGGGATCCCGTTATGTTCACAAAGGAAGCACGTCTGGGTGCGGCACTTGACGGAAAGACACCTGAATACATAATGGATATGGTTAGGAATGTACTTGAAAAAGGCAATATCTACGGCGAAACAGATTTTAGTAAGATTCCCGAAATGAAGGATAGTGACGTACTTTTCTTCCTCGGCGAAAATACAAGAGTGAAGGGCTGTGCAAAGAGCGCACTTGAGCTTCTGGATAAAGCAGACGTTAAGGTTACAGTTCTTCGTGATGAGCCTAACAGCGGCTATAGCCTTGACTTTATGATAGGTGCGGCAAACGAAACAAAGCAAGTTATGGAAAACTGTGCAAAAACTCTTAACGGCTATAAGACGGTTATTTGCTATGACCCTGCCGATGCCAAGGTAATGAAGAGAGAGTATAAGGAATGGGGAATAGACCTTAAAGCAACGGTTGTGACCTTTACGGAATTTGTTGCTTCTCTCATTAAGGACGGAAAGCTTACACCCAAGAAGAGCGAAAATGTATATACCGTACAGGACAGTCCTCTTCTTGCAAGAGATTTGGAGGAAACACAGCCTGTAAGAGATATCCTCTCTGCTTGCGGCTCTTTAAACGAAATGCTTCTTAACAGACAGTATACCATGCTTGCGTCAAACTATATTATGGCAGAATATATGCCCGATGTTATGAAGAAAACAGCGCAGTGCCGCTGGATAAATGCAAAGAATGTTAACGCAAAGATACTTGTAACAACAAGCACGGCAGAGTATAATGAGCTGTGTGCAACAAAGCCCGAAGACATTCAGATTATGAAGCTTGAGGAGGCAGTAACAGCATGCTTGTAAGTCTTAAGACAATTATAGATATGGCGGAAAAGGGCGGATATGCCATTCCTGCATTCAATGTGTATAATACAGAAACGGTAATGGGCGTTATCAAAGCGGCAGAAGAGGAGAGAGCTCCTGTAATTATTCAGGTTTATCCAAGACTTCTTAATGAAGAGGTAGGCTACTATCTTTGCCCCGCAGTAATTGCCGCTGCAAGAAAGGCTACCGTTCCCGTATGCTTCCACCTTGACCACGGTCCTTCCGAAAAGGAAGTAATGAAGGCACTCAGATGGGGGGCAACAGGTATTATGTATGACGGCTCGGTGCATCCCTTTGAAGAAAACATAGAAAATACCAAGCATATAGTTGATATTTGCTCGGCAATTGACGTTGAGGTTGAGGGAGAGCTTGGCCACGTTGGAAGCGTAAACGATGATGCCATGGAAGAGTATACCGATCCCAAGGAAGCGGCTGAATTTGTAAAGAGAACAGGGGTGTGCTGTCTTGCCGTTCTTATCGGTAACGCACACGGACACTATAAGAAGACACCCAAGCTTGATATTGACCGAGTAAAGGCAATAAGAGAAGCAACAGGCGGACTTCCTCTTGTACTTCACGGCGGCTCGGGAATCCCCGATGAACAGGTGAAGGCTGCAATCAAGGCAGGTATACGTAAAATGAATATCGGTACAGACGTTTGCTGTGCTTTTGCACAAGGCACAAAGGAAACTCTTGATGATCCCAACAGAAGCCTTGCAATTGACCTGTTTATGAAGCATCCCATTGAAACCGTCAAGAAGCTTGCGGTGGAGAAAATCAGACTTGTTGAGGCCAACGGACGCGTTTAGAGTATTTCTTTATGTATCGCAGGGAGGTTTCGTAGCCTGCGGGCTACGACCTTCTTTGACCGAAGCGTCAAAGAAGGCAAAACGCTTCCGCTCATCGTCGTGACTTTTGAGGTCACGACTCGCCGCGGGGCTAATTAATACACTAACCGA
>JAZQFS010000041.1:0-4338 GCA_045539625.1 Eubacteriales bacterium | reverse complement strand
ACTGCAGCCCATTCGAGCGTAAGCGAGCGATGGACAGGGCGTACCGACGACGTACTGAATCGGTTAGTGTATTAATTAGCCCCGCGGCGAGTCGTGACCTCAAAAGTCACGACGATGAGCGGAAGCGTTTTGGTTACTTTGACGCTTCGGTCAAAGTAACTCGTCCGTCGCAACGGACGAAACCTCCTTGCGATACATAAAGTAACTTTAAAAGAAAGAAAAAACAGAGCCATCTTGCGATGACTCTGTAAAAAAGAACTAATCTTTGTAAATTATTCCGCAGCTTCTGTGCTTTCGCCTTCAACTGCTTCGCCTTCAGCTAATTCGCCCTCAACCGCTTCGCCTTCTGCGCCTTCTTCCACTGCAGGCTCTTCCTCGATTTCAACTGCTTCAAGGTAGATGCCGTAAGGCTCGTTGTAGGAAAGGATTTCCTCGGATACGCCGAAGTTCTTTGTGATAACCTTTGACTGCTGTCCCTGTGCCGCCTGCATCTTACCGAAGATACCTGCAAGCTCGGTGATACCTGCATAGCCGTAGCCCAGAAGCACAAGCTCCTTGTTAATGATGGCTCTTACCTCTGCAAGGTCTCTGCCGTCAAGAACTGCCTGCTGTGCCGTCTGAAGAACTGCCTTTACACACTCAAAGTCGCTCTCCTCTGCCTTGCTTGCAAACTGAGGATAGAAGCCTAAAAGTGCGCTGGGAGCTGTGTTAAGGTTAGCCTTCTTTGCGTTTTCAACATAGTCGTGGTCGTTGTTCGGAGGATACTTGATGTAGGTGTTGCCTGTTACGTAGTTGTCCATAACGTAGGTGTTACCTGTCATCTTGATGCTGTCTTCAAATTCGTTGTAGTTGTAGTTAACGCCTTCAATACCGTACTGGAGAAGGTTTGCAAGCTCGGAGTCTGTCTGTAAAAGTGTGATAAGCTCCATAGCTCTGTCGGGAGCAGGAGATGTTGCACTTACGCACATTGCGCTTGTGAATGCTTCGTCAACGCCGATTCTGGGAATATCGTAAAGATATCTTACATATGTTGTGCCGTCGGGTGCAGTCCACTCTTTTTCTTCCTCAAGCTTGTCGCTTGTCTGAATCTCAACCGCATACTTTGCATACGCAGGCTTTACTGCGGGATAGTAGCCAAGCTCGGCATAAGATGTAACAGCCGCAAGGTGATCCATATAGTTAGATTCCATGAAGGAAGCGTTGCTGCTTGCACCTACGGAGTTGAATGCACTGCTGATGGTAACAAAGGAATCGTCATACATCTCGGCACCTGCAATGTCAACAGTACCGCTTACAGGCCATACACCGGGCTCATTTGCCTTGATAACACCCATATATTCCTTGAACTTGTTGCCTGCATAAACCGTAAGATCCTTAACCTGATAGCCGTACTTGTCAAGAAGGTCCTTGTTGAATACAAAATATGTATACTCACCTGCAAGAGGCTTGTTGGTGGGAATACCGTAAATATCCTTGCCCACTCTTGCAGAAGACATAATTGTAGGATAGATGTACTTTGTAAGAATCTTGCTGTCATAGTCAAGATACTGACCGAGGTTAACAAGCTTTCCGTCGTTTACAAGCTCGATGTACTTGTCGTAGTCGTCAACAACAAGCAGGTCAATCTGAGGCTTTGTAAGAGTAAGCTCGGGAACATTTATGTCATCAAACATAAAGTCGATAAGCTGGTTGAAGGAAAGACCGTCCGTACCCTCCATGGTAGCAGGAATAAGAGACTCAGGGTCAACCTTTCCGCCGGGGAGAACGAAGTTTTCAGGATCAGTTTCTTCAAAAGCCGCATCCACGGTGTTCCAGTATTCATCGGGAGTGAGGTAGTGAAGCTTCAGCATGGTCTTGTATTCGGGAAGAAGAATACGGTTGAGGGCAAGCTGAACGGCGTCGGCTGCTTCCTTTGTAGTCTCTTCGCCTGTAAGAATGTACATGCTGAGGGTTGTGATTGTTCTTGTGCTTGCAGAGTTAGCCGCGTCCTCTTCGCTGTTTGTACCGGAACAGCCTGACATAACAAGGCTGGAGAAAAGCATTACTGCTGCAAGTAAAATAGAAAGAATTCTTTTGGATTTCATGCTCTGTGGTTCCTCCCGAAATGTAATCTTGCCCTGAAAAACATACTTTTCAAGGTTTAAAATATAGTACCTATTTTATCCATTTAATTGTACACCAATTGAAGCCGAATGTCAAGTATAAGATATTTTTTTGGTTATACTGCACATTCAAAAGGTCAATAAATTATCATTTTGCACAGAAAATTTCCCTTTTGACCTTAAAACTCAAAGTGAACAGGCAGACCGTCCTCGTATATAACGGGATTTTCGCCGTTGATAAGGGGAAGCATATAGTCAATGCACCTGTCGTTCACGCCCGAAGAATCCGAGGCAAGGAAGTTTTTGGGAATTGACTTTACGGCGTTTGCAATGCTTTCAATGCTTTCGGCAAAGATTTCAACTCTGTAGATATCCTCGCCCTTTATGCGCCTGAAGCACATCATCTTGCCCGTTTCGCCTGCAAGAGCGTGTCTTACGCCCGATTCACCTATTCTTCTTGACTCTGAAATATCTGTTTTCGATGCAACGTGGGAAGCGCATCTCTGAAGCACATTAAGCTCAACCGAGCGGCACTTGCAGCCGATTTTGTCAAGCACCATGTTTTCAAGTGCCTTTCCCGCACCTGTGAGCACCTTGTGACCGAAGGGATCATCGTTGACCTTTACGTGCTTTTCGCCCACATAACTGCCGTCGGCATAGCGGATACCCTCCGAAACGGCTACAACAACATACGGCTTGTCTCCGCTCTGAAGCTTTTTGTTTACGTCCTTTAAGAAGCCTTCTTCGCTGAACTGCTTTTCGGGAAGGTAAACAAGGTCGGGACCTGCTCCCGTAAGATACTTTGACAGAACGCTTGAAGCTGTCAGCCAGCCTGCATCTCTGCCCATGATTTCAACGATGGTTACCGCTTTTTTTGTGTAGACGGCACAGTCTCTGCAAATTTCCTGCATTGCCGTTGCCACAAATTTTGCCGCCGAGCCGTAGCCGGGTGTGTGGTCGGTAACGCCAAGGTCGTTGTCTATGGTCTTGGGAATACCGATAAACTTTACGTCATACAGATTTTTGTCTGCATTTCTCTTTGCGTACTCCGAAAGACGAGCAACGGTGTCCATGCTGTCGTTTCCGCCTATGTAGAAGAAATATCTTATGGAGTACTTTTCAAAAATTTCATACAGCCTTTGTATTTCCTCATCGTCCTTGATTTTCTTTCTGCACGAGCCGAGAGAAGCGGCAGGTGTTGAGGATAACAGGTCAAGTGTGCTCTCCCTGTTTTTCTCAAAATAAGGAAATAACGGAAAAATATCCTCTTTTTCCAAGCCTTCAATTCCGTTTCTCATACCGTAAAGACCGTGGATTTTTCCGCAATCCATACAGCCCTTGATTACGCCTGCAAGCGTTGCATTGATTGCGGCAGTAGGTCCTCCTGACTGACCTACGACTGCAAATACCGATTCAGACATGCTATTTCTCCTTCTGAACTTTCAGTTACTTGATTGAATTTATATATTTTTAGCCACACCGAAGCGTGAGCATAAAACCTTGAGAATGTACCCCGTAAGAAGGGTGAAAGCAAAATTCACCATAAGCTCTGCAAATACCGTGTTTACAATAATGGCGTAAAGTCCCTGCGTGCCGTCAAGTAAAAGACCTGTCGCCGCCCTCACAACCCCTGCAAAAGCAAGACCGACAAGGGCGCAAACCGACGCCGTTACCGTTCCCACTCTTTTGAAGCCCGAGTAAAACAGCGGAGTAATGATTACCGCACAAAGGAAAAGCACGGGCGACAGATGGTAGGGCGGATTTATGAATAAGTCGGATAAATATCCCAGCGTCACAGCAAAAATACAGCAGCTTTTTGTGGGTAAAAACTTGGGTAAAAGACAGCAAAGACAAAGGAGTAAATCAGGCTTTATGCCTGTTGTAAGAAATGGCAGAACGGAAGAGGACAGCAAAAAGCATATCGCCGACACTGCCGCAAAAAAAAGTATGTCCGACGTTCCCCTTGTACTTTGATTTTTGTATTTCATACTCCACCCTCTTTTCGTCCCAATGCACCGCAAGGCCTTCAATGCACCGCAAGGTGCAATTCATGAGCCGCAAGGCAATTCATTGAGGTTAAAAGCCCTCAAATCAGTCTGTTGAAAAAGTATGTTTTTTCAAGTTTTAGGAAAACCCCCGGCGAGGGTTTTCCTCTTTACCGTCCTTTTAAGGACGGTAAATTCACCTTTCCTGCGCTTTATGAAGCATAAGGAATTTCGCCGTCTGCGGACGGCGA
>JAZQFS010000040.1:0-2656 GCA_045539625.1 Eubacteriales bacterium | reverse complement strand
CGGTAAGGAGAAAAATCATCGTCATTGGGTACAAAAACCTCATAAAAGGTGTCGGCTTCCTTTTCAATCATCGCTCCCCAGTAATTTTTAATATACGCCTTAGCCTCATCAAGCATAGAGAGCTTTATCATAGCTTCAACTACATAATGGTGCATATAAGGTGTAAAAGGTTTTGTTACGCTGTCATCATTCAATACCCTTATCAGCATTTCTTTTGCCTTATCGCCTGCCGCAGCACCGCCCAGTATCATCCAGACAGCGGAATGAACACTGTACTGATTATTGTTTTTACCTGCTTTATACAAGCCTTTTTCACTGTCAAAAAGCTGCTCATTTGATGATTGTCTGAGCTTTTCAAGAAGAAGAGAATACTTTTCAAAGTCTCCGTGATTAAGCTTTGAAAGTGCTTGACAGAAAATATCCAGCACGTACATAAACACTCCCTGCAAGCAGGTTTGTTTAACAAGATTGGGACACCAATCGATAAAAGCACCCACCTCGCCTGATTTTATAATTCCGTCATCATCAAGAACATTAACGCAGGCATCTATCTGACTTTTTGCAACATCATACAGTTCACAAAAAGTCTTTTCATCACCTGTATGCAAATACAAGTCGCACAGAGCACAGCTAAACAGCAGTGCATAGTCGGCACAAACCCAGTCACCGTTATAGAATTCGGGATAATCGTAAACATGAGTGGGTAACAATCCGTATCCGTTTTTATCGCAGGATGCAAAAAGATAAAGGCATCTCCTTACAATGTCGGTATTGCCAAAGGTGTAATAATTTGCCAGAGCTTCAAGTCTCAGGTCACCCAGCCAAAGTCTTCTGTCACGCTTGGGACCGTCCTCAAAAACTCTTTGCATACAGTTTCTCAGCGTATGTACACATACTTTATCTATTTTTTCAAGCATTTCATCTGCAATTTCAACCTGCTTCAAGGTGCTGTCATCTGCACTTGTAACAGCCGTAAAGCATACATTTTTTAGAACAAACTCCTGAGGTGTTGCAACAACTGTAATTTTCACATATCTTGCAGCATAACGTCTGGGAAGCTTGTATTCACCGACATAATCAATTGTCATGATTTCTTCCTGAAGCCAAGATGAGGAAAGGTCTCCGTCATACCTTGAAAAATCGTCATCAAGCTCACGGGCTGTTTCGCAAAACTTTATGCTCAGCTTAACAGGTGCATCAAGAAAAACCTTGTGGCGCCCGATTTCAAAAGAAAAGAACCCTACGCCGTATTGTCCCAAATCAAAGACCTTGCTGTCGCCCTTTTTCAATATGTATTCAGCGCTATTCAAATACATAATTTTTTTACATAACTCAGGAGTCAATTCATAAGCTTTTTTTAAAAATGCATTGTTCATATTATCACCTGTCAAATTAGAAATAAATGGACGAAATCATCAAAACAGCTCTTCACAGAATTCTTTAACGTAGGAAAAATCCGTTCTCCTCTGAGAAGTCAGCCAATCCATAAGCTTTGTATTTCTGTAAGCATAATCAATTGCATCATTATGACCGTAGCCTTCAAGTGCAATAAGCTCTGCTTTACCGCCGCTGTTATTTACGGCATTTACCATAAGCTCGGAGTACACAGCAGGTACTGCACCGTCTGCTCTGCCGTGAACGGCGAGAACAGGTGTAGATACAAGCTTTGATGCTCTCCAGCTCATTCCGCCGCCGGATACGGGAGCTATTGCAGCAAAAAAGTTTGGATATGTCAGTCCCATCATCCATGTACCAAATCCGCCCATGCTTGAGCCTGTAATGCAGATACGGTCTCTCTTTATCCCATATTCTATGATAACAGAGTCTATTATCCCCTTAAGCTTATCCACAACATTGTCCCATACGTATTGGGCAGGACACTGGGGACAGAGAATAACCGCAGGATATTCTTTTCCTTCACGCACAAGCTTCGGAAGTCCGTGGCGGTAAAGGTGGGACTCATCATTGCCTCTTTCCCCTGCACCGTGAAGATAAACTATCAAAGGAAGGCTTTCAAAATCTTCGGGATGAAAAACAAGATAATTCATTGAAAATGTATTATTCCTATAAGAATATGCTTTTGTAATCATACTATAATTCTCCTACATTTTTACTTTCGAAAATTATACCATATCTCTTCAAAAAAAACAATATACTTTTACACAAATTATTCCTGTATAAAAACAACAACCTATTTGCCATTTTGAATTAATAACAATTTATTAAAAAAGCTCTTGCATTTCGTCGAAAAATGTGTTAAAATTTATTAAAAATAAAACACGAGGTACTTTTATGCGACAAAAAGAAGGAAGACGAATTAAAAGCGGTCATCCAATGGACGCAATTTCCCCGTTTATTATGACGCGCCGCTCAGGTGCATCAAATATGTTCAATTACCACGTTGACATCACAAAATGCGAGCAGCTTATTAAGGACAAAAAAGCCGAGGGGCTAAAGAATATCGGTATGATTCATCTGTTTATGGCGGCTTACACAAGAGTTGTTGCTACGCTTCCCGGCGTCAACAGGTTCATCAGAGGTCAACGGCTTTACGCAAGAAACAACATAGAAATATGTATGGTTATAAAAAAAGAGCTGTCACTAAACGCTCCTGAAACCGTTATCAAAATATATCCCAAGGTTACCGATACTCTTG
>JAZQFS010000039.1:0-22908 GCA_045539625.1 Eubacteriales bacterium | reverse complement strand
ATTATTATAACACGATTGATTAAACATTTCAAGAGATGCTTATTCTTTACAATGTTCTGACAACAAATTATTCATTATTCATCAGCGAAGCGACTTCATTATTCATTCTTCACTAAAAATCTGTGTTCGAAAATGAAAAATGAATGATGAATAATGAATAGTGAAAAGTACAAACAAAAATCCGCATTCTTTCGAACACGGATTTTGTTTGGTGCAGGTAAGAGGACTTGAACCTCCACGAAGTTGCCCCCACTAGAACCTGAATCTAGCGCGTCTGCCAATTCCGCCATACCTGCAAAGATACCGCATAAATTTCACACGGTTGCGGCAACCGAGGCAGAGCTTACTTAATTTCAGCTTTTTCTGCAACGGGTATATGATACCACAAAAATTACACTTTGTCAAGTATAAGAATTGGAATTTTCAAACTTTTTTTAATTATCAGAAAAGACCTTTTTTTGTTTCGATTGCAGTGACTTCAAATCCTGCCTCCTTAATGGCATTTTTGATTACGGAATCTTCGATTTCTTCCGTGATTTTTGCAGTGCAGAGCTTTTTATCGAGGTTTACTTTTGCAGATGTTACACCTTCAATTTCACCGATAACCCTTTCAACTGTACCTGCACAATGAGAACAGTGCATACCTTCAACAGTGATTATTTTCTTAAGCATAATAATTTCTCCTTTTATCTTAATTGTATTTGAATTTGCGTAACCTTAAAGCGTTCAAAACCACACATATTGAGCTGAGACTCATTGCGGCAGCACCTATCATGGGATTTAAAGTAATGCCAAAGGCAGGGAACAGCACACCTGCGGCAATGGGAATCCCCAGTGAATTGTAAAGCAGTGCCCAGAACAGGCTGAGCTTGATATTTGAAATGGTGGCTCTGCTTAAAGCGATAGCTCTCGGAACGGAATATACGTCGCTGTGCATAAGAATTATATCTGCAGCTTCAATTGCTATGTCAGTTCCTTTTGAAACGCTTATGCCGACATCGGCTCTTGCAAGGGCAGGCGAATCGTTTATACCGTCTCCGCACATTGCAACAGTTTTTCCGTCATCGATGTATTTACGCACATATTTTTCTTTTTCGTCGGGGCTGACGGATGCACAGACTTCACTGATGCCGATTTTGTCTGCAATTGCTTTTGCCGTAATCTCGTTGTCACCTGTAATCATAACGCAATTGACGCCCATGCTCTTTAACGCATCGACAGCCTTTTTACTGTCAGGCTTGCTTTCGTCACGAACGGCTATACAGCCGATATATTTGCTTTCTTGTGCAAAAAACAGCACTGTTTTTCCAAGACTCGACAGTTCTTCAAAGGTTTTTGTAATACTACCGTCAATGGCAACGCCGTTTTCTTTGAGCAAAGATAAATTACCTGCAATATAATTTGTGTTGTCGACAACGGCTCTGAGACCTTTTCCCGGAATTGCCGTATAGGCGGACACAGAATAAAGCTCAAGATTTCTGTTTTCCGCTTCAGCGACAACCGCACTACCAAGTGGATGCTCCGAGGAGTTTTCCAGTGAAGCACACAGTCTCAGAAATTCATTGTCACTCAACCCTTCTTCAGGCAATATATCTGTTACAACGGGAGAACCGTTTGTGAGAGTACCCGTTTTATCAAAAAGTACAGTATTCACGTGACCAATTTGCTCGAGCTTTGCGGCATTTTTTATAAGAATACCGTTTGAGGCGGCAACACCTGTTCCAACGGTTACCGCAAGGGGTGTTGCAAGACCGAGAGAGCAGGGACAGGATATAACAAGAACACATATTGCCCTTGAAAAAGCAAACTCAAAATCTGCACCGCATAGCAGCCAGACAGCACAAGTGGCAATTGCAATTAGAATAACCAACGGCACAAAAATTGCGGAAATTTTGTCGGCAAGCCTTGAAATGGGAGCCTTTGAACCTGAAGCCTCCTCAACAAGACGAATTATTCCTGAAATTACCGTTTCGTCGCCAACCTTGGTTGTTTTGACGGTCAGAGTTCCGTTTTTGTTAACTGTTCCCGCACTTACCAATGAATCCTTGCATTTGTAAACGGGGATACTTTCACCCGTAAGGCTTGATTCGTCTGCGTAGCTTTCGCCCGAAATTACAATTCCGTCGCAGGGGAAGCCTGCACCGGGTTTTACAATAACGGTGTCAGTTTCTTTAAGCAAAGAAACATCGATTTCTTCCTCAACGCCGTTTCTCAGTACAATAGCTTTTTTCGGAGTCAGATCAATCAGCATGTCAAGCGCTTTGCTTGTGCCTGCCTTGGATCTGCCTTCAAGGTATTTTCCAATAGTGACGAGAGTCGGAATCATGGCTGCGGTTTCAAAATATAAGTCGTGAATGTAATGTGTGTCACCGTCAAATATTTTGTAAATTGCAAATAACCCGTAAATAAGAGCCGCTATCGAGCCGACAGCAATAAGCGAGTCCATGTTGGGTGTTCTCGCAAATAAATGCTTTATACCGTTGGTAAAATACTTGTAGTTTATGATCAAAATAGGGATTGTAAGCACAAGCTGAGTCAGCGCCAAAATCAATGGATTATCAAGCAATGATGGCGTAGGCAGTCCCCACATATGTCCCATTGAAACGTACATCAGAGGAATCATAATGAGAATTGAAGTGATAAGACGGGCAAACAGAATTTTACGTTCTTTAATAGCTTTTTGCTGAAGAATCTTCCTCTTTTCGGCTGCAGTTTTTGCTTTATCAATACCAAAGCCTGCTTTTGTTACTGCACAAATTATGTCAGTAACGCTTGTTGTGTTTTCATCTATGTCAACCTTCAGCACGCCCGATAGAAGGTTGACGGAAGGATTTTCAATACCCAGAGCTTTTACTGCTCTTTCAACTGCCGCACTGCAGGCAGCACAGCTCATGCCTGTAACGTCAAATGAATATTTCAAATCATCTCACCTCTTCGGTTAGTCTAACATAACTTTGTTAATAAACAAAGTATTATTTTCTAAAACTATTATAAATACAAATAAATCACTCAATAAAATATTAAAAACTGTCTTTACAAAAGGAAATATTTTTCGTATAATGAATATGTGCTCGGAGGTGATTTGATGATATATATTCTTTGCGACAGTAAGTTCAGAGAAAGCGTATGGTGTAAAATGATTCTGAACGGTATTGAGGACTCGCTGAAGAAAAAGAGAAGAAAATACAGTGTTGTTGACAGCATTGACGGTAGTCTTTTGTCATCGGAATGCGGTGTTTTTTTAGTCGGCTCAAACGATAAATGGATAAATTCAAAGGTGGAGCTTTGTAACACAGCCGAGATTATTCCGATAGTTGTTTGCAATCAACGAGGAAGAATTTGTAAGGGAATGTACCACGGAGTATCCGCAGATATTGAATATATTATGGAGCAGATATGTTCTTTTCTTACCTTGCACAATTGCTCAAACGCTGTGTTTTACGGCTTGAATGAGGCATCTGCATCAGACAGGGGAAAAGCAGAATACTTTACTAAATATTTCGGGGAGAACAGCGTTATTATTGAGAATAACGGAAGCCTTGAGGATGCTTATTCTCGTTTTGAAAAACATTCCGATACTGTTGATGCCGTTGTTTGTGCTAATGATTTCTTTGCCGTACATCTTGTAAAAAAGCTGCTGGAAAATAACCCTAAGCTGCTTTCCCGTTTGAAAATTGTCAGCAGTGTCAAAACAAAGCTTTCTTTTCTATATGAAAAATATATAGTTTCCTTTGAAACCGATTTTGAACTTATCGGCAAGACTGCATCCGAGCTGTATGAGTTTATTGTTGATAAGCCGTTTTTGTCAGGCATTACCGTGAATGTCAGGTGCAAAAGCTTTACGGAAGACGGAGTCATAAACAGTATTGAGCATCACGAGGCATTTTTGGATAACGATGCTTTTTATCAGGACAGAGAGATAGTCGAGGCTCTGAAGGTCGATAATTTAATCAATGACTGCAAAGGCGACGATTTTGATATTTTAAAACTGCTTTGTGCAGGTAAAACATATTCACAGATTGCCGAGGCATGCTATATGTCTGAAAGCAATGTGAAGTATCACGTAAAAAAATATATTGAAACATTGGGAATAAAGAACAGGGAAGAGCTTCAGGCTGTTTTATCGGAATACATAATATAAAAACAGGTGCAAAACAGAGTTTACTGCTTTGCACCTTTTCGTTATTTCCTATCATCTGACGGTCACTGAAATATTGTCAATTACAAAGGTGACGCCAAGATCGTCAACAGGCTCTACATATACCGTAAATTCCTGTTGAAAATCATCGCTTTCTTCAAAAGTGTCTGCAATTGTAAATGAACATTTTATGTGAGTCCATTCGTTTGAGCTTGAAAGATTTTCTATGGCTCTTACGTTATGGTCATAAGGATTCTTTATGCCGATTCTTGCCGTGTCATAGTATCTTGGATTTACGAAAACTTTCGTACCGCTTACAGGTCTTCCGTCGGCAAGAGAAATAATTCTGATGTCAAATTCAACATCGTAAGTAACGCTCTTTTCAAAGGCGGCATTATGCCTTATATAGCTCCAGGATTTTCCCGTTAGTATCTTGTTTTCAGCATACCATACCTTGTTATTGCTGTTCTGCGGGTCCGCTATAACCACAATATCATTGGTGGGACCTGAGTTGTAAAATGCAGTAATGTTTTCACCTTCCGCATCTCCGTTAATTATGGAAAACGGTTTAATTCGTCTGTGAATAATAACGTTTTTCAACTCAAACGGTACGTTTGCCGATAACGAAACGCTTCCGTTTGCCGATACTTTCGATTTTAAATCCACGTCTATTTCGGTTGTCATATGAACGAAATCCTCTGAGAAGGAAACAATACCTGCCGTTTCCGTAAATGTGTTGACTCCGTCAGTGATTCTTGCTGAAACAGTCACATCTTTTGCATTTTTGTCTGATAGCTTAATATCGTAATTAAGTATATAGGTGCTGTCAGTCTTTAGCGGTAACGTGCAGGAGGCTGTAGCGATTTCGTTTTGTGAGGAAATTTCCCACTTATGGGAAGAATCAATTCTTTCCTGCCCACGTTTGTTGACAAATACCGAAAGGTTTTTGTCGGAAGGAGCATAGATGTAATCGTATCCGCCTTCTTTTAACAGGAATATAAGCGGCAATACAACTGTTGCATCATACTTTTCAACCGCCTTTTTTAGCTTGACCTGCTTACCGTCAACCACAGCAATGTCGCTTCCCACTGTGAAGGAAAATGTTTTTCTGTGTTTGGTGTTAAGTGTCAGCACATTTGTAAATCTGTTCCATTTGTAGCTTGCGTGCAAAAGATGAAATATTCCTGACTCGTGCTTGAACGAAAGATAAACCTCGTCCTCGTCATAGTACCTGACTTCATCATACGCCAAGACCGCAGAAATATCGTCTATAACAATGCCGAAGGGCTTCTTTTCAGGTGAGTACTTCAAAAACTCCACAAACTGAATGTGTGCTTTAGCTCCGCCTACAGAGTGAGGGTCAAGCCTGAGACCGCAAATATCTCCGCTCCACTTCATGTTGGTTTTTGCATTTATATAGCAGTCGATATACTCATCGGTTTTATTAATGTTGAATTTTAAGGATTTTCCTTCATCGTAAGTGCCGTCTCTGTCGGTTACAAAGTAGATCTTACCTTCCGACACAGTACTGCTCTTTATTCTGATGTGAATCGTGTCAATATCGCCTGCATTTACAATTCTCTTACGGTCGGTTGATTTTCCTAACCACATTATGGGATCCGAAGTAACCGCCTCGAAGCTGAAAGCCTTTTCTTCTTTTGAGTAACCGTAGTCCTTCATATTTGAGGTTGAAAACAGAGAAGCCGTCTCAGGTTTTGTAAAGTCATATGTGATAACAGCAGTGTCGGCAATGGGCGTTTCGGCTTTTATCAGCTGTTCACGCTTAAGCTTTGTTGAAATACAGGGGTATAATGTGCCGATTCTTCTTTTTTGAGCTTCGGTGGGGAGTATGTTTACTTTACTGTCAAAGCTGTTGTTTTTGCTGAACACATTTGCAGCAGCATCAAGGTATCCGAATCCGCCTAATTTTGCAGGATATAGGTAATGACCTTCACCAAACTCATTCCAATTGTCAAACATTATCATTTTACTTTGCCACGAGCCGACAGGAAATCTTAAGAGATAGTCGTTTTTGAACCAATTCAGAAGGTCTTCGAAATCCGAAGCATTCATATAATCAAATCTTGGCAAATTCCATGCAAATGAATTGAGCCCCGGACTTGCGACTGCAATAGGAGATATGCCGTATTCTTGTGCCGTTTCAAAGCCGTTGTCAACCAAAGCCTTGTTAATTTCAATATCGCTTGCGTTAACGCCGCGGGAATATGCATGAACTGTATCGACGCCGATTGATTTGAATATTGCGTTTTCATTCTTAAGACTGCCGTTTGATGAGAATGTGACTATAATATCCTCAAAGCCGTAATTCTTTATGTCTTTACGCATAAACTCAACAAGCTCTTTTGCCGTATCGAGATTATTGCCGCACATATCGTAAAATTTGTCTATTCTGTAGATTGAAAGGAACGGTTTGCCGTCAATTGTAAGATACCTGTCATCGGTAAAATACCATTCACACCAATATTTCCATATGTGCTCTTTAAATGATTCGATGTCGGAGGCTCCGTAGTTTGCGTTTTCCCACATTATTGAGAATTTCATATAATCCGAATATTTTGCATTAAAATAGCCGTCATGAAGCGCATCTATCATTCTCGGTTTTTTTATGGGTGCTTTTGCAGGTGCTTGCGGAGCATACCAGCACAGATGCTGAGAGGTAAAACCGTGATCCACCAAAAATTTAATTTCCCAGTCAGCTGCTTCAGGCGAGCCTTCGTCATAGTAGCCTGTAACAGGCGTTATTTCGTCGAATGGCGAAATGTAGTCCCAACCGTAGTGAGAGCCGTTTCTCCAGAGCGAGCAGACCATCATTGAAAGAATGTAGTCGGTTTCAACAGGTGTGGGAGCAGGCACATAGTCGTCATATTCATACAGCCTTTTTACTTCAACGTCGTCAAACCACATTTCAGAAGAGGTATCGGGATTGAAACCTATCTCTATTCCGTCAAAGCTTTTTTGAGTAATTGAAATATTATCGGCAACAGTTTTGCCGTTAATCTTAACCGTGGCTTTTCCCGCATCCGTGTCTGCTTCAATTCTTATCTGCTGCCATATGTTTTTTGAAAAGCTTCTGAGCTTTTTGCCGCCGCATAAAAAATATCCGTCTTTTGTCTCGACCTTTATGGCGGTATCTTTTCCGCTTTTCAGCGAAACATAACCTCCGTTTGCACCGTCGGGAAGAAGAATGTAGCTTTCAAAGCAAACATTTCCGCTTGTTTTTTCAAATGCTTTGTATACAGTTGATCTTTCCGATGAATCGGCAGTAATCTTAACTGACTGAAGCTCATTTGTGTTGGAGGCATTTGAATCAATTTGCTGAACGGCAGCATTGCCTGTTACCGCATAGTCGACAGGCAGAGAGCCGATGCTTTCGATTCTGAAAACGTCGTTTACAAGATAGTTTTTATAAAGCTGTACGTTTACTGCTTCAAATTTTATTCTTGCTTCGTTTGTTGTTGCAATGTGAAGAGCGGCGATGCCGTCAAAGCTGTCTGAAGTCTGATAGGTGCCGCATATTTTGCCGTTTATGTATACCAAAGCAGAATGAGCGTCCAAATCAATGACGACTTTGTATGTGTTTTTGCCGTTTAATACATTAACGCTTGTATCAGCTTTGCCGCTGCCTTTGATTTGATGTTTTCCGCCTGAAGTGTATATTTCAAAGACATCATTGCCTTCATTGTCAGTAAAAAATAATCTTGCGCCGTCTTTTCCTGTTATGAAGTTGAAAACTGCCTCAAGTACAATTTTGCCGCTGAACTGAGGATAAATCTCTCGTATCATTTCAATATGATCATCATTTGTGTCATTGAGAACATTCAAATACTCACCCGCTGAGTATATTCCGCTGTCACCCGAAAAATCATAAATCCAGCCTGACGGGGCTTCAGGTATACTTCTGATTGAATGTTTCATAAGAGAATCATCTATGAGATAGAAAGCTTCACGGTTGGTGCTGTCTGTCAAGCTTTGAACAAGTCTGTTTTCTTTGTTGATTATTCTGTCGATAATTACGGCAAGCTCGGCTCTTGTAAGATTGTTGTCAGGTCGGAAAGAGCCGTATTCATCAAATCCGCCGAGAATACCCGCGTTGTACAGCTTAAGAAGTCCGTCATAATATTCCGAGCCTATTCTTGCATCGGGTATTGATTTAACCGAATTGATGGGAGTGAGCAGATGCTCAGGCAACGAGTTTTCGATAATAAAAGCAAGTTCGTCACGTCTTATGGGAAGGCTGGTGTTATGAAAATATCCGTCAGGCACAATGTCGTTTTTTACGGCATAGTCAAGATAGTAGTCGTATCCCTGAAATTCATCGGGAACTGTCTTGGTGATGTACATTGAATGTATTCGTGCCGCAACAGTAACAGCCTGAGCTGCCGAAAGATTTGCTTTTGGGGCGAATTCAACATCGGATACGCCGTTCATAAGTCCGTATCCGCTTGCTGTTTTAACTCCGTTAAAGTACCAATCTTTTTCCGAAACATCTTTAAAATCCGAGGAAGCAAATACTGCTAATGAAAAAATTAATAAGAGTATCGCCGATAACAGAAGCTTTTTCATAACACACCTCGATTGATAATTATTTTTATTCTACCTCTAAAACTATTGTACGATATGTAAGCATATTTGTCAACTCATTATTTCGACACAAGAATTCAGGGCAAAAAATAAGCTGTGACAAAAGCCACAGCCAAACCTTATTTTTTTTCGACAATACGAATGTTTTCGGGACCGAATCCCGTTTCGTTTTTTACGATGTCCGTAATTTGTGCAATGTCACCCGTAAGCAAGCCGTCCGATTTTACTATTACATTTATGTTTTCTCCGCTGATTATGGCAACGCAGTCATCAAAGCCTTTGGCTTTAATCATTTCTTCTACAGTTGCCTCGGTTTCAATATCTGCCGCAATTTCAAGTATTTCAGCAAGTGCCTTGTCTTTTACCTCGGGCACCGTTTCGGCACTGTCAACAACAACCTGAAGTGTTTCAAGTGCTTCATCACGGGATTTTTCTTTGTTAATAACAGCACTTACAAAAAATGAATCGTCTGTTGTTATGTCTTTTTCTGTGCTGTCAACAAGTGCCGCCTCACCGAGGATTTTGACTTCGGGAAGGGTTGCCTCATCCGATGTGTACAGATAGTCTGAAACGGGTGCCGTTCCGTTCAGGTTGAAAACATCGGTATATACTGCCGCTGCAACAATTGCAGCGCATGACAGCATAGTGACGGACTTTCTGTGTTTTTTGATGAATTTAATGATTTTTTTCATTTGCGGTTACTCCTCCGATAATGTAGATTTTTGATTTTGATATATTAAGTGCCGTTGCCACTGCTTCTTTTACCGTTTTCAGGCTGTCAGCATCAAGAAATGTTTTTGCAGCTATCACAACTCCCGCTATTTCGGGATTTTTCCTTTTTATAACAGTAGCCTCTCTGTTCTCTCGGTTACTGCTGAACACGTCAACTGTACCGACTGCTTTATTTTCATTTTTGTCCGACAGGTCAGAATATACATTCTCATACGAGCTTTTGAAGGTTATCATAATTTCGAAGCAATCTGTACCTGTCAGATAATTCAAAGTCTTACCTAGCTTTTCTTCAAGCTTTTGTCCGTATAATTCAAGCTCATTCTCGGTGTTATCGGTTGGCAGGTCTGAAGATGGCGCAATGTAAGAAAGAGCTATAAGAATTAATCCTGCAATTATTACGAGTACGGTCAGCGTAGTTCTGTTTTCTTTTAATTTTATAATTGTTTTATTCATTGCTTTCACCGATATATATTATTTTACCGTCTTTAAACACCTGAGACATTAACTGTGACGCCTTATCATACAGTTGTGAGCTACCGTGGGGAATGTATAAGTTTAATGACTCAATTGCCGTTTTGCCGTTCGTATCATTAAGGCGCAGTTGAACTTTGCAATTGCTTATTTCTAAATGCTCATTAAAATAATCGCATAGTTTTTTCTCGGTTTCTTCTTCCACAAGGCGGATAAATGTATCGCTTGAATGATCACCTTCGTAACCAGAAAAAGTGATGCCGTCAAAGCTTTCGGATAAACTTTTTATTCCTCCGATAAAAGGCAGTGCAACCGCAACAAAAACGCATAAACCCGATATAAACGCCAGTGATTTCTTTATGTTTTCGCTTGCTGAGTTGCTGCATATCCACTCACATATATATGCACACACACAGACAATAATGATATTGCTGATGTATGATGTAAAAAACGTTTTCATTTTTACTCCTGTTTCTATAAGCTTACCGAAATTTTTGTAAAAATACCAAGAATTATTATAAATGCTATGCCGCTTGATATAAGTAATGCCCCAAGTATGTTCAGAATAGAATTTATGCTGTCAAACAGTGAGGATGTGCCGTCAGAGCTCACACATTTTGAAAGAGCCGACATAATAAGCATAAAGAGCTTGGTGCAGAAAAGAACACCAATCGGCGGAATTAACGTATATATGATGAACACAATACCGCCTATACCTGTCACCGACTTTACATATCCCATGCTTGCTATAACGGTTTTCATGCTTTCGCTTACCATTGAGCCTGCTATCGGTATGAGCCTTGCCGCTGTGAATTTAATACCTTTGAGGGCGAGATTGTCAGCACCCGATGCCAATGCTGTCTGCAAGGAAAGAATACCTGTAAAAATTGTAAAGGACAAACCGATAATCCATAGCGCACAGCTTTTAAAAAATGAGTTGATGCCCGACAGATTTGTTTTTCTGCAAATTGAATTTACGGCGCTTAAGGTACAACAGAACTTTGTAATGGGAATTACGACGGATGCTGTTATAAGCTGAACAATATTCACGGCAATTGATGTAGTTATTCCCGATGTGGAGGCGGTTACAGTATTTCCCGATGCGTATAACAGCGTTGTCAGTGCAGGTATTGAAGCAGTCATATACGCACAAATGCCGCTTATTGACTGCGAGACCTTATCAAAACAGGGGATTATCACTGCGAAAACGCATAGAACAGGAACGGCACCGCTTACAGCTTCAAATATTTCTCCGCTTTTTCCGAAATTGTTTTTGAGAACTGAAAATATTGCCGATATCAATACGCACGCAACGCATACCGAAAAGATGCCTTTTACCGATTCCAGATACGATGAAAAAGAGTTGGTTATACTTTCCGCTATCAGCTTTATATCAAGCTTGCTTGTTATTTCCTCGGCTTTTTCCATTGCTTGATCAAGCTTGCTTTGCTGAGAATATGCAGTGATTGACAATAGTCGCTGCAGTATCACAGCTGCGAATGAATATTTAATTAATAAGCTTCTGAGCATAATCAAACACCGTTTTTATAACAGGCAAAGACATTGTTATAAGAGTGCATTTTCCTGCAAGCTCAAGCTTTGAAGACAGAGAACTTTCGCCCAAATCCTTGCAGATTTCACAGGCAGATGTGCAGAGCAGACAGATTCCCGCACTTTTGATAAGAACCGAAGTCAAAGGACTGTAGTCATTGCTTTCGGTAAGAAATGTGACATACTGTGTGACAGGTGACAGTATTGCAACAGAAAAAACGCAAACCGATACTCCCGATATCACAGAAATCAATTGTCCGCACTCGCTGTTGAATTTTTTTGTCAGCATTGCGGCAAAACACGCAAGCAAAGATATTGGAATAAGCTTTAATATATCCATCTTATATACCGAATGTTCCGCGGACAAGTGTGAGCAGTCTGTCTATTTCTCCCACAAGCATTATAAGTACGATTATGATACCTGCAATTGTACAGTATGTGCTTTGCTCGTCCCGTCCTGATTTTGATAGAATACTGTTTGTGACTGACACAAGTATACCTATGCCTGCAATCTTGAAAATTAGTCCAACGTCCATTGTTTCCTCCGTCTCAGATAAGTAGTATTACCGACATAAGAGCACATATCAGCCCAAGCTTTTTGTACAGAATTGATTTTGAAATCAGCGCTTTTTCTTTTTCAGTACCTATTCTTTTATATTCTTCAATAAATGACTTGCAAAGATTGAACTCCTTTTCGGCAGACGAGCTTTTTCCGAAACTCTCAAAAAAAGAAATAAGGGCATTTTGGTCTGCTTTGTCAAGCTCGGTAAGATAAAGAGTGATACATTCTTTTTCATCTTTGCCGTTTTTTAACTGTTCAAGAAAACCGCATTCATTCAGAATGTCATTTTCAAAGCTGCGATAAATGCGTTTTTTTTCGATACTTCCGTACCTAATACCGTTTTCTATTGCGAATAATAATTCTTCTACGGCTTTTCTTTTTTTTACCGCCATATTCAGCTGAGCCGATTTGTTTATTCCGAAGACCGTTATTCCCGATGAAAGTAGACACAGCCCGATAATTTTAATTATCGGCGTAAACATTAATTTCACCTTTAATTCCTAAGCCGAATCGCTTTAGGCTGTATATTGCTCCGAATACGTTTTCGTCAAACATTTTCTTAATATAATTTTTACTGAGTGCTGTCTTAGCATCGCTTGCATGGTAAGAAGCTATAAACACCGTGCCGCTGTTTTTACACCTGATTATTTTTTCAGCTTCATCAGCACCTGAAAGCTCGTCACAAATGATAATCTCCGAAGACAGCAGTCTGACCGCCGTTTCAATGCCACGTGT
The DNA here is from genome assembly GCA_045539625.1 of Eubacteriales bacterium. Lineage (GTDB taxonomy): Bacteria > Bacillota > Clostridia > Oscillospirales > CAG-382 > UMGS1387. The sequence continues at coordinate 10,117 of JAZQFS010000039.1, read as the reverse complement.
TTTTTCAACTCCCGATAAAAAGTCAACACAACAGCTGTTGAATATTTCTGGCATATATATTTCAAAACGCTCGTCTATTACTGCAACCCTGAGCATTTCAGAGTCGTCTGACTTTCTTTTTGACGTTGACAGCTTTTGAGCAAGGTCACGCAGTACAGTGGTTTTTCCCATGCCCGGAGGCGATACAATCAAGATACCCTTGCCGTCCTGCAGACCGCCGTCTCTTATATATTCCATAATGCCGTTGCTGCAACTGTCTATGTGCCTTGGAATTCTGATATTTACACTGGTAATATCACTAAGCTTTCCGTCAGAAGATACAGTGCCGCCGAGCCCCATTCTTATTCCGTTGTACGTTATGTAAAAGCTGTTGATGGAGCTTTCTCTTGAGTATATGCTTCCTTTGCAGGCTTTGTAAATCAAGTCGTCAAGCTCTTCGTGACTTACCGTACATGCTTTGCTTGAGCATTTTTCAATACCGCAGCTTGTAAGCACACAATTTTTGTTGTTGACGGTTACTGTTACAATTCCGCCCTTGCGAAGCCTTATTTCGTTGATTTTATTTCTGCTTTCCGTATCAAGCCTGTTGAGACATGCTGAAACCGAGGCAGGAAGTATGTCAAATAGCTTATATAAAGCAGATGAATCCGAATGTATTATCATATTTGCTCCTTTGTTTATCTTGATATTCCGAAATTATATAGTTCTGTAATTCTTTCCCAGGTGGTTACATCAATTACACCTGTAGGATTTAAACCGACTGCACGTTGAAAATTTATTACGGCACTTTCGGTAGCCCCGCCGAACACGCCGTCCTCGTTGACTTTAGGTATTGACGGGTATAATCTGTCCGAGATGTCGTTAAGATACTTCTGCATCAGTCTTACTGCTTCACTTTCGTTGCCTCGTCTTAAATCAAATCCGGGGTAGCCTTGGTTTGGCAGGGAAGGAGTGACAGAATTGATTATATCTATGTAAACCCGATACATTGCATCCCATACAGTCGGCGTCACCGTTCCTGTTACGGGCAAACCGAAAGTCCGCTGAAAGGCTCTTACGGCGTCTGCTGTGTTCTGACCGTAGACAGAGTCTTCGTTTATGTATGGGATTGTGGGGTAAAACACGCTGATGTAGTTAATCAATTTCTGAAGTAGCAGAACATAATCTCCCGATGAGCCTGCCGTCAGCGTTACATCGGGTACGTTTTCGGAAAACACGTCAGATTCGCCTTCGCCCACAACCTCAGCAAGCTTTCTGACGGAGGAATAAACGTATGAAATCTTGTACCATGTTGATTTTCCCACAATGCCGTCGACTGCAAGGTCAAATATTTCCTGAAACGCCCGTACCGCAGAATCCGTTGAAAAACCGAACTCTCCGTCAAGGGTGGGAATTATCGGAATTGCAGGGTAATTGTCTCGTATTCTTGTAAGGTATCCTTGTATTCTCAATACGTCATTTCCTGAGCTTCCCAGACTGAGCGGCACTCCCGGGTATGAGCTTTCTGCACCTCTTATATCATCTGTGGTTGTGAGATTTACATCATTGCCGTAGTAGTAGCGCAGAATCTGAAGAGCATTGTTTCCCTGATTGGCAAGACTTACGGTGCCCCACTGCGACAGACCGTTGCAGGATACCGTTCTTCCGTCGCAGAAGGATGTAAACAGGGGATTTACGTAGCCTTCACGGGTAACATAGGTGTTGAATATTTCATCAACTGTCCTGCTTATGTTTTCAAAAATGTTTCTTCCGGGCACAAAGCTCTGGTCATAGCTTGTAGTGCTTGTTATGTCGAAATCATAGCCCTGACTCGGGTACCATTCGGTAAAAAATCTGTTTAAGGTCAATGAGATTATGGCGTAAATATTGGCTTTCAGTGATTCTTCGGGCCATGTAGGGTAAATTTCAGAGGAAGCAACATTTTTAATATAGTCGGTAAATGGTACAGTAATATTTTGTGCGTTGGATGCAGGTGTGCCAAGATGAACCCTTACCGTTTCGGGAATGTAAATATCCTGTGCAATCAGCGGCTCTGTAAGCTGGCTTCCGGGACCTTTCATATTGTGAGCGTCCATTGATAACAGCTGACTTTTCGGAACGGTAAATTCAAGCACACCGCTGTAGGTGTTTGAATACTCAGAACTTACAGGTATCATTATTATTGGAAGAACGCTTTGTGTTTCGGGAAAAATCTGTACATTTTTTATTCTTATCGGGAAAAATCCTTCCGCAACAGCATATACATCTGCAGCAGTATAGGGAAGCTGTGTGTTGTTTTCGTTTTCAGACATGGTAATATCAGGCGTTTCAAAACGTATAAAGCTTGTGTTGCCTGATGAGTCGGTTGTCAGATAGTAATTGTAGAAGCTTTCCGATACCTCTGAATAACTTTGATCTGTAGAACCCGATAAATGTGAGTTTGCAATATAAACGCTTACACCTTCAACAGGAGAAGCATTGTCAGCAAGCCGTGTGTTAATGCTTAAATAACCTTGTGACATTTGTCCACCTCTTTTGCGTTTTGGTAAAGTATATTGAAGTTTGTCTGCAATTATAACCGAAACTTTATTTTTTTCGTCTGCAGACTGCGACAATATTTTTACTGAATGAGTAATATAATCGTTGTCGGGGTGAATATAATGAAAACGGTTTACTGCGATGTTGTGTTTGCCGTAAACTTTGTAATGGATTTGGCTGTCCTGTTTATAACAGGCAAACGTCTTAGGTTGTGTTCATCTGTCGGCAGAATGATGATTTCAGCAATATCGGGCGGGATATTTGCCGTACTGTGCTCATTGCTTACAGATAGCTACATATTAAAGTTCTTAGTTTGTGTGCCGTTATCTGCTTTGTTGTGTTATTTTGCTTTCGGAAGGTGCAGGATTTATGCAATTGTAATAAGAGCTGTTTACTTTATGATTGTCAGCTCCGTGATGTTCGGCGGAATAAACGTTGCAGCTTCATTGATCGGTTATGATTTTGTTCACGGAACGAATAACTTGTATGTAATGATAGCGGCAGCGGCAATTGTTACAGCCGTGCTATCGGTGTTCACTAAATTTGACGGATTAAAGAAATCAATAAGAACGGTTGATGTTGATATTGAGTTAAGTACATCTAAAAAACGGTGCACTTTGCTGGTTGACAGTGCAAATTTGCTTACCGATCCGTTTACTTCATTGCCTGTGATTATCTTGAAAAGTGATTTCTGCAAGATTGCTTCAGATGATGATTTTGTTGCCAACAGAACAAAATTCATTCCCGTTCGTACTGCACAAAGCAATGGAATTATAAAAGCGGTCAGCCCGAGTGAAGTAAGAGTTGTATGCGGTGATAAAAGAATAAAAATAAATGCGTCAGTAGGGTTTTCGTCAAACAAAGATGCTGATTTCGGAGGCTTTGACGGAATAATTCCGGGCTGTCTCATTGAAAATATATAGAAGGGTGAATGTGTTGAAAAAAAGTATATCAGAAAAAATTTGCCGACTTTTCGGTCCTCGGCAGAAAAAGAAGAATAAGCTGAGCCTTTATGACAGATACTGTATTTTCGGTGACAATGCTGTTTATTATATTGGAGGGGCAGAGGCGTTGCCGCCGCCTTTGTCAAAGTACGAAGAGGAAAAGACTCTTGAAATGCTTGACAATCCCGAAAAGTCAGAGTATGCCAAGAATAAATTGATTGAGCACAACCTGAGACTTGTTGTATATATTGCAAAGCGTTTTGAGAATACAAAGGTCGGCATTGAAGATCTCGTGTCAATCGGCACTGTGGGACTAATGAAGGCAATCAATACCTTTAAGGGCGACAAAAACATAAAGCTTGCTACTTATGCTTCAAGATGCATTGAAAATGAAATTCTCATGTACATAAGAAAAAACAATCATTACAGAAATGATGTATCTCTTGAAGAGCCGCTGAATGTTGATTGGGATGGGAATGAGCTTTTGCTTTCCGATGTTCTTGGAACTCAGGAAGACTCTGTATTGTCGGGGATTGAAAGGGAAGAGGAGAGGAATATTGTTCTTGATGCCGTTTCTTCACTTGATAAGCGTGACAGAGAAATTATTGATATGAGATTCGGTCTTAACAACAACGGCGATGAAATGACGCAGAAAGATGTGGCTGATACCCTCGGAATTTCGCAGTCATATATTTCGCGGCTTGAGAAGAAAATTATATCTAAGCTGAAGGAAAAAATCTGCCGTTTTTATTAAGTTAAAAGACTTGACATTCCTACCATTTGTGCTATAATTGCAGACAAGAGGTGGTAACAATGAGAAAATATCTATTACCGGAAAACATGAATTTCTACAAAGCAAATCTTCACTGCCACAGTACATGGTCAGACGGAAAGCACACTCCTGCAGAGCTTAAAGAGTTATACAAAACACACGGTTACAGTGTTCTTGCCATCACAGACCACGAAGGATTATTCTATCACAGCGAGCTTGACGACGAGGATTTCATCACAATTGCCGGCACAGAGCTTGCTTTTTACAAGCTTAAAAACGACCCCTACATTACAGCACACCTCTGCTTTTACAAAAAGGACAACACCGAGATTTACCAACCGGGTGCAAATCCGACATTTGTACATCCAAGTTTCAACTGGACAAACAACCCCGAAATGAAGGCATGTTTACGTCCCAAGGGCGAGCCCTTCAGCATGCTTTACACACCCGAAAACATAAATCATGTTATAAAAGTCATGAAGGATGAAGGCTTTATAGTCACACTCAACCACACCACCTGGTCGATGCAGTACCAATGCGACTATCTCAGCTACGACGGACTTGACAATCTTGAAATATACAACCATGCCTGCTACGTTTCAGGACACGACGAGCACAACGGCCATGCATACGACGACATGCTTAGAAACCGCAACTACAGCCTGAATGTTACCTGTTGCGACGACAATCACAGGCACATTACTACCGAAAACAACGGCATGTTCGGCGGCTTTACAATGTTTAAAGCACCGTCACTCACATACCAAAACATTATGGAAGCATTTGAAAACGGCGTTTTCTATTCATCGGAAGGTCCCGAGATCACAGAGCTTTACGTTGAGGACGGAAGAATAAACATCAAATGCACCTCTCCCTTGCAGCTTATCAGATTAGTATCGGGAGAACAGCACGTTCAGGCAAAACACATGAAGGACAGCGAGCCGATATACGAAGCAAGCTTTGAAATCCGTCCGGACGTGGGATACATCAGGCTTGAATGTGTAGATTTAACAGGAAAACGTGCGTATACAAATGCATATTTTGTGGAAGAATTGTTGTAGGAAGTTTTCGGTAGGGCAGGGATACAATGATGTTAGTAAATTGTAAACTGACTGTACAAAAAATATAAACTTCAAAAAAAGACTTGACAAAAGAAAATTGGTGTGCTATAATACTCTAGCAACGTCAGGAGACGGTCAATCTCGAACACGTCGTCTGTGTATGCCGGAGTGGCGGAACTGGCAGACGCCCGGGACTTAAAATCCCGTGGGACTTAAATCCCGTACCGGTTCGAGCCCGGTTTCCGGCACCAATATATCGCGGAGTAGAGCAGCCCGGTAGCTCGTTGGGCTCATAACCCGAAGGTCGTAGGTTCAAATCCTGCCTCCGCAACCAAAACGAAAGCACCCATTCGGGTGCTTTTTTCGTTGTAAAATCATCGGGTTATGAGACCGATGAGCGTAGCTTGTTGGGTGAGATGCACAAAAACAGCCTGTTACGGCTGTTTTTGAAGTCGGACTCCATAAAGCAAGGAGTATAAAGACAAAGCTGTGCTTTGTCGCATAGACGACTATGCGACTGGAGGGGCACGAAGTGATAACCCGAAGGTCGTAGGTTCAAATCCTGCCTCCGCAACCAGTCGAGAGCCTCTGAAAAGAGGTTCTCGTTTTTTATGCCTTTCTCCTTGTATAGCTTTGTTTTTTGGTATTATTTAAGCCTTGGTATTTCAAGTACCAAGGCTGTTTTTTATCCCGTTACTCCCCCTGCTGATGCCGTTTTAGAAGGAGTTAGACCAATCTTTTTGGGCGGCGGATGGGCGGCACACACTTTTTTTTCTAAAAATTTCCAAAAGTATTTACAAACTGCAAAAAAAGTGTTATACTTATTATGTTTATTTATAAAAATTAGTTATTATGATGTTTTATATTTCAACAAAGCAAACTGCTCAAAAAGAAAGGAAGCTAAAAAATGAAAACCCTCAAAAAAACACTCCTAGCAACAGCACTCATAGCACTTTTGATTTGTGCTTTTTCGCTTATTGCAAGTGCAGCAACTTACGGCGATCTTACTTACACAGTTTCAAACGGTGAAGTTACAATTACCGACTGTTCAACTTCTGTAACGTCTGTGATAATTCCGTCTGAAATCAACGGTTATCCAGTAACAAGCATAGGCTCATATGCGTTCTCTTATTGCGACAGCCTTGAAAGTGTAACAATTCCTGACAGCGTAACAAGCATAGGCGATGATGCGTTCTCTAATTGCACGAACCTTGCAAGCATAACAGTAGATGAGAATAACATGAATTATTCAAGTGATGAATATGGAGTTTTGTATAATAAGGATAAAACAACGCTTATACAATACCCGATAGGAAATAAAAGAACTTCTTTTGAAATCCCTGATAGCGTCACAAGCATAGGCTCATATGCGTTCTATTATTGCACGAGCCTTGCAAGTGTGGAAATCCCCAATAGCGTAACAAGCATAGGCGCAAATGCGTTCTCTTATTGCGACAGCCTTGAAAGTGTAACAATTCCTGACAGCGTAAAAAGCATAGGCGATTCTGCGTTTTGTGGTTGCACAGGACTTACAAGCATAACAGTCGATGAAGCAAATAAATATTATTCAAATGATGAAAACGGAGTACTATTCAATAAGGATAAAACATCATTGATTCAATACCCTATAGGAAATCCAATCGCAGAATATGAAATCCCTTATAGCGTAACAAGCATTGGCAGTCATGCGTTTTCTTATTTCACAGGACTTACAAGCATAACCATCCCCGACAGCGTAACAAGCATTGGCGATGATGCGTTTTATAATTGCTCAGGACTTACAAGCATAACAATCCCCGACAGCGTTACAAGCATAGGCAATTTTGCGTTCGGATGTTGCACCAGCCTTACAAGCGTAACCATCGGCGACAGCGTAAAAAGAATAGATGGAGATGCTTTTTATGGTTGTTACATGCTTAAATTTGTATACTATAATGGTACACATGAGGATTGGAATAGAATTTCTATATATTCTGACAATAATTATCTTCTTTCAGCAACTTTATGCTGTAAACATTTAATCAAATATGACGCCAATGGAGGCACAGGTGCACCTGAAAACCAAATAAAGGAATACGGCAATCCACTTACTTTAAGCACAACTGTACCCGAAAGAGAAGGATATAACTTCCTTGGCTGGTCGACATCAGCAGATGGTGAAGTTGAATACAATCCCGGTGATAATTACTCTAAAAATGAGGATGTTTCCCTTTATGCTATATGGGAAATAACAAAGTATACAATCACTTATGACGAAAACGGTGGAACAGGTGCACCTGAAAGTCAGATTAAAACATACGGTACAAACCTTGTTTTAAGTGATATAATTCCCGAAAGAGAAGGATATAACTTCCTTGGCTGGTCAACAACATCCGACGGTGAAGTTGAATACAATCCCGGTGACACATATACAAAAAACGAGATTGTTACTCTCTATGCAGTATGGAAAGAAATAACATATTCTGTTACTTATCAGTTCGATGGAGGCACCATCGGACCCCAAACGCAGGAAAAGCACTATTGGTCCGACTTAATCCTGACTGACAAAATCCCCGAAAGAATGGGCTATACCTTCCTCGGCTGGGCAACTTCCGCTGATGGCGAGGTAGAATATAACCCCGGTGATACATATATGGCAAATGAACCCCTTACACTTTATGCCGTTTGGGAAGCAAAAAAATACACCATAAGCTATGACGCCAACGGCGGCACAGGTGCACCGGGAAGTCAAGAAAAGACATACGGAACAGATATTACTTTAAGCACTGTTATTCCCGAAAGAGAGGGTTATAACTTCAAAGGTTGGTCAAAGTCATCAACTGCCACATCAGCTTCGTATAGTTCAGGAAGTACATATTCTGATAATAGTAATTATGTTGATGTAACACTTTATGCCGTATGGAGTGAAAAGACATATTCTGTAAGCTATAATTCCAATGGCGGTTCAAGTGCTCCAAGCAATCAGACAAAGAACTATTTTGACAACCTTGTACTTACAACAAGTATTCCTGATAAAACAAATTATATCTTTGTTGGATGGTCAACTTCTTCTGACGGAAAGGTAGAATATCTTCCCGGTGATGCGTATACAGTTAATGAACCTATGATACTGTATGCAAAGTGGGTTGGTACTGATAGTATTGCACTTGACGGTGATACCGATGCTGTTACGGGACAGGAAATATCCTATGATATTTATCTTTCGTTAAGTAACTCTCTCGACTACCTCATTTCCACCGTCAAATACCCCAAGCACTTTATCTATAAAGAAATAATCAATAAAGACTTTATAGATAACATTGTTGACACCCAATATTCCGATGATGAGTATAACTATATAACAATTATATCCACGTACGACTATGACGGTGCAAGAACACAGGCAAATAAAGGCTATATTCCTTATGAAATCGTCTTTGATGTTGCAGAAAACTGTCCTATCGGAACATATACAATCACCTTTGGCGAAGACACAATTGGTATCGGCGACGCTGATTATACCTTCATTCTCGGTGAAATAAATGTGTTTGTTCCCGATGCACTTACAATCAATGGTAGTGACAGCATTTCAAGTGCAGCTCAGTACAAAGTAAGCGGTGTGAATACTCCCGAAGTACCGGTTTATTGGTCGGTAGATAACGATGAGGTTGCAACAATAAGTGCTGACGGCGTGCTTACTCCCATAACCAACGGTACAGTTGTTATAACAGCTACATACACAGAAAACGATACTATTTTCGCCACCAAAACTGTTACTGTCAAGGATAACGATGTAACTGCTATTGATATTATCGGCTCGGATACAGTTTATGATGGTGAAAAGTACTATGCAAAAATCTATCCCGAAAATCTGAACAGCAAAAATATAAAGTGGTCTGTTGATAACAGCGAAGTTGCTGAAATTACTGAGGACGGCGTACTCACAGCAGTTAGTGCAGGTACAGTTACAGTGCGTGCAACCGTTGATGATGCCAAGGCATTTTACGAAGAAATGACGGTTACAATTCCGTCAGTCAATACGGTAATTGACAGCCTTTCCACAGACATCGGCACTTGGGATAAAGCTTTTGTTCCATATGAAAGAAACTACACGGTAGTAGTTCCTGCTGATACAGCATCTATTGCAGTAACAGGCTCATTTACAGGCGGTTCACTTAAGTGTAACGCCACAACTATGCTTAACGGCAGAGCAAGAACAATTACTCTCGATTCAGATGTTACGACTCTCACTCTTGCAAGAGCAAATGTTGGCGGAAAGAACGACAGTAGTTATACTGTAACTGTTGTTAGAAGCGTTCCTTATATTATAGCAAATGTTACTGTGGTTGGAGGTAAGTACCGTTTTGACATTGATGCTGTAACACTTCCCGAGGGTGTTGATGAAGCAACAATCGTTCTTGCTGTTTATGATGAACAAGGCGTATATTCTTCAATGCAAAGCAAAACTATAACGAGTGATGACACAACTGCTCAGTTTGATGTTGAAACCGACGAAGTCTGTAGCTATCAGGTTATGGTCTTTGAAAGTATTGAATTAATGAAACCTGTTTGTCAGAGCGTAAAAGATGATATTTAGATTTTAAATATGATTAATTCGTAAAGATCTAAAGAATAAATTGTCAATTTGAGTGCATTAAAATTGATGGGTTTTCCGTCCGAGAATCTCTGAAAAGAGGTTCTCGTTTTTTTGGTGTCTTTAGACGTGGAAATAAACCCCCGGTTCTACCGGGGGCAAAAACGAGCGGAGCTACAATAAAACGGGCGAGCTTTAAGCAAGCCCATATAATGATACAAAACGTCAATAGGAGCAGAAAGAACAAATA
>JAZQFS010000038.1:0-31273 GCA_045539625.1 Eubacteriales bacterium | reverse complement strand
CTTGTCGTATAATCGTAAAAAATTCTTTGCGGAGCTTTCTTATAAGAAAGCGAACGAGTTTCCAAAGGCGAGAAGCCTTTGGTCGCCGTCCGCAGACGGCGAAATTCCTTATGCTTCATAAAGCGCAGGAAAGGTGAATTTTTCGTCCTAAAAGGACGAAAAAGAGGAAAACCCTCGCCGGGGGTTTTCCTAAAACGTGAAAAAAACATACTTTTTCAACAGACTCAAGGGACTTCATGCTGAAGTCCCTTGATATTGTGTTTAAAAATTAAATTAAAGATTCTTTGCACATCTGAGAGCGATAATAATAGCCTGCTCTCTTGTTGCAAGACCGTAGGACGCACCCTTTGAAGCATCGTTCTTGGGAGCGAAGATTACGCCTGCATCGTCAACGCCGTTGATAATTCCCTTGGAAGCCATAAAGTAAACCGCTTCCTTTGCATAGCCTGAAATCTGACTGTCATCGCTGAACTTTGAAGCACCTGCTGTCTGAAGCGGGAACTTTGCATCTGTGTCAACAGTCCATTCGGGGAATGCCTTCTTTTTGTAAGCTCGGCAAAGCATTGTTGCCATCTGCTCACGGGTGATAAGAGCGTTGGGAGAGAAGGTGGTGTCGCTTGTACCTGAGGTAATGCCTATGGTGCTTGCCTTGATAATTTCATTCATAAACTTGTTTGAAGAAATATCGTTGAAGGGATTAGCACCCATGTAAATCTTGGAGTTTGAAATGTGCTCGTAAAGCTTTACGGCAATTGCGGCAAATTCTGCTCTGTTTACCTTTTCAGTAAGGTCAGTGCCCAGAAGAACGGCAGGAATAAGACCGAGCTTGTTTGCTTCCTCAGCTTCTCCCACAGCCCATGTTGAAACAACTGAGCCGAAGTTGGTGGTTCTTACATTTGAAGCATTGTTCTGCTTGCCCGAAAGGGTAAAGGTGTAAGTACCTGTAACCTCGTTGAGACGAGCAATCTGAATGTAGAAAATACCTGCAGAAAGCTGAAGAGTCTTGGAATAAGTTTTACCCTTGCAGTATGCTTCCTCGTTTACAAGTCTGTTGCCCTTGCCGTCAAGGATTCTTACGGTAAAGCAGGTAGCTTCGCTGTTGAGAGTGAAGTCGATTTTGTCCATTGAAGCAAGACTGAAGCAGTAGTAGTCGGTGGTATCGTTGATACCGATATTGCCTGTGTAAAGCTTGTTAACCTGAATGTCGCTTGCCTTTTCAACGGTGTTGTTGCTGCCGCCCTGAACTTCCTTGAAGCTTTCGCCTGAGGGGATAAATCTTAAGTTGAGGTTGTAAGCACCGTAGAAATCCTTGTTTTTGTAAATGTGGAAGTAATACTTTCCTGCAGTTACATCAAAGGTCTTGTAGTAGGTGTAGCCTGCACAGGTTGCATCCTCTGCCCACATTTTGTCCTTGCCGTCGCTGTCAAGAAACTCAACCTTAAAGGATTCAACGTCACTTGTAAGCTGAACTTCAAGAGTACCTGCATCCTCAACAGAGAAGGTGTAGTAGTCGTCAAGGTCGTTGTATGCAATAACGCCGCCGATGTCCTTGTTAACACCGATGGTGCTTGCAACGGCAGCTTTGTTGTTGCTTCCGTTCTGAGCTTCAACGATTGTTTCGTTGGCAGGAGCAAAGTTAAGGGTAAAGGTGTATGCACCGTAGTTGTTTGTGCTTCTGTAAACGTGGAAATAGTAAGTACCTGCGGTAAGAGCAACGTCAATTGTCTTTCTGCCGTTTTCTACCTTTACATCGCTGCCCCAAGCCTTGCTTCCGTTGCCGTCATAAAAGTCTGCTTTGAGAATGGCAACAGCACTTTCAACGTCAAGTGTTACAACACCTGCATCGCCAAGCTGAAGCTTGTAATAGTCGTCGTAGTCGTTAAGAGCAAGAAAGCCGACATACTGCTTGCCAAGAGAAAGAACATTGTTGTCTGCATCAACTATTGTGTTGTTGCTTCCGCCCTGACTCTCCTTGAAGGACTCACCTGATGCGTCAAAGGTGAGAAGCAGGTTGTAGGAGCCGTACTTTTTGTTGTAGCACAAAACGTCAAAATAGTAGGAGCCTGCAGAAAGGGGAACAGACTTTGTGTAGGTCTTGCCGCCGCACTTTGCGTCCTCGCCCCAGATTTTGTTGCCCTGTGCATCAAAAATTGTGATGGTGAAGTAGGGAACAGCGCTGTTGAGTGTGATGTTGAGATTGCCTGAGTCGGACAGCTCAAAAAGATGGGTGTTTTCTTCATCCACCTTTAAAATGTCAGCCGTAACGGGCTTGCCGAAGGTAATCATGGCATTAGCCGCTTCAGAAAGGTCAAGAGCGCTTGCACAGAATGTACATACTGTAACAAGTGCGATGACTGCAAAAACTAAAGATAGTACTTTTTTCATTTGTAACTTCCTTTCAAAGTGTAGTATTTTGTAATATACTTTACTTTATTATCATAACAAATTTTGGCACAATAGTCAATAGTTTTGTGCAACTAAATTGAATTTGTGCAAGACCGTCAGCCCTTGTCCTGCTTTTTAAAGCTGAGAAATTTGTGTCTTGATTTGTGAATGTGCGACTCTTTAGTTTCGGGTATGCTTTTGTATAACCTTATAATGCCTTTTTCGTTAAGGCTTATGACGGTTATCATAACGATTGGGAAAATAATCACGCCGAAAAAACCGAAGGCTTTAAGACCTGCATACATGGCAATAAGCGACAAAAGGGGCGAAAGACCAATGTTTGCCCCAACAATTTTTGGCTCTGCAATTTGCCTGAAAACGGTGATAAGAGCGTAGATAATAATAAGCCCCGTGCCTTTTCCCACATCTCCCGATATAAAGGAAAATACCGACCACGGCAAAAGAACTGTGCCTGTGCCGAGAACGGGAATAAGGTCAACAAGACAAACGGCAAGGCTTGTGATAAGGCTGTACCTTATACCAAGCACAAAAAATCCGCATAAAAGCTGGATAAAGGTTATAAATGTGAGAAGAACGTAGGCTTTGAAGATTCTTTTTAAGGTAAGGGTGAAAACGCTTATGCTCTCGTCAATGGCAGTTAAAAGCTTTTTGCTTAACTGAAGCCGTAAGAATTCCACAATTTTGTCGTAGTCAAAGCCGATGTAGTAAAGAGAAAGAACGGTAAAGACAATAAAGATAACGGCAGAGGGAAAGAATTTAATAAATGACACCGATACCGATAATAGCTTGTCTATGGCTGAGTCCGCCGCCTTGTCAAGAATACCGTTAAGGGTGCTGATAATGCCTGTTGCGGAAAAGGACGGGGAAGAGGGCAGGATTTTTTCAATAAGGGAATAGATGCCGCCAAGGGTATCCTCAAAAAACACCGAAATCGTATTGTCTTCAAGCAAGCCCGACAAGGAGGTGAGCTCTCTGAATAAGCGGTAAAAGAGGAAAAATACTGCCGAAGAAATCAAAAAAATCAAAAGCGAAGTAAAAACGGCACAGGCAGCCTTGCCCGAAAGCTTTGTTTTTGACGCTATGAAGCTGACGGCTTTTCTCGATGAAGAAGCTATGACAAAAGCAGTAATAAAGGGTAGCATCAGAGAAAACAGCAGCTTGAAGGCAATAAAAACAGCTCCTCCGATAGCCGCAAAGTATAGTAAATTTACGATAAACTCTTTTCTTTCTTGGTATTTTGACAAAATATGCGTCCTTTCCCGGTAAAAATATCAAAATAGATAAAAATTTTCAATGTGCTATTGATTTATGCTTTTTGGTGTGGTATAATATAGCCTACAATGTGGATTTGTTCACTTTTTTATTATGTCCGCTAGATGTGCGGTGTAAACGTAAAGGAGTAAAAAGATGATAAATATTGCTATAATGGGCTTTGGTGTTGTAGGCTCGGGAGTTGCCGAGACAATTACACTTAACAGTAAAGCCTTTGCAGAAAGAACAGAAGGACTTGAGCTTAATGTAAAGTATATTCTTGACCTTCGTGAGTTTCCCGACCATCCTCTCGGGGACAGAGTTGTGCATGAAATTACACCTATCTTAGAGGATGACGAGGTTTCAATCGTTGTTGAAACAATGGGCGGAACAGTTCCTGCATATGACTTTTCAAAGAAGGCACTTCTTGCAGGAAAGAGTGTTGTAACCTCAAATAAAGAGGTTGTTGCAAAGCACGGAGCAGAGCTTCAGGCAATAGCACGTGAAAAGGGCGTAAGCTACCTGTTTGAAGCAAGCGTTGGCGGCGGTATTCCCATTATCCGTCCCATGTGGCAGTGCCTTGCATCAAATCAGATAAAGTCGGTAACAGGTATTCTCAACGGCACCTGTAACTATATTCTCACCAAAATGGAAAGAGATAAGGAAGACTTTGAAACAGCCCTTAGGCAGGCGCAGGAATTGGGATATGCCGAAAAGAATCCTTCCGCAGACGTTGAAGGTATGGATACCTGCAGAAAAATCAGTATTCTTTCCTCACTTGCATACGGAAAGACAGTTTCTACCGACGATATTATCTGCGAGGGTATTACAAAGATTACCTATGATGACCTTGTTTTTGCAAGAAAGAATGGCTATAGCATAAAGCTTCTGGGACGTGCTTCCAAGGAAGATGACGGAAAGGTTTATGTAATAACAGCACCCTTCCTTGTTCCAGAGGATAACGCACTTTCCTCTGTAAATGATGTGTATAACGGCATTTCCGTTGTAGGTAATGTTGTGGGCGATGTACTTTTCTGCGGAAGAGGCGCAGGAAGCCTGCCTACGGCAAGTGCGGTTATGGCGGATGTGCTGGATGTTGTGAGAGACTGTAAGAAGTCAATCGGCTGGAAGGACGAAAGAGCTGATTTTCTCGGCGATATGTCAGGAAATGTTACTGCAAACTATGTCAGAACAAGAGCCTGTGCTTGTACCGTAAAGGACGTGTTCGGTGATGTTGAGGTTACCGAAATGAACGGCTGGAAGGTGTTTGTAACAGGGGAAATGACAAATTGCGAGCTTACTTCAAAAATAGAAAAGCTCGGCGAAGAAACAGTCAGAATCAGAATAATGAAATAAATAATTCCCACGGGTGCATATCAATCAGCGTTCCCGTGGGAATTTTATGTATAACACTTATTTAACCTGAAAACTAAAAACAGTATGAAAAAAAGACGGTAGAATACTACCGTCTCTTTCAATTTTTCCGTGGAAAACCAAGCCCACTGTCAGAAGCTCTTACTTAAACTTGCGCTTACGTGCAGCTTCGGACTTCTTCTTACGCTTAACGCTGGGCTTTTCGTAATGCTCTCTCTTGCGGAGCTCTGTGAGTACACCGCTTCTTGCACACTGTCTCTTAAATCTTCTGAGCGCGCTGTCAAGAGATTCATTGTCCTTGATTTTAATTTCTGCCATAAATTTCCCCTCCCTCCGCTTTTGGCAAAGAGAATTTTTTTGTACCTTAACTATTATACAATAACAAATTGCATATGTCAAGAGTTATGCAAATAATTTTGTGAACTCTTCGTTAAATTACTTGCAAATATTGATGAAATAATAAAATTTATCTCACAACGATGTTAATAAGTCTGCCCGGAACTACTATTTCCTTAACGATGGTCTTGCCCTCGATAAGCTTTGCAAATCTTTCGTCAGCCTTAACAGCACTGAGAGCTGTATCCTTGTCACAGTCGGCACTGAGAGAAATAGTACCCTTGAGCTTGCCGCAAATCTGAACGGCAATTTCAACAGTTGAATCAACGGTCTTGCTTTCGTCATATTCGGGCCACTTTGCAAGTGAGCAGAAGCCGTCTTCGTGAAGCACATTTTCCCATACTTCCTCGGCAATGTGAGGAGCAAAGGGGCAGAGAATACGTGTAAAGATGTTCAGCTCGTCAAAGGTGAGAGTGCCAGCATCGTTGATGTCGTTGATAAGTGACATAAGTGCGGCAATTGCCGTGTTTGCCTTAAGGTTGTCGATGTCCTCGGTAACCTTCTTGATGGTCTTGTGGAAGGATGTTTCAAGTTTTTCCGTAACACCGCTTCCCTTTGCAAGGTCGCACATGGCAGCGTATCTGTCAAGGAATCTCTTACAGCCCTTGATACCCTGACTTGACCAGGGAGCAGCCTTTTCAAAGTCGCCGATAAACATTTCATACAGTCGCATGGTATCTGCACCGTATTCGTTAATGATGTCGTCGGGATTAACTACATTGCCTCTTGACTTTGACATCTTTTCGCCGTTTTCACCTAAAATCATACCGTGGCTGGTACGCTTTGCATAAGGCTCGGGATTAGAAAGTATGCCTTCGTCATAGAGGAACTTAGACCAGAAACGTGAGTAGAGCAGGTGAAGAGTTGTGTGCTCCATACCGCCGTTGTACCAGTCAACAGGCATCCAGTAGTTGAGAGCTTCCTTGGAAGCGAGAGCTTCTGTATTATTGGGATCGCAATATCTGAGGAAGTACCAGGAAGAGCCTGCCCACTGAGGCATGGTGTCTGTTTCTCTTTCAGCCTTGCCGCCGCAGCAGGGACAGGTTGTGTTAACCCATTCGTCAAGTGAAGCAAGAGGGCTTTCGCCGTCTGCACCGGGCTCGTAAGAAGGAACTTCGGGAAGTGTAAGAGGAAGCTGGTCTTCGGGAACAGCAACCCAGCCGCACTTTTCGCAGTTAATAAGGGGAATAGGCTCGCCCCAGTAACGCTGACGTGAGAATACCCAGTCACGAAGCTTGTAATTTACCTTCTTGTGACCTTTTTTCTGCTCGGTAAGGAATTCGGTAATCTTAACCTTAGCCTCAGCCACTTCAAGACCGTCAAGGAAGCCTGAGTTTACCATCTTGCCTGTAGCAACATCGGTAAATGCTTCTTCCTGTACATTGCCGCCTGCAACAACCTCGATAATGGGAAGATTAAACTTCTTTGCAAAATCCCAGTCACGTGTATCGTGTGCAGGAACAGCCATAATAGCACCTGTACCGTAGGTGATAAGTACGTAGTCGGAAATAAATATGGGAATATCCTTGCCGTTAACGGGGTTGATGGCACGAACTCCACGCAGCTCAACGCCAGTCTTTTCCTTCTTGTCGGCAAGCTCTGTTCTTTCAAAGTCACTCTTCTTGCTTGCTTCTACCTGATAAGCCTTGACAGCATCAAGGTTTTCAATTTTGTCAGCCCACTTTTCGATAATGGGGTGCTCAGGCGAAATAACCATATAGGTTGCACCAAAGAGGGTGTCGGGACGGGTGGTGTAAACGGTGAGAGTGTCGCCGAGAGTGGTTTCAAAATCAACCTCCGCACCTTCACTTCTGCCTATCCAGTTTGTCTGCTGAACCTTTACTCTGTCGATAAAGTCAACTAAGTTAAGGTCATCGATAAGTCTCTGTGCATACTCTGTGATTTTCAGCATCCACTGACTCTTTTCACGTCTGATAACCTCGCTGCCGCATCTTTCGCAAACGCCGTTGACAACTTCTTCGTTTGCAAGCACGCACTTACAGCTTGTACACCAGTTAACAGCCATCTTGGACTTGTAAGCAAGACCTTTCTTGAAAAGCTGTAAGAAAATCCACTGAGTCCACTTGTAGTAGCCTTCGTCTGTGGTGTTGATTTCTCTTGACCAGTCAAAGGCAAGACCGAGGGACATAAGCTGGCTCTTGAAACGAGCTACATTGTTTTCTGTAACGATTTTGGGGTGAATCTTGTTCTTGATGGCAAAGTTTTCGGTAGGAAGACCGAAAGCGTCCCAGCCCATTGGATAAAGAACATTGTAGCCCTGCATTCTCTTTTTTCTTGTAACAATGTCAAGGGCGGTATAAGAACGGGGATGACCTACGTGAAGTCCCTGACCTGAAGGATAGGGAAATTCAACGAGAGCGTAGTACTTGGGGAGAGTGTAGTCGTTCTTAGCATGGAAAGCACCCTTTTCTTCCCATCTTTTTTGCCATTTGCCTTCAATGGCTTTGAAATCGTAATTCATTTGTATCCAACCTTTTTTATATAAATATTATTATAAACAAAATTATTCTTCGGTAGCTTCAAATTCTATTTCTTCGCCTTCAGCCCATAGCTTTTCCAAATTGTAAAAGCTTCTTGATTCGGGGTTGAAAACGTGAACAATAACGCTGTCATAGTCAAGCAGCACCCATGTGCCCTGACCTCTGCCTTCAACCTTGGCAGGATCAATACCTTCAAGACCAAGCTTGTATTCCACCTCGTCTGCAAGGGCGTTGACCTGAGTTCTGGATGAGCCCTGTGCTATTACAAAGTAGTCTGCAAGGATTGTCTGCTTGTTAACATAGAGTATTTTAATGTCCTTGGCTTTTTTTGAGTCAAGAATTGCCGCAACCTTCAGGGCAATTTCTTTTGCCTTTGCTTCATCGTGTATAACTGTCATATTTTCTGTCCTTTCGTTTTATGCAGCCTGCTGTGTTTCATCTGATGCATCGCTGTGGGATTCTGTGGGGACGCTTGAGCCTTCTTGTGTTTCCTGACGTAAATTTCCGTTGATTACAGCATCAAAAAGGTCAGTAACAGGCTCGTTCTGTGTACCTTCATCTGTATTGTCGGAAACAGCCGCGTCTTGTTCACCCTGTGATGGAGCAGAGGTGCTCTCGCTGTCACTTTCGCCGTCCCCGTTATCTTCGCCCGACTGTGAGTCCTGTTCGCCGTTGTTTACGTTTTCACCGTCGGTGTCATCGTCATCGTTTTGCGTGTCGGATTCCACGTCATTTTCGCTGCCAGCTTCAACTTCGTCATTTTCGATGTCATTGCCGTCTTCACCTGAAAGACCTGCATTTTCGGGAGTTGTGTCACTTGTTTGCGAATTGTCACCTGAAGCTTCATTTTCCTGACCGTCAGGTGCGGATTCGTCCTTTTGGGAAGGCTCTTGGTTGTCGGAAGTGGACGGTGCAATTGTTACGGGCACACTTTCCGACTTCAGCTCAATAAGATTGAACATACTGTCGGGAAGGGTAGTGTCGTATTTGTTAAAGTTCTCGTTGACAAGACTCGCAACGTCCTTTTTGATTGCCGTATAGTAGGAAACTCGCATACCGCCTCTGTAAACGTCAACGGGAGCTCCCGGAAGAGTAGTCATGGTAAAGCCTGTTGATAAATCCATATCAAGAGCCTTGAGAGCAAAATCCGAGATTTCCTGTAACGTGAGATTAGTATAAAGATTTTCCTGAACAACTGCAAGAATAGGACTGATTCTTGATACTATAGATACCGAGCAAACCTTGTCAAGAAAGGCGTTTATAAAGGTTTTCTGAGCATCGATTCTTGCAATGTCGCCCATAGCATAGCCTCTGAAGCGGACAAACTGTTCAGCCTTGTCGCCGTCAAGGTGCTGCTGACCTTTCTTAAGGTTGATGAAAAGGTTTTGTGTGGGATCATAGTGGTACATATCCTGAGGAACGTATAATTCAACACCGCCGACAGCATCAACAATGTTGCGGAAGCCCGCCGTGTTGACCTGTGCATGATAGTCAATGGGGATGCCGTAGCTGTAGTAAATAAGCGTGGATAAATACTTGATGCCGAAGTTTCGCTGCATATTGTTCAGCAGCTCTTTCTTCTTTGTACCGTCGCTTTCTGAAAGATACCTTGAAAGTTGCTGCTGCGTAACACCGAGATATGAATACTCCTTGCTCTTGCAAAGCTTTTCAATCTGTGAAACGCCCTTGCCCTTTGCCTCGCCGATAAGCTTGTTCAAAGGATTGTAGGCAAGATTTTTACCCTGAGAGTATACTGAGTTTATCTTTGCTTCATAGCCCTTTGTAAAGTTGTCACGGGATATGTTGCCCTTGTCGTCGATAATAAGCTTTGAATTAAGCTTGACATAAGTGTCACGGGGAATTTGCAGAATGTCAATTTTGTCCTTTTCGGTATCAAGCTTTGCAATCATAATAACGTCGGTGAGATTACCGCCGAAATCGGTACCTGTCGCAAGGAAGGTATAAACATCCTTGTGAAGACTGCCCTGTTTTCCGCCGTCGCCCTCAAAGGTGTGGTGAATACCGTCAGAGAGGGAAGCATCGGGATTGTCGTTGTTTGATAAATTGCTTCCGTAGGAAATGCTCATAAGAACGTGCTTTAGCACCGTTGTCTTAAAGCCGGGAGCAAATAATAAAAGGGACGTAAATAAAATTATGATGGAGGCAAGCACCGAAATTACAATGAAAGCCGTTGTGTGTGTTTTTTTGACGTCCGCTTTTTTCACCTGTTTTACACGGGAAGAGGAGGCTTTCCTGACAGGACCGGCGGAGGTTTTCTCCACGGTTTTGCGTTTTCTTCGGTTTTCCCTGAACTTTTCGTCATTTATAGAATTATTGTTGCTCTTTTTCATTGTCATATTCCTTTTCTTACGCTTTGTGCAGTGCGATATCTGCCAGTAAGTAATTTCGTGTCTTTACGGTCTGAATATGTATTAAAGAGTTTTGCTTTAACAGGTAGGAAAGTGTAAGGTCTATAGACTTTATAATGCACCTGTCAAGCACGTAAAGAGGATTTCCGCCTTCCTTTAAGCCGTCATAAAACTCGTCTCTTACAGCCTTGCAGGAGTCGTGAGTGCGTGTAGGCTCAATGTAGTCGGCAATAAAAATAATTTTTGAAATTAAGTCCATATCCTCACAGCCTGAGGTGTGGTTGAAAACGGCATTGAATACAATGTCATTGACGGCGAATTTTTCACGGGCAATGTACGCACCTGTTTTTGAATGAAGCAGGGCAGAGGACATAACCGCCTTGTCCGACAGGTCTATGCCGTACTTTTTGCATATTTCAATATGCTCGTCAAGTGAAAAATGCTTTGTTATATCGTGAAGCAGCGCCGCACAGCTTACATCTGCAAGATAGCCTTCATCAATGCTAAGGGCGGGAAATAAAAGCTTTGCAATGTCAACCGCTTCCTTTTCAACCGAAAGAGTGTGGCATAGCCTGTGTCCCGTGATGTAATGTGCAAGGCTTGTCCTTATATTGAGAACCGTTTCCCATGACGTGGGGGTGTGACTGTAAACACTGTCTTTCATCATTCTTCCAAATATAACCTACCCTTTATTATATACCTTAAAACGTCCTCAGTCAACAGCTTTTCGCAATTTGCCGATGATTTTGAACGGATTTTGTCACGTACCTCTGTGCTTGATACAATAACTTCCTTTTGCCGTGAAAGGGTTATGCGTGCACCGTACAGGCTTCGGTATTTTTCAGCCGTCTTTTCCATTGTTTCCACTTCACCGTATTCACGGCACATGGTGAAAATTGAGCAATTACTGAAAATATCCTCAAAGCTTTTCCACTTTTCAAGAGAAAAAAACATATCGCTTCCAACATACATTGTAAGCTCGTCGCGGGGATATGAGGATTTAAGCTTTTCCACCGTAAGAATGGTGTAGCTTACACCGTCGTTTTTTATCTCAAGGTCGGATACTTCAACCTCATAGCCGTACTTTTCCCTTAAAGAGCCAAAGCAAAGACGTGACATCTCAAGCCTTTGTAAATCTGAGACATCACTTTGCCTTTCCACCTTGAAAGGGGAGACCTTTGCAGGAATTATGATAAGCTTGTCAAGTCGCGCTTCCTCATAAAAGCACTTTGCAGCATTGAGATGACCGATGTGTGGCGGATTGAAAGAGCCGCCCATAAATCCTATTTTCATTTTTTGGACTTGGGAAGAGTAATCTTTCTCTTGTCTTTGTCACTTGCGGCTCTGTAAAGCACAAGCTTTCTGCCTATCATCTGTACGCTCTGAGCACCTGTCTTTTGGCAGATTTCCTCAGCCGCTTCCTTTACGGAGTATTCGCAGGTTTCAAGCAGGCTGATTTTAATAAGCTCACGTATTTCAAGCACGTCGTCGATTTGCTTGATAAAGTTTTCGTTGATACCGCCCTTGCCAAGCTGAAAAATAGCATCAAGGGTGTTTGCCTGAGAGCGTAAATAAGCACGCTCGCTGCTTGTAAGATTTTCTATTGACATATATGTCACCTTTCAGTTGTCAGTCTATTTTAAAATATTCCTTCAGCTTTTCGGTTAACAGCACACAGGCATGATATCTGTGGCTGACACCGTTTTTTTCGTCCTCGCTTGCTTCGCCGAAGGTTTTGCACAGCTTTGTGCAGTAAAAGACAGGATCATATCCAAAGCCGCCCTCACCTCGGCATTCGCTTGTTATGTGACCTTCGCAAATTCCGTCAACGGCAAATGAAACACCGTCAGGGGCAGCAAAAGCCATGGAGCATACAAATCTTCCGCTTCTTTCGCCTGAGGGAATGGATTTGAGCTTGTCAAGAAGTTTCGCAATGTTTGCTTCGTCGCTTGCATTGGCGTCATCTGTTGAAGCATATCTTGCCGAATAAATACCCGGTTCTCCGTCAAGAGCATCAACGCAAAGACCTGAGTCGTCGGCAATTGCAAAAACACCGTACTTTTGGCTTATAAATCTTGCCTTGATAAGTGCGTTTTCGGCAAATGTGGAGCCGTCCTCAACGATTTCTCCCTCAAAGCCAAGATCCCGAAGACTTATAAATTCAATGCCGTCAATGTTGATAAGACGTGCAAGCTCTTTTATTTTGTGATCGTTCTTTGTAGCAATGGCAATTTTCATTTTAAACACCTGTATATTTGACGTTGTTTTAGGTAAAATGTTCCTTATTCGGCAAAGAGGGCAGAGGTGAATTCCTTTGCATCAAACTTCTGCAAATCCTCCATTTTTTCGCCCACACCGATGTACTTTACGGGAATACCAAGCTCCTTCTTGACGGAGATGATAATACCGCCCTTTGCCGTGCCGTCAAGCTTTGTAAGAACAATACCCGTAATATCGCTTGTCTTTATAAATTCCTTTGCCTGATTTATTGCGTTCTGACCTGTTACCGCATCCAGAACAAGAAGTGTTTCCTTGTCACAGTCGGGCAATTCCCTGTCAATAACTCTGCTGATTTTGGAAAGCTCGTCCATAAGATTTTTCTTGTTGTGAAGTCTTCCTGCCGTGTCGATGATAACAACGTCGCTCCCGTGACCTTTGGCATAGCTGCAGGCATCGAAAACAACCGCCGCAGGGTCGCTTCCTTCACTGTGCTTGACTATGGGAACACCTGCTCTGCCTGCCCATATTTCAAGCTGGTCGATGGCAGCCGCTCTGAAGGTGTCCGCCGCCGCAAGAACAACGCTCTTGCCCTCCTGCTTTAAGCAGTTTGCGATTTTTGCAATGGAGGTTGTCTTGCCTACGCCGTTAACACCTATAACAAGGATAACTGATGGCTTTGTGTCAAGCTTTAAGCCTTCGTTTTCGCCTATGGTTTCTTCGATGATGGCAATAAGCTCCTGACGTGCGTCCTCAGGCTCTGTAATTCTCTTTTCCTTGAGAACATCGGTGAGCTTTTCGATAATTTCCTCGGTAATGGCGTAACCCACATCCGAAGCTATAAGGATTTCCTCAAGCTCTTCAAGCATTTCTTCGTCCACCTTGTGAAAATGCTTGAAAATGTCGTTGACCTGACCGAAAATGGCGTCCTTGGTCTTTTTCAGACCTTCTTTAAGCCTGTCAAAAAATGACATAATAACATTCCTTTCAAAAGCTTTTTACAGCTTGATACCCGTTTTCTTTTCAACGTCATCAATGTTAACCTTAAGGAAGCTGGATACACCCTTTTCCTGCATGGTAACACCGTACATTGTGTCGGCAACCTCCATGGTGCCTCGACGGTGGGTGATGACAATAAACTGAGTATCGTTGTTTTTCTTTAAGTATGAAGCAAAGCGGTTAACGTTAACGTCGTCAAGAGCCGCCTCGATTTCGTCAAAGATGTAGAAGGGTGCGGGATTTACCTTAAGAATTGCAAAGTAAAGAGCAATTGCGGTAAATGCCTGCTCACCGCCCGACAGAAGCGATAAGCTCTTTACCATCTTTCCCGGGGGCTGAATGTTGATTTCAATGCCCGATTCAAGTACGTTTTCTGGATCGGTTATGACAATGTCCGCATTACCGCCGCCGAACAGGTCAGCAAAAACAATCTTGAACTGTGCGTTGATGTCGTTGACAGCTTTTACAAACATTGTTTTCATATCGCTTTCAAGACGTCTTATGATAGATTCAAGACTCTTCTTGGAATCCTCAAGATCGGCAATTTGCTTTGACATAAAGTCATATCGTTCTTTTGTTTCCTTGAATTCCTCAACAGCATTTACGTTGATGTGACCGAGGGCTTTGATTTTGTTCTTGACGGTGGATAACTCCTGAGCACTTTCCTTTGTGGGAGCAGGATAGTTTAAAGCTGCCGCCTCGCTGAAGGAAAGGGTATATTCTTCCCACAGCTTTGAAGTAAGGTTGTCGTACTCTGCTCTGCAGTTTTCCAAGGTTGAAGCAAGCTTTGTCATCTCTTCAAAGAAGATTTCCTTGTCCTTCTGCAAGCCCTTTTGATTTTCACGCTTGCGGTTCATATCCGCTTCAACGTTCTGGGTAAGAGTGATAAATTCTTCAAGCTCTTTTTTGCATACCGTAAGCTTTTCTTCCGCCGCCTTGATGTTTTCTTCGCTCTGCTCAATGTCAACGGAAATGCCTCGAAGCAATTCTTCAATCTGAATAAGCTCAGTCTTAAGGGACTCTGTTCTTCTTACGTTGTCCGCAATCTGAAGCCTTAATGAGGCAACAGAAGCATTTGCGGACTGCACGTCTTTTTCACATGAAAGAATGGAAAGACGTGTGGTGTTGACATATTCGTTGGCTTCACGCTCTGCGTTGTCAGCTTCGTCAAGCTTTGCAGTAAGAAGTGCTTCTTCCTTTGTGAGAGCTTCAAGATGGTCTTCCTCAGCCTTTCTCTTTGCAGTAATAAGGCTCAGTCTTTCCTTAATCTTTTCACTGTCAAATTCGTCAAGCTGAAGGTGCATATTCTTAAGTCTTTCACTGCACGCCTCAATGTGCTCGGTGTGAAGCTTGATGTCGTTTTCACTTCTGTAAAGACCGCTGTCGGCGTTGGAAAGGTCGTTCTTTAAGCCTTCGATGTAGTCGATGGCACTCTGACATTCTTCCTCGTTTTCCTTCATGTCAGCCTTTAACTGCTTCATCTTTTCACCCAGAGCACTGATTGACTCGTCAAGTGCGGCAATGTCGGCGTTTCTTGACATAACGCCTGTTCTTGATACACTTGAGCCGCCCGTATAAGAACCGCCCGAGTTTATAATCTGACCGTCAAGAGTGACGATTCTGAACCTGTATGAATACTTCTTTGCAATGGAAGAGCCGTTGTCAATGTCGTCAACAACAACCGTTCTGCCAAGAAGGTTTTCGGCAATGACTCTGTATTTTTCTTCAAAGGAAACAAGGTCGCACGCAATGCCGATGTAGCCCTTCTCACGGGTAAGCCCCGATTCATTTACCACCTTGCCGCTCATTGAGGTAAGGGGAAGGAAGGTGGCTCTGCCTGCATTTGTTCTCTTTAAGAAACGGATTGCGTCCTTTGCGCTTTCTTCATTTTCAACTACTATGTTGGAAACAGAAGCACCGAGAGCCGTTTCGATTGCCGTAACATATTCGCCCGAAACACCCAAAATTCGTGAAACAGGTCCGCAGATGCCTGACAGCGAGCTTTCGTTCATAACCGCCTTGACGCTTCCGGGGTAACCTTCAAGCATCTTGTCCATTCTGTCAAGAACTTCTCTGCGGTGGCTGTCGGCGGCATACTGAGCCTCAAGCTGATTTTTGAGAGCAAGTAATTCCTCTCTCCTTGAAGCAAGTACCTTTAAGGACTCCTGCTCTTCCTTTATGTCGCAGAGCAGTTGTTCCTTTTCGGACTTGAAGTCCTGCTTTCGCTGTTGGGCACTTTCAAGGGCTTTGTAAGCACTTTCCAGCTCCTCGTCAGCCTTTTTGATTTCGCCTGTCAGGAATTCTTTTCTTTCAGCCTCTGATTTTTCACTTGTCTGCTCTGCCGCTTCCTCAATTTTAAGGGTGGTGAGAGCTTCAGTTGACTTTCTTATTTCGTCCTGCTTTGCCGATAGGGTTTCTTCTGCAAGACTAACGGCAGAAATGCTGTCCTCATGGGCTTTTTCGGCATTGGTAAGCTCGTTTTTTGCTTTTTCCAAGTTTTCTTGTGCAGTTTTAACGCCGTTTTCGGCTTCAAGCAGCTTTGCCTTTATAGAATCAAGCTCGCTTCCCGAAAGAAGAGTTATTTCAGCATTAATCTGTGACTTTCTCTCGTTGTGGTGAGAAATGTCGTTGCCTGCAAGAGAACGAAGATTTTCAAGCCTGTTCTTTTCGCCTTCGATTTCGGCAATTTCCTCACGCTTGCTTTCAGCCTTTTGAGAGGCAAACATCTTTTTATTGAAAAGACCTTCTATAGCCGAGTCAAGCAAGGTGATTTCGTTGTCGGTGTCCTCGTAGTTTTTCTTGGCAACCTCGTGCTTGTTCTCAAGGTTCTTTGACTTGTCGGAAGCAGAAACTATTCTGTCAAGCCAAATTGAAACCTCAAGCTCCTTTTTTCTGTCGGACAGAACAAGATACTTCTTTGCGTTTTCCGCATCCTTTTCCAAAGGACCCAGACGTGTTTCGATTTCACTTGCAATGTCGTTAAGACGGATAAGGTTGGTGTCTGTTTCGTTAAGCTTCTTTTCCGTTTCGTTCTTTCTGTAGCGGAACTTTGAAATACCTGCCGCTTCCTCGAAAATGTGACGTCTTTCGTCGCTTTTCTGAGACAGTACCTCTGCGATTTTACCCTGACCTACAACAGAATAACCCTCACGTCCGATACCTGTGTTGAGGAATAATTCGTATATGTCCTTAAGTCTTGAGGGCTTGTCGTTGATTTTGTATTCGCTGTCGCCGCTTCTGTAGTATTTACGTGTGATTTTGACCTCGTCCGTGTCGCTTGGAAGCTTTCTGTCGGTGTTGTCAACAATGATGGAAACCTCGCAGAAGCCTGTCTGGGTACGCTTTGCAGTACCTGCGAAAATAACGTCCTCCATCTTTGAGCCTCGAAGGGATTTGGGCGACATTTCGCCGAGAACCCATCTTACAGCATCCGAAACGTTGCTCTTTCCGCTTCCGTTGGGACCTACGACAGCCGTAACACCTGTCTGGAAGTCAAGTCTTGTTTTGTCGGGGAAGGATTTGAAGCCTCTTACTTCAAGAGCTTTTAAATACAATGTGTTTTCCTCCGTTAATCCTGTATTTGCGTTTACCTGTCAAAGTGAACAAGAAAGCAGCCCGGCTTTTCCTGCTCATTTGTTTTTATGATATAATCCGAAAAACCTGCATCAAGTGCGGCTTTCCGTATAATTTCCGTATTTGATTTTTTGTGCCCGATAATCTTTGATAAATCGCACCTGTTGCACTCAACGATAAAGGGCTTTCCCTGATACTCGGAATCTTTATGTGATTTAATAAAGTCTATTGCCGACAGTAATCTGTCAAGCATAACACGGCTCATTACAAGCTCGCCCATTGCAGGGTGATATGCACCGCCGTAAACTTCACTGCCGTCCGAAAGAGCTTCGCTGCTCTGAAGACCGACTCTCAGTACGTTTATTCCACGAGTTTGCAGCCGACGATAAATCTTTGCGCTTCTTTCAACAGCCTCGTCAACGGTTATCGGCGTATACTCTCCGCTTTTTGCCATGTTGCACAGCTCAGTATTGCAAAAGACCACGCAAGGATAAATTCTTGCTTCCTTTGCACCCATTTCGATTATTCTTTCGGCAGTGTACATTTCGTCCTCGGAGGTGGAAGAGGGAAGTCCCACCATCATCTGACCGCCTAGGATAAAGCCGTATTCGTTGATAAGCCTGCATGCCCTCTCGGTGTCACAGACTGTGTGACCTCTCTTGCAGGCATCAAGAACGTGCTGCCGCATTGACTGAATACCAAGCTCTATGTGGGTAACACCGTACTTTTTGAGAATGGAAAGTATTTCTTCATCAATGTAGTCGGGACGTGTGGAAAGGCGTACCGAGCTTGCTCTGCCGCTTTTTACGTACTCGTAAGCCACTGAGCAAAGATAAGTCATTCTGTCAATGCCGATGCCCGTAAATGAGCCGCCGAAAAAGGCGATTTCGACCTCGGCATCATCTTCAATTGTGGATAACGCTTTGTCAATCAGCTCTTTAACCTTGCTGTCGTCCCGGTTATGAACACCTGTAATGGTACGCTGATTGCAAAAGACGCACTCGTTTCTGCAGCCCTCGTGGGGAATGAAAACGGGAATGTTTACGTGTCTTGCCATTATTTGTCGCTGATTTTTCCGAAGAGAATAAGAGCTTCTCTTGCGGCAGCCTGTTCGGCATCACGTTTGGATTTTCCGCTTCCCTTGCCGATTACGTTGTTGTTAAGTAAAACGTTGTAATCAAACATTTTTGCATGGGACGGACCGCTTTCACCAACCATTATGTACTCTAAAATGTCTCCCTTGTTCTGCTGTACAAACTTCTGTAAAAGAGTCTTGTAGTCCTCGCCGCCGCCTGATTTCATAAGCTTTTCGGCAGCCTCTGCAAGATAGGGCAGTACAAACTTTCTGGCATTTGCAAAGCCGCCGTCAAGATAAATTGCGGCAAGAAGTGCTTCAAAGGCATCGGAGACAACGCTTTTTCTTTGTCTTCCGCCTGTAGATTCTTCGCCGTGACCGAGCTTTAAGAAACTGCCGAGATCTATTTTCTGAGCGTAATCGTAAAGTGCGTTTTCGCAAACAATACCTGCTCTGATTTTGGTAAGGTCGCCTTCAAACAATGTGCTGTTTCCCTTAAAAAGATAAACACTTGCAATAAGGGATAAAACAGAGTCGCCCAAAAATTCAAGACGCTCGTTGTACATTATTTCAACGCCCTTGGCTTTAAGCTCGTTGGCATATGAGGAATGAGTAAGAGCGGTGTCAAGCAAGCACTTGTCGCTAAACTCATAGCCTATTCTTTCTTCAAGTAAAGAAACGTTTTGTTGCATTACTGAATGCACCTTTCTTTAAATAATTATTCCTTTTCGGACTGCTTTGCACTCAGCGAAGCGATGTATTCAATCATACCCGACTGAGCGTAACGCTTTGCCTGACCGATACAAACGGCAATGCTTACGTGATTTGATGAGCCGTGTGCCTTGATAACGGGCTTTGCAATTCCAAGGAAGGGAGCACCGCCGTAAACCGAGTAGTCCATTTCCTTCTGCAGAGCCTTTACACTGCCCTTTGCAAACAAATACGCAAGCTTTGAAAATATGTTGCGGTAAAATATCTTTTTAAGACAGGTCTTTACAAATTTTCCGCCGCCCTCAACCATTTTGAGAACGATGTTGCCCGTAAAGCCGTCGCATACAAGAACGTCACAGGGACCTTCAAAAATTTCTCTGCCCTCCACGTTGCCTCTGAAGTTGATTTCGTTGAGATTTTTAAGAAGCTGATAAACCTCCTTCTGAAGCTCCGTTCCCTTGCACTCTTCTTCGCCGTTGTTGATAAGACCAACCTTGGGATTTTCAATGCCCATAACCTTGTTCATGTAAATGCTTCCCATTCTTGCAAACATAACAAGGTCGTCGGGACTGCAAAGCACGTTTGCCCCCGAATCTGCAATTAACGCAGGTGAGCCTACGGGGATAATTGCACCGAGGGCAGGACGTCTTACGCCCTTGATTCTGCGGATAATAAGAGTTGAGCCTGTAAAGAGAGCACCTGTGCTTCCTGCACATACAACAGCATCGCCCGCACCTTCCTTGAGAAGCTTTAAAGCCACTGCCATTGAGGACTCGCTCTTTTCCTTTGTTACAACACTCGGATCATCTGTCATAAGAATGTTTTCCCCTGTATTTTCAACAATTTCGTGTCCTTCAAGACTGAGAGAACACTTTTTTGCCGCTTCTTCTATTGCCGATTTTGTGCCCACAAGCACTAAAGTCACATTTTCCTTAGCCGCACCCTCAAGTGCACCTTTGACAATTTCGTCGGGAGCGTTGTCACCGCTCATACAGTCAACAATAATTCTCATTGTTATTTCCTTTCAGCATTGATTTCCTGTAATCAGTTGTCGCCCGTGTCCTTGCATTCGCCCTTGTAGGAGCACTTCTTGTTGCAGCAAACGGTAAGATTTTTTCCGCGCTTCTGTAAAAGCATGCTTCCGCATTCGGGACACTTTTCGTTGGTGGGAGTGTCGCAGGAGGTAAATTTGCAGTCGGGATAAGAGGAACAGCTGTAGAAGACTGTTCTGTTTCTGCCTCTGCGGATAACAATCTTTGAGCCGCAAAGAGGACAGGGAACATCAAGCTCCTTGTTGATGGGCTTTGTGCCCTTGCATTCGGGATATTTTGAGCAGGCATAGAATGAACCGTAGCGGCTTTTTTTGATGACCATACCACTGCCGCAGATGTCGCACTTGATGTCATCGGGTGCAGGAGTGGGAGCTGTTTTTTCAGCCTGTTCCACTACGGCATTGCCGTCCTTGTCAAGAGGCTTTGTGTTCTTGCACTTTGGATATGCGGGACAGGCTGCGAATTTTCCGAAGCGTCCGCTTTTTATAACCATGGTGCTGCCGCACTTTTCACAGATGATGTCTGTTTCGATAACGGGAAGCTTGTAGCTCTTGTCCTTGACGGTATCCTCGGCTTTTTCCATTTCCTTTTCAAAGTCGTCGTAAAATTCACGAAGAACGTCCAAAAGAACCTTGTCGCCGCTTTCGATTTCGTCAAGACTGGTTTCCATATTGGCTGTGAAATTGTAGTCGGTAATGTCGGGGAAATTGTCAACCATAAGGCTGTTTGTAGCCTCACCCAAGGGAGTTGGAGCAAGAGCCTTGGCTGCTCTTTCAACATAGCCTCGCTGAACAATTGTTGTAATTGTGGGAGTGTAGGTGCTGGGACGTCCGATGCCCTTTTCTTCAAGAGCCTTGATGAGGGAAGCTTCGGTAAATCTTGCGGGAGGCTGTGTAAAGTGCTGTTCGGGAGTTATGCCGCTTCCTTTAAGATGCTCGCCCTCGTAGGTAAAGGGAAGAAATTCGTTTTCGTCGTTTTCTGCGTTTTCATCGTCACGGGTTTCCTCGTAAACCGACATAAAGCCGGCAAATTTAAGAACACTTCCCGTGGAACGGAAAAGCTTGTTTTCGCAAACAGAGTCAATTGTTACAGTGTCAATAACGGCAGAGGACATCTGGCTTGAAAGAAAACGGTCCCAGATAAGCTTGTAAAGCTTGTATTGGTCATTTGAAAGATAAGCGCGGATTGATTTTGGCGGATACTCCATATATGAAGGACGGATAGCTTCGTGAGCGTCCTGAGCACCGTTTCTTGACTTGTATATACGTCTTTGCTTGGGATAGTATTCCGAGCCGAAGTTGTCAACAATGTACTGTCTTGCACTTTCTGCGGCAATATCGGAAATACGAAGGGAGTCTGTTCTCATATAGGAAATAATACCGTGAGTGCCCTTGTCGCCCAACTGAATACCTTCGTAAAGCTCCTGCGCTGTCTTCATGGTTTTGGCTGAAGCAAAGCCCAGACGCTTGTAAGCCTCCTGCTGAAGAGTGGAGGTGGTAAAGGGAGGAGCGGGATTTTTGATACGCTGAGAGTTTTTCATACTCTTTACAACAAAATCCTTACCCGAGATTGCACTTAAAATGCTGTCAGCCTCAGACTTGTTTTTGATTTCCTTCTTTTTGTCGCCCTCGCCGTAGTAGAAGCCCTTGAACTTTTTGCCGTCGGTGGTTTCAAGTGTAACTTCAATTGACCAGTATTCCTTTGGCTTGAAGGCACGGATTTCGTTTTCTCTGTCAACAATCATTTTTGTTGCAACAGACTGAACACGTCCTGCGGAAAGACCGCTTTTGATGTTCTTCCACAGAACGGGGCTTAATTTGTAGCCGACGATTCTGTCAAGGATTCTTCTTGCCTGCTGTGCATCAACAAGATTCATGTCGATTTTGCCCGAGTTCTTGATGGCTTCCTTAACACAGGGCTTTGTAATTTCGTTGAATTTTACACGCTTTATTTTGTCAGCATCAATGCCAAGCACCGAAGCTAAGTGCCATGCAATGGCTTCACCCTCACGGTCAGGGTCCGTTGCGAGATATACGGAGTCGGCGCCCTTTGCTTCCGCTTTAAGCTCCTTGATTAAATCGCCTTTGCCTCTGATGTTGATGTACTTGGGTGTAAAATCGTTTTCAATATCTACACCGAGTGTGCTTTTGGGAAGGTCTCTTACGTGGCCCTTTGAGGCGGTGACCTTGTAATTTTTTCCTAAATAACCTTTTATTGTCTTTGCCTTGGCAGGTGACTCAACTATAACAAGATTTGCCAAAATATTTCCTCTTTCCGACGTAAAACGTCATTTGATATATGTAAAGTAAATTGTTTACTGAAGATAGGTTTTGTACCGTCCTCCCGGTAGTGCCGTTACAAGACCGTATATTTCAAGAAGCGTAAGAACCGATAAAACCTGCTCGATTTTAATTCCGAACTGTGAGATTTCGTCGGCGGTAAGTGTGCCCTTTGACTGTAAAAGCTCAAATACCTGCTTTTCGGTTACCGATAAAACAGATAAATCAGGCTCGAAGGCAGTGCTCTCGGGCTTGTTTTCCACGGCGGAACCGGCCTTCGTCTGCTTTGGCTTTTCGCTGACAGCATATGATTGCTTTTCCTCTGATACCGCTTTGACGCCGGATACCGCTTTAACGCCTGAGACTTGTTTTTCCTTACTCTTTGTATTCAAAGCACTCTTAGAAGGTGAGCTGTCAGATAGCTTTTCGGGCTTTGCCGCTTTTCCGCTCTTGTCAAAGCTTTTTACAAAACGCCTGTTGACGGGCTCGTCGGGATCTGTGCCTTTTTTGAAATACATATTAATAAGCCTGTCCAGCTTGTCAGACGGCGGTGTGTTTTTGTTTGCAAGATTTATTCTGTGAGGGAATGCCATGGAATATTCCGAAAGAATGTCGTCAGCCGCGGTAAATACGGAAGCGCCGTTTTTGATAAGCTCAAGAGGTCCCGAATAGGACTTGTCGTAGGGCTTGCCGGGTACTGCAAAAATTCGTCTGCCCTGATTGAGAGCGTGCTCTGCGGTAATCATGGCACCGCTTTTTGAGGCTTCTGCTTCAAAAATACAGGTTGCAATCGACAACGCACTTATTACCCTGTTTCTTACGGGAAAGTTTCTGCCTTCGGGAGCAGTGAAGGGCGGAAATTCAGAAAGAATAAGACCTGTGGCGCATAATCTTTTGAAAAGCTCTGTGTTTCCTGCGGGATATACTCTGTCAATGCCGCAGCCCAATATGCCCACACAGTAGCCGTTTGCATCAAGACCGCCCGCAATGCAGGCTCCGTCAATTCCAAGTGCCAGTCCGTTTACTATAACCGCACCCTTGCTTGCCGCATCAAAGCCTACCTCATATGCAAGGCGGAAGCCTCGCTCCGAGCAGGAACGTGTTCCCACCATGGTAATGCAGGGATAGTCGTCAAGCATATTGAGCCGTCCCTTGTAGTAGAACATTGCAGGCGGATTGTTTATTATCTTTAATCTTTCGGGAAATAACGGGTCATCATAGCAGAAAATGCCCACATTCTCCGACTTGCAAAAGGCAAGATGAGAAGACGCCGCCGTTAAATCCTTGTTGCATAACGCTCTGATGTCAGATTCCGATAAGTCAAGCTCTTTGTAATCATCGTAGCCTGCCTTGTATATGTCGAAAATGGAATCGAAGTGACACAGCAGCTTTTTGGGAGCAGCAGAGCCTGCTCTGAATGTGTTTGAAAGCCAGATAAAATATAAAAGTCTTTCGTCCATTTGTCACACTCCCGTCTTATTAAGTGAAATAAGCTTGCCTTTGTTCTTTTCCCAAAGCACCACCGAGCACGCCGTTGCCGCATTCAGCGATTCGGCACCCTGAAGCATTGGGATAATAATGCTGTTTTTGCATAAATCCAACGTACCCTGAGATATGCCCCGTCCTTCATTTCCGATGACTATGCTGTCACCGTCTTTAAAGTCAAAGCTTCCCAGCATCTGTGAATCCTTTGACAGCGCCGTACAGATAACCCTGTTACCTCTTTGCATCTGGTCAGCAATAAAAAGGAGGATGTCATCGCAGACAATGAATTTTGCTTTGAAGATGCTTCCCATTGCACCCCTTAAAACCTTGGGGTTGTAAATGTCGGCACAGCCACGTGTGAGAACAAGCTTGTCGGCACCCAGCGAATAGGCACATCGAAAGACAGCGCCTATGTTAAGAGGATTCTGTACGTCTTCAAGTATTAAGAATGAGCCCTCGTTCAATTCTTCCTCGGAAAAAACCGCACCATCGGGGGTGCTTATCACCGAAAAAATCCCTTGCGGAGCTTCCTCACAGGAAAGCTTTTGGAAAACCTCGTCGGTAACAAGAATATTCTCACAAGCCTTTGCATTTTCCAAAAGGGAAGAATACTTATCAAGAGCCTTTTCCGTAAAGAAAAGATACCTTACCGAAAGACCGCTTAAAAGCACCTCTTCAAGCAGCTTTGCTCCTTCAACAAAAAACAGCTTTTCTCTGTCTCTGTGCTTTTTGTCGCAAAGCTTTGAAGCAAATATGATTTTTTCGTTTTTTCGCGAAGAAATATATGAATATTCCATGCTTTTTGAAATCACCCTTAATATAATGAAAGAATTTTTGTATATAAGTAGGCATAATACTACAGCATATTCCTTTATATTTTATACTCAATTAAATTTTATTTCAACAAGTATTTATGAATAAAAAACTGAAAGTTAAGATATTTTGTGACTTCACTATGAATTTACGGTTAAAAACCGCCTTCAATAAATATAATAAGCATATTAACAATGAATTAACACTAAAGGCTTGTAAAAATATAATTATATTGATATAATTGTAAAAAATAAGGAGGCGGTAGCATGACGGACAAAAAAATCGGCGTAATAATTCCCGCAGGCGGAAGCGGAAGCCGAATGGGCGGAGTGTATAAACCCCTTGAAAAGCTGTGTGAAAAGCAAATGCTGTTTTACAGCCTTGATGTTTTCCAGAGCTGTTCGGATGTTGAATTTGTTGTAATAGCGGCAAGAGAAGATAAGGTTGAAGAAATAAGTGCCCTTTGCAATCGGTACGGCTACAGTAAAGTGAAAAAAGTAGTGTCGGGCGGTGAAGACAGACAGCAAAGCGTAAAAAATGCCTTTGAATGCGGACTTTTTGATGACGTTGATACAGGCTATGTTGCGGTGCACGATGCGGCACGTCCATTGCTTACGGTGCAGGATGCAAAAAAGGTTTTTGATATGGCACGTGAAAAGGGTAATGGGGTATGTGCATGCAGGGTGCGTGATACACTGATGAGAACAGATAAAGAAGCGGTTGTGGAAAAGGTGGTTGACAGGGAAAATATGTGGCAGATACAGACGCCTCAGGTGTTTGAAAAGTCACTTTATAAGGCTGCACTTGAAAGGGCACAAAAGGACGGCTTTACCGCAACCGATGACAGCTCACTGCTTCTCAATATGGGAAAAAAAGTATATCTTTGCGAAACACCTTCCTTTAATTTTAAAATCACCTATGAGGAGGACGTGCTTTTGGCACAGGCTCTTATAGCT
Organism: Eubacteriales bacterium; assembly: GCA_045539625.1. Taxonomy (GTDB): domain Bacteria; phylum Bacillota; class Clostridia; order Oscillospirales; family CAG-382; genus UMGS1387. The sequence goes on along the minus strand of JAZQFS010000038.1, from coordinate 5,816 downwards.
TACGAAAGGCAGAAATAGAAAATGATGAGAATAGGACACGGCTATGACGTACACAGACTTGTTCCCGAAAGAAAGCTCATACTTGCAGGAGTTGAAATAGAGCACGAAAGAGGACTACTCGGTCACTCCGATGCAGATGTTCTTACCCACGCACTTATGGACGCAATGCTGGGAGCGGCGGCAATGGGGGATATAGGACTTCATTTTCCCGACAGCGATGAAAGGTATAAGGGAATTTCCAGTATTCTTCTTTTAAAGGAAGTAAAGAAAAAGCTTGACGAAAAGGGATATGTACTTTCCAATGCCGATATTACCGTTATTGCACAGGCACCCAAGCTCAGACCGTTCATTGAGAAAATGACCGACAATTTGGCACAGGCACTTGAGTGTGACAAGGATTGTATCAATATCAAGGCGACAACCGAAGAAAAGCTTGGCTTTACGGGACGTAAAGAGGGCATAAGCGCACACGCAGTTGTGCTGTTGTACAAAAAGGACGAGGTTAAGTGAAAAAGACAAAAGAGAAAAGACATATAGTGGCGACCTTGAAAGACGAAATAAAAAAGCATAAGGCAACATTTGCGGTTTATGTTGTTTTAAGACTTATTGTTATAGGTGCAATAGTACTGTCGGTGCTGAGGGGAAGATACGAAAACGTGTTTGCCTGCGTGCTGGCACTGATGCTGTTTCTTGTGCCGCCGTTTTTTAAGAAAAATCTGGGTATAGAGCTTCCGAGTATGCTTGAAATAATAGTAATGCTGTTTATTTTCTCGTCAATAATACTGGGAGAAATAGGCTGCTATTACGTAAAGGTGCCCATATGGGATACCGTTCTTCATACCGTAAACGGATTTTTGTGTGCGGCAATAGGCTTTTCACTTGTTGATATTTTAAACAGAAATAACCGCTTTAAGTTCAATCTTTCACCGCTGTATCTTTCAATTGTTGCGTTTTGCTTTTCAATGACAATAGGGGTTCTGTGGGAAATGTTTGAGTTTTCGGCAGATGTGTTTTTGCGTACCGATATGCAAAAGGATTTTGTCATAAACCAGATTTCAAGCGTTGCGCTTGATGAAACACTTTCAAATACGCCTGTGAAACTCGATAATATCACAAGCGTTGCGGTAAACGGTCAAGAGCTGAATGTTGCAGGATACCTTGATATAGGTCTTATCGATACAATGAAGGATCTTATAGTCAATTTTCTCGGAGCTGTGGTTTTCAGCATAATCGGTTTTTTCTACGTTAAAAGCAGAGGGAAAAACAGCTTTGCCAGAAACTTTATTCCCTATGTGCAAAACGGAGATACGGGAGAAACAAATAATAAAACGGAGTAATTTATATGGGTTTTCTTGACAGATTTTTAAAAGGAAAAAAGGCAATTGCCCAAGAGGTGGAAAAGGCACTTGAAGAGGACGAAAGCAAGAAAAAGACGTCCTTTGAGGAGCTTGCTTCAAAGGAGAATGCCGACAGAATACGAGAGATTGCAAAGCAGTATCTTCCCGGGGACGTGGCAAGCATTTATACTCAAAAACAAATGCTGAATACCGTCATTTCTTCCCTCGGTTTTGCCGAAAGCCTTGCCGATGAGATGGAAAAGGTGTTTTCAAAGGTGAAAACAGGAGAGTTTACCGTGCTTCAGTGCTCGGCGGTTGTTGCAAACAATATCAATAAGCTTGTTGAAAGCAGCGATACCTCCGATGCCGAAAACAGCCTTTGCGAAAAAAGCGGAGCGGATATTCTCAAAATGTGGGTGGTGCTGGATTATTATGTGTCAACCCTGAAAAGTGAATTTGGCGAAAGCCTTCGTAAAATGCGCGACAGACTCTCGCTGTGTGTTTTGCAGAAAGGACTTGACAGCGAGGACACTTCCCGACAGAAGCAGATATATGAGCTTGAAAAAGAGTGCTCAGAGCTTGTGAAGTCTGCAGATAATGCAGAAAAGCTGAAGGAAAAAAGAGAGCTTCTTTCAAAGCTTGTGCTGGAAAAGGAAGCGGTTTTTGTGTTATATGACGATGATTTCAACACATCCTTTCCCTTTGTTGCACTTGACGGAAGAATGGAAATATGTACACGTTATGAAACAGCATCTTCCCTTAAAAAGCACTATGAAAACCAGTGTATGGGACACATTACCGTAAAGCGGGTAGAGAAGGCAGAGCTTGAAAAAATGCTCCGTGCCATGTCACATATGGGAATAGCGCTTGCAAGACTTGATAACGGCATAAGTCCATGTGATTTTGTAACAGGTGAAGCGATAGACTGTAAAGAAGAGAACCTTGTTGAACGGTTCAACAGCGGACTTCGCGGAATGTTTCTGCGCAATCTTCAGTATAATAAACGCCTTTCAAGCTGTGGTCAGCAAATAAAGGGTACAACCAAAGAAAAAGCGATGCTTGAAGCACTGCTGACGGCACGCTTCAACGGCTATCGGGAATTTGGAAATTCCATTTGCTATGTCTTTGCAAATCCACCCTATGAAAAGGGTAAGACTCTTTACTCCAAAAACGCACTTGAAAGAGCCGAGACACTGTGCAGAGCGGCAAAGCTTGACGAAAAAAGCCTTGTTTCGCCTCTTGATACCGAGTTTGGTACATATACAGGCGGTATGAATTTCAGGGTTACACGAAAGAGCGAAAATGACTCTATGGAAAACAGCCTTGTGTGCGTGTTTACCTCACGCTTTGAGGCGGAGAAAGCAAGGCTTCATTTTGAAAAATACGGCTGCTGTGACAGCGTGGTAGCAGTAACCTATGAAGAAATAGCAAGTCAGGTGTCGGGGTGTGCAGGCGTTCTTGTTGATATGTCCTCCTACGGCTTTGAAATCAAGAAAAAGGAATTTGATGAAATCAAAAAGTGGAGAACGGTGAAGGGAAGAATAGCGGTAAACCTTAAGAAAAAGGAAGAAACGAAAGACGTGCCCGAAGGTGAAAACCAAAAGGAAAGCTGAATAAAAAAACGGACGGAAATGTGTTATCAATCACAAATCCGTCCTTTTAATTTAACTTTGATTACTCGCCCATGTAAATTCTTCTGAATTCTTTAAGACTTTCAACAGGCTCCAAGAGAGGTCTGTATTCAAGACCGAGAGCACCTGTGTAGCCTGCCTTTTCAATTGCGGCTATGATTACCTTGTAATCACTTTCGCCGTATTGGAACTCGTTTCTGCCCGGGTGTCCTGCACCGTGAAGATGGGCAATGCAGTCAAGATTTTTTGTTACGTTGGGAATAATGTTTCCTTCCATAATCTGCTGATGATAAATGTCGTAAACAACCTTAACAAAGGGGTGGTTTACTTCTCTGATAATGTCAAAAGCTTCAAGAGAGCTTGTAAGATAGTAGCCCGGGTGGTTTACATAAGTGTTAAGCGGCTCAATCATAACTGTAACGCCGTATTCGTCAAGAATAGGCTTTGCCGCACAAAGTCCCTTTACTATGCTTTCGTGCTGGAATTCAAGGCGTGCGCCTGTGTCATTTCCCACTTGAGTTATAAGACGCTTGACATTCAGCTTTTTTGCCGCCTCGCAGCTTTCCTTTAAACCGTCAAGCCACGCCTGTCTTTTGTCGGGACAGGTAAGATTGAACTCGGTTGTGCACATGCTCATAAGCTCAACGCCGCTTTCCTCGCAAGCTCCTCTTACAGCATCAAAGTCAAGACCTTTCCATTTGTAGGTTTCCGCAGCATCAAAGCCAAGAGAGCCGATTTTTCTTATGGCATCCGCAAAATCCATTCTTCCGAAGAAGCAGGGAACGGGAATACAAAATCTCATAATCTACATCCTTTCTAATATTAGTTGAAGTAAATAACTTCGCCTGTTTCCATTGACTTGTTGGCAGCCGCCGCAAGCTTGTGAGTCTTGAGCGCATCGCTGTAGTCACTTCTGATCTGTGAGCGGTCACCTGTCATAACTGCGTGAAGGAACGCCTTGTCAAGAAGCTCTGTCTGGTCAACCTGTCTTGGGGTGTCTGTAACACCTTCGGCGGTTGTGATAATAAGATTGTTTCTCAGTCTGTAGTCAATAACCATATCGTCAAGGGCAATGTAAAGACCGCATCTTGGACGAACACCCTTGCTGTAACAGCCGCTCACCAAAGTTGCCGTAACATTGTTTTCAAAACGGATAACTGCTGTTGAATGGTCATCTGTGTCATATTCCTCTTTGGCGTCAACACCGGGCTTTATCATACCTCTTGAGCATGTGGCATAAACCGATAAAGGCTCGCCGTAAAGCCAGCGCAGACCGTCAAGAAGATGTATGTTCTGCTCGTAAAGCTGACCGCCGCAGGTGGACTTCTTCTGCCACCACCAAACCCCCGGAATACCGCCTACCCACGCACCGTATACAAGACCGCCCTGCTTGTGCTTGGGTAATTCTTCCTTAATCATGTCCATAAGGTCAAGGTATCTGTCCTGGAAGCCAACGGAAGTTATAAGATTCTTTTCTTCAATAAGCTTTGCTATCTTTTCGGCTTCTTCCACGTCCATATGAATGGGCTTTTCAACGATGAAGGGAATGCCCTTTTCTATAGCTCTGTATTCGCAGTCAGCGTGTGCCGTAGGCTCGATACAGATGATAAGTGCATCAAGAGTTTCGGCGCTTTCGTTGTCAAAAAGCTCGGTAAAATTCTTGTATATTCTTTTTGCACCGAACTGCTCTGCCGCCTCATTTCTTCTTTCCTCAATGGGGTCAGCCACCGCAACAACCTCAACATAATCAAGCTTTGAGATAGGACCTCTGTGTGCCTTTGAACGTCCGCCGCAGCCGATAAGACCAATACGTACCTTTTCCATAATGTTTTCTCCTTTGCAAAAAAATATATTGATTTGTTATATTCTTTGTGATATAATTATATTGCAAAAAACCACAGCAGTCAATAATAAATTATTGTATTTCTATAAGGATATTGCGTATGAGTAACATCAATAAAAAGCTCCCGTTCATACTTGAAACCATAGGAGAAAACCCAAAGCAGCCGTCTATAATACGGCAAGGCGGCTATGAATACCACCATATAATATGGGTAAAAAACGGAGAAGGAAAGTTTGAAATACAGGGAAAGAAATTTTTTCTGACACAGGGCGAGGGAATGTTTATGCGGCGATATGTACCTCATAATTATTTTCCCGAGGGCAGCACCTTTCATACCGCTTGGTGTACCTTCACCGTAGATGACGGTCTTTTAAATTACAGCATAGGCGAAAGACAGTATATTACCTTTACAATGCCCGAGCACCTTGAGCAGGAATATAATATGTTGCAGGATACCGCAAAGTCCAATGCCACGCCATATAAAATTTCTGCGGCAGGGTATTCTTTTGTCACGGAATTTCTGGAGTATGTCACCAAAACAGGCGATGACGTTACAGCAAATGTCAGACAGTATCTTGAAGACAACTGTCATAAGCCCATAACACTTGACGAAGTGGCAAAGGTGTCGGGGCTTGATAAATATGCGCTGTGCAGATATTTTAAGAAGCATAATAAACGGAGCGTTATGGATGAGCTGCTGTCAATTCGTATCAATAAGGCAAAACGGCTGCTTCGCTATACCTCTGAAAATGTTGAAACGATTTGTTTTATGTGCGGATTTGAAAGCCATAGCTATTTTTCTTTGAGATTCCGTGAAAAGTGCGGCTGCAGCCCGTCGGAGTACAGGAGTAAGAGAAGATAGAGAGGTTTTTGTTTTTTTCTGAAATCATCACCTGTACTGCTTGACAAAGAAAACAGAAAGAAAAAAGAGGAGCCGCTTTACGCAGCTCCTCAGACTGTCGCAAAACCATTATGAAAGTTTAGGTCAAGCCTTTTCAAAGGCTT
>JAZQFS010000037.1:0-6175 GCA_045539625.1 Eubacteriales bacterium | reverse complement strand
AAGACTTGCAAGAATTTACTACGAGTGGGATTTCGACAGCAAGACCTTAATGATTGAGGCAAACGGCACTGTTTCATACTGGACAAAGGACAGCAGCATCATAAAGGTAAACGGCAAGGAAATCACCCTTAAAAAGCCGCTTGAATTTTACGACGAGCTTCCCTATCTGCCTCTTGACGAGTTCTGTCTTGCAACAGGCTGTAACTACAAGGTAAACGGCAGCAGAATTGACATTACAACCAAATAACCACTGAATACCAAAAGGGGTTGTATCATGACAAGTGATACGACCTCTGCTTTTTCTTTTAAGATACTTTATGTATCGCAGAGGATTTCGCCGTCTGCGGACGGCGAGTCATACTTTCTCTTGTCCTTTTTCGTAGGGGACGATGCCCACATCGTCCCGTTTTTAAAGTTACTTAATGTATCGCAAGGGTGTTTCGTCCGTTGCGACGGACGAGTAACTTTGACCGAAGCGTCAAAGTAACCAAAACGCTTCCCCTCAATGGAGGAGTCCTCGGTGTGCACAAGGATAAAATGATAAGCACAGCACACAAAACAAACTCCCTGCTAACCTGCACACCTGCGGATTTCCTCCAGCCGGGGAGGCTTCCACCTTTCTTTAGCAGTAGTGCAAAGTGGTTCTTTTGATAAACAGTGATACTTTTTGCTCTCTGCTAAAGGTGAATGTAATTTTAACAGTGTTATAATACTCGAAAAGTGCAGCTTTTTTTATATTCGCCAAGCGAGAACACCAACTTTCTGCCTCATTGTTGCTGTACTGCTTATTAAAGTGGAAGCACATCTCACGGACAAGCTTTGCAACGAACCCCTGTTTTTCATCTGTGCAAATCCAAGCACCACGCCAAAACGAGGGTGGAAGGCTCCCCGCCGTGGAGGGAAGTCAGCGGAGGTCGGGAGCACTACCTGATGGTACGTACTACCCGACCGTCGGAGTCCTTAATCTCCGACGGTCGCAATTAGCACAGAGATAACTCCCCCGACCGAGCCATCCCTCCATTGAGGGGAGCGTTTTTACCTTCTTTTGAGGCGGGTCAAAAGAAGGTCGGAGCCCGCAGGCTCCGAAATCCCCTGCCAAGCATAAAACTATCTTTAAATCTCTGTCATTATTCTATCACTATGTTGTGATATTTGCAATATATTTCTTTATAAAATCAATGTTTTTTCCAAAATAAGTATGATATAATTAATGCAAATGAATGTGAGAGGAAGTAAACGTATGAAAAATATCACCTTTGAAAACATCGATATAACAGGCGGTTTCTGGAAAACCAAACAGGATATGGTAAAGGACACCACCCTTTTTGCCGTGTATGACCGCTTTTGCGAAACGTATCGCTTTGACGCACTTAACTGCAACTGGACAGAAAAGGACGGCGAAGAGCGCAAGCCTCACATTTTCTGGGACTCGGATACCGCAAAGTGGATTGAGGGTGCTTCCTACATTCTCAGCAAGCAGCGTGACGAAAAAATCGAGAAAATCATAGACGATGCTGTTGACAAAATCGTGGAAAATGCCGACGAAAACGGCTACTTCAACAGCCACTTTCTCACTCAGCGTCCCGAGGCTAAATTTACTATCCGTTATGCTCACGAGCTGTACTGTCTCGGTCACCTTATAGAGGCGGCAATCGCTTACAAAAATGCCACGGGCAAGGACAAGCTGCTTTGTGCCATGTGCCGCTATGCCGACTATGTTGACAAGGCATTCAGAGTGGAAAAGAGCGCAGGCTTTACAACGCCCGGTCACCCTGAGCTTGAGCTTGCACTTGTAAAGCTGTACGAGGCAACGGGAAATCGGAGGTATCTTGACCTCGCCTCATTTTTTATAGATAACCACGGCTGCAGCGACAAGTCCCTTGATAAAAAGGGCACCCGCTTTGCCCCGATGTACAACATGGACGATATGCCCCTGAGACAGCGCACTACCATTGACGGTCACAGCGTGCGTGCTCTGTATCTGCTTTCGGGTGCTGCCGACGTTGCAAAGCATACAAATGACGCAGAGCTGTTTGAGATGTGCCGCCGTCTGTTTGACAACTGCACGAAAAGAAGAATGTACATAACGGGCGGTGTGGGCTCTACCTATCTCGGCGAGTCCTTCACCTCTGACTTCCATCTTCCTGCCCGAAAAGCCTACACCGAAACCTGTGCCGCAATTGCACTTGTGCTTTTTGCAAGGCGTATGCAGGCGCTTGACAAGGACTCAAAGTACGCCGACATTGCGGAAAAGGTAATTTACAACGGCTTTTTATCGGGAATTTCCCTTGACGGCAAGTCATTTTTCTACGAAAATCCTCTTGAAATTGATCCCGATTTCAACTACATTTACAACGCCACCGAGGAAAAGGAAAGATTTCCCGCAATACTTCGTCAGCAAATTTTTTCCTGCTCCTGCTGTCCGCCCAACATTGTGCGGTTTATTCCATCTATTGCCGACGGTATGTACAGTCTTGACGGAGATATTCTGTACGTTCATCAGTTTATGGAAAGCCGAGGCAGCTTTGACGGCGTTACTGCGGTACAGACAACAAACTATCCTTGCGACGGCAACGTAAAAATCACCGTCAGCGGCTGCAAGAAGGCGGCAATCCGTATTCCGTCATGGTGCAAGAGCTTTACTGTTTCCTTGCCCTATGTTATGGAAAAAGGGTATGCTGTAGTTGACTGCACCGAGGGAGAAGCTTCAATTGATATTTGCTTTGATATGCCCGTAGTTCTTATGCGTGCTCACAACAGGGTACACGATGTATCGGGCAGGGCTGCGGTTATGAGAGGACCTGTTGTATACTGTCTTGAAAGTGTTGACAACGGTGCCGATTTAAGAAACATCTGTCTTGACAGAAAAGGCGAATTTACCCTTGGTGAAGGCGAATTTTTGTTGCCGTCCATTATGGCACAGGGCACAAGGGACGTTGAAACAGACGAGCTTTACAGTGTTTATGACGGCGAAAAGCGGCAGTGCAGTCTTAAATTTATTCCATACTATGCCTTTGCAAACCGAGGCATAAGTGAGATGCTTGTATGGGTACAGTAAGTGCGTGATAACCAAAAATATCCCTCGTACAGCCTATGTACGGGGGATATTGTACAAAATTCAAAAAAACTCTTGACAAAAGGGTTTGTTTGTGTTATAGTAATATGCGTTGACGATTTATAACTTAATATTTGCCCCTGTAGCTCAGCCGGTAGAGCACTAGACTTTTAATCTAGGTGTCCGGAGTTCGATTCTCCGCAGGAGCACCACAAAAAGAGCGTTCATTTCGTTAAAATGAACGCTTTTTTTGTGTGTTTGTGTCCGCAAGGACACAACATCATTACGGGCTTTGCCCGTACTTCATTTGAACCTTTGGTTCAACATCGTTTTATTCTATCGGACACAAAATGATGTTGCCTGCGGCAAACGGTGTGTTGCTTTGCAACAATGATGTTGCACTGCGTGCAAATGTGTGATACAATATGTCTTGAGGTGATGACAAGTGAAGGAAGACAAGCTTGGAATGCTATCGATGGAACTGTCTATTGAGGTGTTAAATTTAGTTAAAGAATTACGCAACAAGAAAGAAAATATAATATCAAATCAGATCGGAAGAAGTGCAACAAGTGTTTGTGCCAACATTGCCGAGAGCAAGTATGGACACAGCAGGGCGGATTTTATTGCAAAACTTGAAATAGCTTTAAAAGAGGCAAATGAAACGGGAAAATGGCTTGAAATGCTTTACAAAACCAACTATTTAGATGAAGCAAAATACAAATCCGTAAACAAGATTTGCTCGACTGTCAGAATCTTATTAATTGCTTCCATTAAAACGGCAAAAAACAACGCCTCCAAATAACAGGGTGAGATTAAACAGTTTATCAAAGTTTTCCCGAAAGAAGTTAAAACAAATTGAATAACAAACGGGGCTGTACCATTGCGATGTTTTAAATCGTTCTGCTACAGCCCCGAAGCCTTATATTTTCAAAACCTTAATTAAACCAAAATCAGAAATTAATACCGTATCTGCAAGGGCTTGCGGGATCGATGAAAATTCCGCCGAAGGAGGTTGCAAAGTATGTAACCGTTGCCTTCTTCGCCTCAGCTCCGCCCTTGACACAGGCAAAGCCTGTTGAGCCTGCCTTACCAAGCACCGTTTCGCCCTTGACTGCGCTGTCGCCAACCGAAACGGACACGGAATCAAGGTTTCCGTAGTAGCTGAGAACGCCGCAGCCGTGGTCTATGACAACCGTTCCGCCGTAAAGTCCCGTATTGCCTGCAAACACTACTTTTCCGTTATTTGACGCTTTTATATCCTGTCCCTTTGCCGCCTGAAGCTGCATACCGTTATGGATATATTCCTTGGTATAAAGGCTGATAACCTCAAGATTTGTGCCGTAATCGGCGCCGCCCTCGGCAAGCTTTGAAGAGCCTGTGGGGTACACAAATTTTCCTTCGTACATATGCTCATTTACGCTTTGTGCGGTAAGGTTGGCTGTCAGCTTTTCAAACTCTGTTATATTTGCTTCATTGAACGCCTTTGTTAAATCCTCATCTGTAAAGATAAGTGTATAGGAGTCAAATTCCTGACTTGACTTGATTTTTACGTCAACGTCCGTCTGATGACCGCTGTCTGTTGTAAGGTGCAGGGTATAAGTGCCTTCCTTAAGGGTTGAAGCCATGGGAAGGAATGCAATTTTCAATCCGTCGCCTGCATCGTAAGCACGTATTTTTTCGGGAAGTCCCGTCTGGCTTTCAACTCCAAGAAGCTCGCCGTCATTAAAGTCGCTCATTCTCAGCACCGTAAAGTCGCCTGCACTGACACCGCCTGCGTCTACAACCTTATACGTGGGTGCTACGTCATAAAGCAGGTCGAGAGTATACGAAGCCTCGCCGAAATACTCAGCGCCGTCAATTTCATACCACTGTGCTACCGCCTTAAGTGTGAGCTTTGTATCAGAATTATACAGGATTCTGTTGGAGGAGGCGAGGTTTTCGTACTTATCGTCGAACACGATGGAGCCGTCGCTCTTAGTGATGGAAAGGTGGAGCGAATCGGGCTTTTTATCAAAGTTGATTCTGAGGGAGCCTTCATCTGAGCCGTCGAACTTTACAACGGGATTAGAAGCTTTATTTTCGCTGGTAACAGTAGGCATACTGCCGTCAAGTGCGGTATATGTCCAAGTATAGGAATCAGGCTGAACGGTAAGCCCTGAGCCAAAGCCTCCTACCGTTGCAACAGGCAGAGTTTTAAGGTCATTGAGGGAAGAAAACTCTTCTCTTACAATGAGGTTTTCGGCAACCTCGGGTGACATCATATAATACTTTCCGTCAGGGGACACATAAACGCAGTCATCGGCGTTGGTGGTCATATAAAGGGTATATGTAATGGGGGTATTATTGCTTTCGGTGAAGGTGACGCTATATGGCTTCTCGGCTGCAAAATCACGGAAGGAAGAATCTATCTCACGTGCATTTTCGGTAATGGAAGAGTACAGGTCAAAGGAGGCATCGTCCGCAAATGCGAAGTTCAGGCTTCCGTAGGACACGGAAAGCTGTTTCAAGTTATTTGCCGTGACGGAATTAGGATCTACATTTACACCGTAAATCAATGCAACGGCAAGAGGGATAAACAATGCTATACAAACAAGGACAGTTACTGTCGACAATTTTTTCTTCAAATCAATCAAATCCTTTCTCTCTTTATCGGGCGTGCAGTTCATCTGCATTTATTTACTTTAAATTATACAGCTTTTTTGAAGTTTAGTCAATATGTTTTTATTTTTTCTTTTTTTCATTTTTCTTTTTTTAGTTACATTATGTATCTCAGGGGAGTTTCGCTCTCTGCGGAGAGCGAGGACGTGCCGACTGCGGTCGGCGGGGTGTACTTTTGTCCCGAAACAAAAGTACCAAAAATTCTCCCCTCAACGGAGGGATGGCTCGGTCGGGGATATTATCTAGGTGCTAATTGCGACCGTCGGAGATTAAGGACTCCGACGGTCGGGTAGTACATTCTGTCAGGTAGTGCTCCCGACCTCCGCTGACTTCCCTCCACGGCGGGGAGCCTTCCTCTCACATTTTGGCGTGGTGCGTGGATTTGCACAGATAAAAAACGGGATTTGTTGCAAAGCAAGTCAGAGCGATGTGCTCCCACTTTAATAAGCAGTACAGCAACAA